>CALJVJ010000222.1 GCA_937974625.1 uncultured Saprospiraceae bacterium
TTTTCCAATATTGATGCGCCAAACGCCATAGTGAAGGTGTTTGATGCCAATTATCAAATCATTTTTGAATGTACGGCAAGTTGCGAAAATGAGTTAGTCGTTCCAGTTGAAGGGGAGGGAATATATCATACGGATGTCCAGTTTTATGATGCAAACTGGTCGTTTATTTGTGAGGATAAACAGGATATTGAGGTAATAAATGGTGGAGAACCTTGTGACACTTCTGTGTGTCAAGGGGATGTGGTTCTCCGGACTCAAGCAGATGTAGATGCTTTTTGTGGATGTGAAGTGATTGAAGGTACCTTAGATATTGGAACTGAATTTTTTAATATCAATGATGAAGCTGCAATAAGTAGTGATATTTTCTCTCTGGTAAATTTAGTCGGCATTAAAAAAGTTGAAGGAGGTGTTAGGATAAAAAATACAAATCTTACAACTTTAAAGGGTCTAGATTCTCTAGTTCAAGTTGGTATCTCCTTTGGAGTATCAGGTAATGAAAAATTACTCAATGTGAGTGGTTTGGAGCAATTGGAATCTGTTGGTAATATATTTTCTATCACTTATAATCCACTAATCCAGCACGTTGATGAACTGGAAAGCTTACATACGATTGGGCTTCAAATTCGGTTTCACAATAATGATGCATTGACCTCTATCAACGGGCTTTCTTCTCTTCAAACGACATCTACCGATTGGCTAATTATTAGAGATAATCCTAGTCTAATTAATTTAAATGGTTTAGAAAGTTTAGAAACAATTTTAGATATTAATAGAGGTACAGTCGAAATACATAATAATAGTAATCTTACAGATATATCGGCTTTAAGAAATATACAATTGATAGAAGGGGATTTACGAATTTCTCAAAATTTTCAATTAGCTGATTGTTGTCTACTGCTGCATTTATTAGACGGTGACCGAAATAATGGAAGAATTATAGGTACTATCACCATAAGAGATAATGCTTCAATCTGTAATTCTCCTTCTGAAATTCGTAGCAGTTGTCCAATTATACCATCTTCTCCATGCGAAATAGTGCAAGTTAATCCGACAAATCAAGAATTAGTTATTTCAAATCTGACTGCCCCCATAGAAATTGTAAAAGTCTTCGATAATAATTACGCAACCGTTTACGAATGCTTCGCTGATTGCGAAGAAATCATCAACCTTCCAAATTTAGCCGCAGGTACCTACCATATCAGCATCAATGCTTACGATGAAAACTGGAAACCTATCTGTGAAAGAAAAGAATCGGTAGCAATAGGCGGCAATGCTCAAGATAGAAACATTGAGTTCACCCCTGCTGATTTTGCCTTATTTCCCAACCCAGCAAGGACCGAAGCGTTTATTGATTTGAGTAAATTGAAAGGCGAAAAGGTCGAATTAACCTTGTTTAATCAATTTGGACAGGAGGTAAGCCAACAGGTCATTGGTAATGTCGTGGAGCAAAAAGAAATGATAGACTTATCCAATACTCAAAATGGGTTATATATTTTAAAAATAAAAACTAAAAATAGAAAGGCTGTGGCTAAGAAGCTATTAATCAGCAGATTATACTAAAATCTAAAATAGACATTTTGAACCACAAAAGGGACAAAGAACACAAAAGGATTTCACAAAAGAAGAATAAAATAAACTTTTGTGCATCTCTTTTGTGTCCTATTGTGAACTTTTGTGGTTCAAAAAATAATTAACTCACCGAATACGAATAGGTTTATTCTTCTTCACAGATTCATTCGCAGCAATCGCAATTTTAGTTGCCATCAAAGCATCATCTACTGTACCAAGAATCGGTTTATTATTTTTTACCGAAGCAATAAAAGCCCGCATTTCATTACAGTAAGATTCGGTATACCTGTCCATAAAAAAGTTAAAAGGTAATCCTCGATGGCTTCCTTTTTTATCATAAAACTGCTGCGTATCCGCATAAGAGTTGCCAATCTTACTCATTCCTTTAGAGCCAAAAATTTCCAATCGTTGGTCATAACCATACACCGCTTTTCGGCTATTATCAATCACCGCTAAGCAACCATTTGCAAATTTCAGGGTAATCACTGCCGTATCAATATCTCCCGCTTCACCAATGGCTTCATCCACTCTAACGGCAGCTTTTGCAAATACTTCAATCACCTCACTGCCAACTATGAATCTTGCCATGTCAAAATCGTGAATGGTCATATCCATAAATAGCCCCCCCGAAACTTTAATAAACTTGATAGGAGGAGGCGCAGGGTCTCGGCTCGTAATTTTTAAAATATGAGGTTCCCCAATTTTTCCCTTGCTGACTTGCTGTTGTACTGCCGCAAAATTAGGGTCAAAGCGTCGATTAAATCCGACTTGTAATTTCACTCCAGATTGGGCGACCATTTGTCGGATTTGTTCAATCTTTTTAACCGTTAACTCCAATGGCTTTTCGCAAAAAATATGTTTACCCGCTTTGGTTGCTGCTTTGATAAATGGCAAATGCGTATCCGTAGGTGAACAAAGAATAATCGCCTCCACATCTGGATGGTTAATAACATTCAAAGAATCTTTATAAAGTTCTTTTACTCCTAAATTTTGGGCAAAGGCATATCCCGTATCACTTGGCGTAGAAGCAGCAATAACTTTAGCCATTGGAATTCGGTAAACCAAGTTTTCCAAATGTACTTGGCCTATTCTGCCTAAACCGACAACGCCTACTTTTAATTGATTCATGGTGGAAAATGATGAGTGATGAACTATGAATGATGAACTATGAACAATGAATTCGTTTAGAGAATCTCGAAAGAATAAAAATATCCGTTGGCAAACATCCGTTGGCAAAACTAGACTTTGAGCCAATGGATAATTTCAAGGTCCTATTTTTTATTTTCTATTCTTGTAGTTGGTTATCTATATAAGTACTCACACTAATTTACTGTTAAATTTCACATCCCGATAGCCATCGGCACACAATAATTTAACAATCAGCTTATTACAACGTTGTGTCGTAGTGCCTTTGTGTGAAACTAATTTTAATCAGGGATTTAACAGTAAATGTATAAATACTAAGTCAATAATTAATACAAATTATCGTTTATACTTCATCATTTCTACCTATCGGTAGACATCCTATGACAAACCCAATAGCCAATGCTCACCTTTTTAAAAAGAATTTCCATAATCTTATTATTAACCGTGCTCACTCAAGTTGGTGGGTTAATCTATCTACTTTATCAAGCAGTCAAAATAATCCTTGAAAAACGGAGTAGAAACAAAATGGGGACATTGGGTCGAATAGGCCTATACTTAACCTTATATCTAGTAGCAACTTTCTTAATTATTCCACCCATTGCTAAACAATTTGGAAGAGTGCCGATGCCCTATTATGCCACGCAAAAATCAGCGATAAAACCCTTAACAATTTTCACCTACTTGCTAAATCGACATTATGTAAAACCTCGTCTGGTAGAGGTAATAGCTCGTACTGCACATACTTTAAAAAAAGAATTCCCTAATTGTCAAATCGTTTATTTAGATGCCAATTTCCCTTTTTGGAATGGCTTCCCATTATTACCGCATTTGAGTCATAATGATGGTAGAAAATTAGACCTTGCTTTTGTTTATAAAGATGCCCAAACCTTAAAAATAAGGAATACAAGTCCTTCTTTTACTGGCTATGGCGTTAATGAAACCCCACGAAAGGGCGAAGTGAATCAACCTAACATTTGTCGCAAAAAAGGACATTGGCAATATAGCGTTTTAGAAAAAATAACTCCGCAATGGAATAAAGACAAAATTATAGTAGATGATGCTAAAACCAAACGATTAATACAATTATTGGCGAAGCAAAAAGCTGTCGGGAAAATATTTCTAGAACCACATTTAAAGACCCGTTGGGGATTGGGCAATTATGCTAAAATTCGCTATCATGGCTGTCATGCAGTGCGTCATGATGACCATATTCACCTACAATTATAAAACCTCCTTTTGTTCTATTTTTACAGTTAAATCATCAAAATAGATTATTTCTTTACTCGTATTCCACAAATAAATCGTTAGTGCTTTATTTTTTGCGGCCATCGGAATAGATTGAATTAATTGAATTCTTTCCCAACCGTTCTCTTTTTTTTCGATAACAGTAGCTCCAGATTTCCAGAGAACTTTATTCGGTACACTCATAACAATACTTCCATTCTTTTGATTTCCACCGTATCGCCAAGCAGTTATAGTTACCAACTCCTGACCTGTTAAATTAGGGTATTTGTGAGCTAAAGCAAATCGATTTTGTTGGTTCGTCTTTACACTATAATTTCCCGTATGCACCCTCTCCTTAGATTGAAATTGACCATTGGCAAAATACCGTCCATTGCTTACAAAATGTGGCTTCTTTTTCCATTGCACCACTTTTTCCATATTACAAGCATATTTTTGCACAGATGGGATATGAAGGTTCATTAAAAAAGCAGCACCTGCCAATAAAAGTAATACGAACAGTAGCACACTTAAAAACTCCTTTAAAATTTGTCTAAATTTGCCCTTATCCGAAGCAGATGCAAAATTTGTCATCCTAAAATATTTAAGATTAAATAAAAACTAATGAGTTAAAATGGTCTTTAGCGGACTCCTTTTCTTGTGGTATTTTTTACCTATTTTTTTACTGTTCTATTTTGCGGCACCAAGCCAATGGAAAAACACCGTAGCGCTCGTTGGTAGCTGTTTCTTTTATGCTTGGGGAGCGCCAGAGTTCTTTCTATTCCTGTTTCCTTCTTTAATTATAGATTTTTATCTAGTTCGCTTGACAAATTTGTCCATTGGTTCACTCCAAAAATGGTTATATGGACTTAATCTGACCCTCATCTTATTATTACTACTAATTGCCAAATATCTTAATTTTTTTGTAGGCAATATCAATCAATTTGTACAATTATGGGGTGCTAATGGGATTGCTATGAAAGCTATCGTATTGCCCATAGGCATTTCCTTTATCACCTTTCAGCGAATTAGCTACGTCATAGATTGCTGGACTAAAAAGACAGCACCATTAGTCCAATTTCAGAATTATGCGCTTTATATCCTGTTATTTCCACAATTAATTGCAGGGCCAATTATTCGTTTTAATGAGGTCGCAGCCCAACTAATTAATCGACAACAGCAAGATACTATAGATTTTAAATTAAGTGGATTTTTTCGATTTATTATTGGTTTATCCAAGAAAGTATTAATAGCAGATACGATTGGAGTGGTTGTAGATGGCATTTTTGAAATGCCTTTGGGTAATTTGAATATGGCAACGGCTTGGTTGGGAATTATAGCCTATTCTTTTCAAATTTATTATGACTTTAGCGGGTATTCGGACATGGCGATTGGCTTGGCTCGGATGCTAGGATTTCGGTTTCCAGAAAACTTTAATTTTCCATACATCGCTCAAAACATCAGTGAATTTTGGCGACGATGGCACATTACTTTAGGTAATTGGATGCGCGATTATCTATACATTCCTTTAGGTGGAAATCGAGTTAGTAAAAGACGAATGTATTTTAATTTATGGACGGTGTTTCTTTTATCAGGCTTATGGCATGGGGCCGCTTGGACTTTTATATTTTGGGGTGCTTTTCACGGCCTATTTCTAATCTTAGACCGCTTATTTTTAATTAAGTATTTGACCAAATTAGGAAAAATCCCTGCAATGTTAATTACCTATTTCATTGTGTTAATTGGTTGGATTTTCTTTCGTGCCGATAGTTTTAGTGATGCAGTAGGCTATATACAACAGCTATTTTCAATGGATTTAGGAGGTATAGTCTATTATGTATCCAATAAATTCTGGTTGGTATTAGTAGTCGCCATTGTTTTTGCTTTCTTTGGTTTACTCCCAAAAATGGAAAAGAAGGTAGCTAACATTTTTGCTAATGCGCCAAACACTCGGATGCTCCTACTAAAGTCCTTTTTGGCTTTTATATTAGGCAGTTATTGTTTAGTAGAAACGATGGCATCAGACTTTAATCCGTTTATTTATTTTCGGTTTTAATTTGCTCATACACATAATCAATAAAGCCAAACCCAAATCTAGTTAAATTGGTTTCTGAACTAGCTAAAACGATTAAGTCCATATTTTCTAATTCTCGCATTATGGGTCGTGTATTTTTAGCAAACTTTTTAAGTTTATCGGTACTTTTAAAACCTTCCGCCCCAAAATAATGCCAGTAGGGGCTACCCTCTTGAAACAAAGCTTCATGGTATCCTTTTTTCAATAAAATTTGATAATAACTATCTCCAATAACAACGGCTTTAGGAGCTAAACTATCAGATAAAGTCTCGAATTGAATAACAGGATAAGGCATAGGTGGCAACTCCTGAGGTTGTAATAAGTTAGCACTTCTCAATAATTCTGTATCGGTTCCTTCAAAATCCGTAGAAAAAGGAATGGTAGCTGGCCATTTGAAAGCAGGAAGGGTCAATACATATTGTCGCTTTAGATAGCTAGTTATCGAATCAGCAGCAAGTGCCGCGCCTAAATAATTCCAATGCAATCCTGCCTTTGGATAAACAGGCATTCCAGTTTGCGTTTCATAATCTAAAAAAAAATCAAAATCTAAGAATGGAATATTATTAACTTTAAACTGGTTGATAAAGGTTGCTCTATTGGTTGGTTTTTTAGTCGTGCTACGATAATTTTGGGGTAATTGTTCGGGATAAACATGAGGTTTCCCTGGTGGAAGAAGGATGAGAAAAGCCACTCCTTTCTCCTTAAAATAATTAATGATTGTTCTTAGTTTTTGAGTTTGGCGGATTATCCATTCTTCGCCTTTAAAATCTCTTCCTACCGCTGCATCCGCATAATCTTTACTGAACAACATACCATCACTACCGGGAATAATCGTGTGATTACCAATGGTATTCAATAAATCATATGCTACTTGGTTGCGAGTTCGAACTAATAAATCTCTGGTGGAACTTTGGTCTTTCAGATACCCTTCGTACTGTTTTTGATAACGCCCATTCATCCATTTTTTAGGAAAGAAAATAGGCTTATTTTTTGGAGCAACATCTCCTCCTAAGGCTGCTGCTTGCCAGCCCATCTGCTGTTCCAATACAGGCAAATAATATTCAGGCAGAAAAAAGGCAACTGCTAAAAAAAGAAAAAGAATATATTTAAAAACATTCGTCATGTGTAAGTTCAAGCATCAAGTTCAAAGAAGAAATGCAAATCTAGCAGCTTACTTACCACTCACCACTTACCACTCACAACTATTGTTGACTATCCACTGCTTTTCGAACACTCCCATGTTCCAACAATAAAGCTTTCGCCTTTTCATAATTCACATTTTCTAAAGCACTCATCACCATTTTAGTACCTCTATCTACTAGCTTATTATTACTCAATTGCATATCGACCATACGATTATCTTGCACTCTACCAAGCTGAATCATGACACTCGTAGAAATCATATTCAGCACTAATTTCTGAGCAGTTCCAGATTTCATTCGTGTACTTCCAGTTACGAATTCTGGACCAACTACCACCTCTATTGGATGGTCCGATTCAGCTGCCATCGGAGAACCAAGATTACAAGTGATACAGCCTGTTGTAATACCATTTTTACGGCAAGTAGCTAAACCTCGTACTACATAAGGAGTAGTCCCTGACGCAGCAATCCCTACCACAACATCTTGCTTGGTCAAATGGTAAGTTTGCAAATCTTTCCAAGCTAAATCCACATCATCTTCTGCAAATTCTACTGCTTTTCGAATGGCACTATCTCCTCCTGCAATGATACCTATCACCCAATCATCCGTTACGCCAAAGGTTGGTGGACATTCGGACGCATCGACGACTCCTAGTCGTCCACTAGTACCTGCACCAATGTAGAATAAACGACCGCCTTCTTTCATTCTTGGTACTACTGCATTGACCAAA
>CALJVJ010000223.1 GCA_937974625.1 uncultured Saprospiraceae bacterium
TACTTCGTCAACATCATAATTTTAGAATCTACCACCGCTCCATTAATCGTCAAAGAATAGACATAAGTCCCAGGTTCTAAGCCAGCTGATTCAACGGAGATAGCACCTGCCCCCTGCTGTCTAACAGGGAAAGTCTTTAAAATTTTACCATCTAAGGTTCGAATATCTATTTGCCCTATTCCGTGACCTTCTGGAAGGACATAACTAATCTTTGATTGGTGGTAAAATGGATTAGGGGAATTTTGCAATAAGTAGCCACCATTAGCGGTCAGTTTGGTAGAAGAACTACAGCACAAATCCGTTTTACGATTGGCCGCCAGTACTTCTGCACTTAATTGCTCATTTTGAATTTGTAATAAATACACCATTTCTTCTAACTCCTTCATTTTTTCCGCTACGACAAAAATATCTATAGCTTCAGAAGGCGTATCATCTGCGTATTGCCCTTCATCTCCATCGTCTTCGCTATTTCTAGAAGTAGCGGTAATAACAGGAGGAGCAGGAGTTACCTCTCTCTTTTTGGCTAATTGTTCGGGCGTTCTACTATTTTCATCTACCTGTGCAAAAGCAGGATTAACGAATCCAAAACAACATAATATGATACTTAGTGTGAATATATTTTTCATGATAATTTTATTTAATTTTTTGATAATACTTTTTTAATAAAAATTACTTCTCCGCTCCTACTTGCTCATTCTTTTCTGTTGACGCTTGACCTTTTACCAATTGTGCTAAAGCAGCTACCTCCGCTTTTAGTGACTTCATTGCAGTTAATTGATTTTCTAAATCTAAAATTCTATCTTCTTGACTATCAATAACTTGCTGTTGTTCTTGTATACCTTTTATCAACACGGGAACAAGTGCGGTATAGTTAATCCCTTTCATTTTTTCTCCATCAGCTGTGGTTTGATTAATGTTAGA
Source organism: uncultured Saprospiraceae bacterium (assembly GCA_937974625.1). Classification (GTDB taxonomy): domain Bacteria; phylum Bacteroidota; class Bacteroidia; order Chitinophagales; family Saprospiraceae; genus JAFMDF01. The sequence continues at coordinate 922 of CALJVJ010000223.1, forward strand.
AACTAGATGTGGAAACAACATTTCTACTTCCTGAGCAATCAAACCAAATTGTAGATTTTTAGATAAGCCAAATTCTGGGCGGTAGTAATATTGCTTAGGTTGAAGTTGTTGGATGATTGGTAGCATTTTATCTAAAGCGGCAATCTCTTTTTTCAATCTTTTATCGGAGCCGTTTATCGTACCCGCCGTAGTAATATTTCCATCCGCAGCAATGCAGAAACTATTAGCAGGGGCACCGATAGCAATCTTAAAAGGAATGGCAGAACTATTAGAAACATCTTTAATAAAAAAGTTAGCTTCGTTGCCACCAATATCCCAAGTTTGAGGAGAAAAACCGCCCGCGCCATCTTGTTCCAATCGCAAAGTTGGGGTATCATTATTTGCAACATGAATAGTTTTCGAAGGCGTACTCGTCCCGAATCCTACATTGCTACTAGCCGCAATCATAAAAGCATTGTTTTGCGCACCTGCTTGAATTTGAAAAGGTCGAATGCCCGCTGTCGCATCATCTATTCCAAAGAAACTACTTCCTCCATTAGTACTATCATTGATGCTAATTCGCCAATCATTACTAGGAAAGGAGGCAGAGGCACTCGTATCGTTAAAATGTATGCGAAGGTTGTTCTCTTTAAATCTTCCTGTATCGAAACCAAAAGACTCTCCGTTAACACAATCCTGTCCGACACACAAACTTCCATCGATAATCATATCATCTACAAAAACTTGATCTACAAACTGAGGTTTAGGTTCATTCAATAAACTAGTAAAGGTCGCTTGAGGAATAGCTGGGGCAAGTTTCAAAGCACTCAAGCTTTTCTGAGGGGCTTCACTTAGTAATTTCAAACCACTCGCTTCGTGCTTTGGCAAGACAAAGGCGTGGTTTTCAATACTAAAATGCCACGTGTATTTATCAAGTTTTTCGGGGATTTGGTGCAAAGCCTTGGCAGCAGCTACTTTTTCCAATTGTTCGGTAGCCATTAAATATCGGAGTCTTTTTTGTTCCTGCTGACTTAGTAAAATACTAGGTGTAATTTGCAATTGATAGCGACCACTTTCGAAATCTTTGTCCATTATTTCTTTGCGGTCAATCACTATATCAGTGACATTGTTCAATTCTTTTTTCAGAAAAAAATCATTTGGTCCAACTATTTCAAGAGCAAAATGTTGGAATCGACCATCTGTTTCGATAGTCAGTGTATTGGTTCCCATTTTTACTTTTTCAACAAAGTCATTTGGAGATTGTCCAAAAGTAGGGATTGATAATAATAGCCCGACAGCTATCAAGCACAATAATTGAGGTAATTTAGCATTCATGTTCTCTTTTTTTTTTAGTTAAAAAATTAGGGTTCTTTTATTTAGAAATTGGTCAAAATCAAATTGGAGTATTTAACTTTTGCACTCCCTTGCGGAAATCGCCAGGTGTACTACCTGTATATTTTTTAAAAGCGGCATAGAAAGTAGATTTGGCTTTAAAACCAACTTTTTGGCCAATCTCAGGTATATTCAGTTCTTGAAATTCAGATGCTTGCAGCTTCTCTTTTGCAGCTTCCACCCGGTATCGATTGATAAGATCTATGAAATTAGTCCCTAATTGCTCGTTAATAATTTGAGACAAATGGTGTTTAGGCAAGTCTAATTCCTTTGCCAAATGCTTGATGTTTAAATCAGCTCGTTGGTAAAATTTTTCTTGTTCTAATACTGCTATTACCTTTTGGGTATATCGCTCCTTTTCGGCAAGGGGTAGTTTATAACTAGCGTATTTAGGTTTATTAGAATTCGAATAAAGCGGCTGTTGAGCTTCCTTCGAAACAATTGTAGTTGTTCTGGGATTATCTCCCACTTCCTTTTTATTAAGCATCATTCGAATCACCCATAGTAATAAACCAAACATGATGACCAGTAAAACACTCATCAGAATAAGGGTTATTTGTAAGTTCATAATTAGGCTATTTTTAAGGTCAAATAATTATTGGTTTTTAAATCAAGCATAGCTCCGCCAAGGTGATAATGGTGCTAGCATATCACTAATTACTTTTGGGGTTCCATCTTTTTATAAATGGAAAATGGTTCGGTAACCTACTTTATTAAAAATTATGCTGCAGTGATTCGTTGTTAAAAACTAGGGGTGTTTTGAAGGAAAATCACTTTTTTAGCAGGATAACATAATAGCGCAGTATACTATCTATACTTCAAAAAAGAAGAACGCTGGTTTATAAAAAACTACTTATTTTTAACAATAAATTCTTTTTTGATAAGTACAAAACAAATGTAAGTACAAATCGAAGTCTAAAAGTCCCAAAACCTAAATCAGGACGTCCAGAATTATAGACTCAGACTCCCACAAGTACTTAAATATTTGATTTACAGCCACTTATCAACATTAAAAAAAATTACTTTTCTACTATGAAAAAGGAAGTCTCGAGGTCTGAACTTATAAATCGGGACTTTTAAGACCTATTTATTGCTTGATAGTGCTCATTAATGGATAGCCATTTTCATCTATTTCTTAAAAAATATGGTTTTTGGTCTGGTTAATAAAAAACACTATGACGCAATTCAATAAAGCAAATTTTGTCCAAAAAACGAGTGGGGCCGAAGCATCACTCTCTTATGCGCAAACGCTCAATTTATGCTTTGGTTATTTTAAGGGATATTTACTAGTCTAAGACGCTCCAAGGTCTTAAATACACTTGGAGGTCTTTTCTTCATTTATTAATTTGTAGGTTCCTTACCCTATCGCTGCAACACAATCCTCTGCGTATCTAGTAATTTATCACTATAAGCTTGTAGCAAATAAATACCATCTGGAAAATTATTCAACTCCAATTCTAGGTCAATGATACTCGCCTCGGCTATGGCTACTCGTCGCACACTTTGCCCTAATTGATTGAATATTTCAACCGTAACCGTTTCCGAAGTTGATAACCGACCTTGGTAATGAAAAGTGCCTGTCGTTGGATTTGGGAAAATCTTCAGGTCTTTCTTTATAGCTGTAGTGCTAGGCGTCACCTTTGTAGCAAAATATTCAGAAGTAGCAGTTGTCATCGTTGTGGCGGTTGGCTTTACGACATTTTCTAACAACTCGTTTTCTACCCTAGCAACTCGACTAGCTGCTGGTATACTTGCTACCCTACTGTAGCATAAATTATCAATATAGAAATCGTTATTCCAATACGCATAGAAATTAATTCTGCCT
>CALJVJ010000224.1 GCA_937974625.1 uncultured Saprospiraceae bacterium
ACTAAAAATCCATCTTCATCCGCAAATTAATCCGTCGAGAGGATAAAAAGTTAGGGACGGCGTATTGCTGAGAAAACACCGTTTTTATCCAAGTATTAGAGGCGACGTTTTGTACATCCATCAAGTTAAATACCTCCAAACTTAACCAAGTTTTTTCTGTGAATCGCAAAAAGTGTTTAGGGCGTTTGGCCAAACGGCTTTTGTCCCATAGCCCCAAAGAAAAGCCTAAATCCACTCGATGATAAGGACGGTAGCGATAAGTATTTCTAAAGACGGTATTATTATCTTTTAAACCGTATGGTAAACCAGTCCCAACGGTAAAGTTTAGGTGCATTTTAAAGTTCTCTCGACCGGGTAAATAATCTTGGAAAAACATAGCTAAGGTTAGGAATTGGTCGGTCGGACGAGGAGCATCATTGACATTTTGACCAGTCGCATCACCGATTTCTCTAACTTGATGCTGTACGCCATCCAAGCTTTCTCTTGCTCTTAACAAAGATAAATTAATCCAAGATTCTGCTCCTTTTACAAATTCTCCGTTGATTCGCATATCTAAACCTGCGACATAGCCTGTTGCATCATTTTCTCCAGAATAGCGAATTCTTACGTTATCTACATCATAAGAAACAATGTCCCACAATTTTTTATAATAAGCCTCCAAAATCAAACGGAAAGGTTTTTTACTAACTTTCTTCATAAAGAAATCTTGGGTGAATCCACCCACAACATGTAAGGATTTTTGTGATTTTAAATCTCGATTAATCGTCCCATCGATTCTTCTTAATTCCCGATAAAAAGGGGATTGGTAATATAATCCAGCAGCCAAACGGTAAGAAATATCCTTTTTACGGTCCAAAGGCTTAAATAAAAGCTGAACTCTCGGTGTCACAAAAAACTCGTTATTCAAATCCCAATAGGCGGTTCTTAGTCCTGCCGTAATTTGCATTTCCTTTTTGCCTTCTTCTCTTACGGTATAGGTGTTTTGGATAGACCCCTGAAAACGATTAGACGATAAATCATTTCTCGTTTTTAAGACATTCGCTATCTGAACAGCATTCGGGTCATAGGGTAGGGAGTAGCCCGCAGAATCTAGTCTTTCCCATTCGTTGATTTTATCGTCGATGGTTTCTCTTTGATAGCGTGCACTCCATTGTAAAAAATGACTGACTGTTCTAGGTGCATTTGGGCTACTTAATTGAAATTCGATGCCCCCTTTATGTTGAATGTTGGACACATTTGAAGTCAAAGCATTTCGTACAAATTGATGTTGTGTGCCTGTACCTAAGGTATTGACAACTTCTCCAAAATTATCGCTGCTAATATCCGTATTAATTTCGCCCAAGCGATAAAAACCTAAAATATCAAACCGCTCGTTTTCATTACTTTGATAAGAAGAAGCTAATAATTTTAAATAAATAGGATTTTTTTGTCTGTCAGGTAAATAAGTCAAAGATACGCCTCCCATACCTGTCGTAAAATCATCCACTTCTTGCCCCTCAAACACCGAAAATAATTCTAGCGTAAAGTCAATTAAACCAAGGGCAGTACTTCTAGAGGTCGGGATGAAATTATATTCACTTCGATTGTAATTTCCAATAATACCTAACTGCAAATCTCGACTAATATCGTAAGTTAGATAAGCCTGAATATCCCCGAAGTTAGGAACATATTCTCCTTTTGTATCTAAGCTACCTAATAAATATCGAGTCGTTTTATACCGTGCGCCGACTAAATACCGCAGTTTTCGATAATCATCTTTTCCAATCCCTGTACTGCCTTCTATATGGGCAGACCCACCTAAGAAACTAGCACCAATAGAGGCTTTAAACTCTTCGGGTCGTTTGTATTGTACATCCAACACGGAGGATAGTTTATCGCCATATTTAGCTTGAAAACCACCAGAAGAGAAAGATAAATTACTAATCAAATCAATATTTGGAAAAGTCAAACCTTCCTGTTGACCAGACCGAATTAATTGTGGTCGATAAATCTCAAAATCATTGACATAAACGAGGTTTTCATCATAATTCCCTCCTCTTACATTATATTGAGAACTCAGTTCGCCACCTGTCCCGCTACTCGTACCTAAAGCAATAGAGGGCAGCACACTTTCTAAGTTACCAGTAGTAGTAGGTAATAATTTTAATTCCGTCACTTCTTCACGGACGATTCCCGCTTCTTCAATTTTGCTTTCGGTGACCACAATTTCTAAATCTGATTCAAGGGCAACCATGGCTAAATCTATTTTTCTAGACTTGCCAGTGCCCAATCCAGTAATGTCTACTTCTGCTGGTTTATACCCAATTCTAGAAAAAGCGACTGTAAAAGGCTGATTAGAAGGCACTTTGATTCGATAAAAACCATTGGAATTGGTTTCAACCGCGAAATTGGTGCCTTCAATATAAACGGTTACAATATCAATGTTTTCTCCAGATTCCGCATCCTTAATCGTTCCGTAAACGGAAGCATCTCGGTCTTGTGCAAAAAGAGAAAGAGAGGTAAAAATAAAAAGAAAAGCGTACAAATATCTCATTAAAATCAAGTTACGTTGTCGTTCAGATTGAGTCTTAAAACTTGAATAGTTTACTCATTAAAACTATCGTAGTTACATCTACCTAGACATAACTTAATTATCGGTAATTTATTGGTCGGGAGAAAGATGTTTTTTGGAAGAAAATTAGTAGGAAAGTGAGAAATTAGTTAATTAAATAGGAGGATTAGTTTACCGAAAATCATAAATCATAGTTCATACATAATAAATCCATTTAGTTAAAAGCCGTGATGGATTTATGATGTAAGATGTATGATTTCAGATTTCTGATTTGGGGGCGGGGCTATCCCAATCCCAAAAGCTATTACACCATATAAATATCCTCCCCAATTCGTTTCATCCGACTAACCGTATCAATTGGGTCTTTTGACTTAAACACTGCACTGCCTGCTACCAAAACCGTTGCGCCTGCTTTGAGTAGAGCTTCTGCATTCTGTAAGCCCACTCCACCGTCAATTTCGATATGCGCAAAAGTATTTTTAACCGTCAGCATATCCTTCAATTGCTTCACTTTTGGAATCGTGTTATAGATAAATTTCTGACCACCAAAACCTGGATTCACAGACATTAGACAGAACAAATCGGCATCTTCCAATACATTTTCTAAAACACTGACAGGCGTATGCGGATTTAAAGCAACACCTGCTTTGGCGCCCGTTTCTTTAATTTGTTGAATCGTTCGGTGTAAATGCGGGCAAGCTTCGTAATGCACCGTAATGACATCAGCACCTGCTTCCGCAAATTGCTCAATATATTTTTCTGGCTCCACAATCATCAAATGCACATCAATGGGCTTTTTGCAAATCCTTTTACAAGCCTTCAATAGTGGAAAACCAAAGGAAATATTTGGTACAAATTTGCCATCCATGACATCAAAATGTAACCAATCTGCCTGACTTTCATTGACCATTTCTAGGTCAGGAGTTAAATTAGCAAAGTCAGCAGCTAATAGGGAAGGAGCGATTAAATGATTCATATTGTAAGGTGATAAGGTGGATGAGGGAATAAGGTTTATAAGGAGGCAGAGTGGCAGAAAGGCTGTGGGCAATGTGCCTCTCTGCCATCTAGCCCTTCAGCCTTTTCGCTTACTTCACCCTATCCACAATTGCGATAGTTCCGTTAGAACTCAAAGCCAAACGCGTAATATTTTTAATGCCGTAATACCGAAAATCGGCTATTTCTACCCAATATTGGTCAATCACTTTATTGAATTTATATAGTTTACTACCATTGCCCATGATGTAGGTGCCATCATCTAGGTACAGGAAATCTTCACTATTGGGAAGAGTTTGAACAAGTTCTGTTGCTCGATACGTGTAAGTATCTAGTTCTTTAAGCATCCAAGTTTGGTCATTCAATTTATGGATAAAGGCTAAATTATCACCAGGGAGTCGATTCATGCCACGGCCTACATTTTCCATTAATTGGATAGTGGAACCTGTAAGGGTATTGGCTAGAACGAGGGTGGTAGGTTGCCCAACCACAAAAAGTGCTGCTTTGTATTGGTTGACCCAATGATGATAGCCGACACCGGGAATAGTCTTAAAAACAGGTTCTCCAACAGAACTTCTATCCATCGGGAATTTCCACAATCGTTGGGTACTTTGTCCATCTGCTTCAACTCGTACGGAAGAAAACTCATTTCGAGTAGGCATGAGGGTAGGAGAATATTCACTTTCGACGGTAGCCGTGATTTGTGTCAGTCGATTATTGTCTAAATTTAAAGAAAAAATATCCGTTTGTATTTCATCAGGAAATTGTACAGTTAGATATATCTCGTTTGGCCCAACGAAGTAGGGTTGATTATTATAGCCCTCGACATTAAAATTGGTAAGGAACTTAGGATTGCTAAAGTTGTAAGTCGTATCGTCTAACTTTTTCATAGAGAAAGCATAGACATCCGAAACAGGAATATCCTGAGCTATTCCACTCATCAAAAAGCTGAAAAGTAAGGTAGTAAATAGGTTGAAACGTTTCATATTTAGCCAATTTTAAGGACCATTAAATTTGCCTGTAAAGGTAAGGAATAAATTGATTATTGAGCATAAGAGCTTGACCTTATTGAGTGACGGTTAGAGCAAACCATCTTTTTCATATAAATTTACGCCTTTGGCAATCATTGCTTTAATTTTTTCTATCAGGTCTTGGGATAATTTTTTAATGTGAAAACGGCACTACGACACAACGTTATAATAAGCTAGTTATTAAATCGTTATGTCCGTTGAGGTGTTGTGTGAAATTTAAAATTAAATTAGTACTTAACCTTTAATAAGCCGAGGTAATAATGGCCCTACTGCTGGTCCCATCTAGCCCGATATCCTCGCACATCAAAATGTACAGACATAGTACCTGGGTATTTACCAATCCCCCCTTTATCTTTAATAATTTCTTTTTCTAGCAACTCCAATACGATTTGTTTATCTGTTTGATTGGCCCAACCATCATCGTTAATATCTTCGATGGAAATGTCTACGGCTTCTCCTTTGACGTGTCGGCTTTGAGCGGCACCGCCGACTTCAGCATTATAACTAGGATGACGAAAACCATTAACAATGACAAAGCCCGTTTCATTATAATCGTTTTCAAAAAGAGCATCTTGAAAATCCAAAATTGTATACAATAATTCCTTGCTAATCAACCAATTAAGGTAATCTTCTTTTTGTAGCGAACTCAAGTGGTCATAATAATAATCGTCTCTTGGTAAAAAATGTTTGATTCTAAAATCACCTACTACATATTGAAAAATTTGGTCTCCTCTAACGCGATAATAAGTGCCATTTTCTAACATTTTTTTAAAAGTGGGCAAATCAGATTGTGTATGGTCGAGGTACTCCTTTGACAGGTCTTGGTAAGTAATTTGTTCTAGTTGACTGAGAACTTCATCAATATCATTTTTACTTTGGATAGGCTGTTGTTGGGTAGAATAGTCGTACCAGATTTGATAACTTCTTTCTTTTAAGGGAGTGAATCGCCAAGCTAGATATAAAAGAAGTAGGAAGAAAAATAAAAAAGCTAGGTTGTCTTTTGACATGTCTAAATAAAGATGATTAGTCGAAGTTTGCTTTAATGAAAGTTGGTTATGCTACAAAATTTTGAAAGTCATCCGTGTTAAAAATAATCCGTGTTAAAAAATAAAAGAACACAGATATTTTTTAACACGGATTTGCTTATTAGTTTAGATTTTGACCTCTATCTTAATTGATTAGATTTTATTAAACTAAAATTTCTGTTTAAAATCTTACTTCACAATAAAAGCATCATCTAAAATATTTTCATTAAAAGTTCCTGTTGGTCGCTCATTGACCCGTTGGTAAATTGCTGCCAAAAACACAGTTTCTGCCGCAGACATCACTACGCTCAATAATAAGAAAAGTAATATTCCTACGACTATGGCTAAAACTATATTGACTTGAGCAAGCATAATAGAAAAGAGGACAATCGCTGCGCCAACTAAAAAGGTAATAAAACCAAATCCAAAGTTAGCACCCAATGATTCGCCCCATTTTTTTCGCATAATTTGGCCTGATTGTTTGATAGAGCCAAAGACATCTTTGTTTTCATATAGTAATACTGGCACCACAAAAAAGGTTAAGATAGACCATGCTGTACCAATAATAGCTGCCACAATTTGACCTATTTTATCATTGCTTTGTAGTGTTTTAAGGACTAAACCTACCGTAGCAGCAATACTTGTCCAAACTAAAATTTTATCCAGTTTAGACGTCGCAAATTCCATCCCTTCAGAAAGGCTCGTTTGTTCACCATTTAATACTTGTACTGCGCAATGCACCAAAGCGGAATTGAAAAAGATGATGATGAAATAAGTAACAAAGTAGTAAGCAAATGCCAACACATAAGCCAAAGGATTTATGTCAGAGGAATTACCTTCAATCGTATCTGCTGCTTCAAGAATCTGGTCGCCAAAAATAAAGTAACCACCACCTAAGAAAGTAGCACATACTAAAATTAGCGCCAAAGTAGACAAAACTGGGAAGAGCAATAAAGTCTTCTCAGATTCAATAACTTGCAAACTTGTTTTGGCCAGTTTCCAGCCATTACTTAATCTATCGAAAAAACGCATGGATTGGGTTTAATGAGAAAATAGGGTTTTACAGTTTAAATATATAGGTAAAGAAAGGAAACTTGCCAGAATTGCCGATAAATTTAGTAGAAAAAACGACGAGTTGATAAAATGTGACTTTTTAAAAAGTTTACGTCTAAATATGAAATGGATGCATTTAGGTGGTATTTAAACTTAAAAAAGTGGATTTACTATCAAGAAGAGACCATTTAAAATAGTTTCTACATCTATTTTCCATTCTATCCATTGCTCTCTACCACTAGAATTGATTTTCTGCAACTCCGAAATAAGATTAAACTTTCTCAATTAAGGTAAAGACCTCGTTTCTTAGAATTCGGGGCTTTGCTGTTTTTAGGCAATAGGATAAAGACTTATTGATAATGCAAAACAGTAGGGAAAGGGTCATAATAATGATGCAATAGAGCCTTCCAATCTTGATATTCAGCAGATTGTCTAAATCCGATTTCATGGTCAGCCAAAGTTTCCCAATTAACCAAGAGGATATATTGATTGGGATGTTCCAGGCATTTTTTAAGGTGATGATTGATATAGCCTTTCATTGAAGCAATGATAGGAGCCGCTTTTTGAAAAGCGGCTTCAAAAGCTTTGTTTTGGTTGGGACGTATATTAAGTATAGCAACTTCTAAAATCATAAGGTATAGGTATATATTACCTAACTTTAAGCAGCCTCCATTAGTTCCTGTTTCTTACCTAATTGATGCAATAAGGAAAAGTGACTCTTCATCGCTCCCCAGAAAGTTTTATGAGAATAGTAAGGCACATTAAACTCAGCGGCGGTAGCTCGTACGATTGGAGAAAGCTGACTATAATGGACATGGCAGATATTTGGAAATAAATGGTGTTCTACTTGATAGTTAAGCCCACCAATGAACCAAGAAAAGAAACTACTACCTTCAGAAAAATTAGCAGTTGTTTTCAACTGGTGAATCGCCCAATTATTTTCGACACTTCCGTTATCATCTGTTTTATAAAAATGCGTCTCTTCTAAAACGTGCGCTAATTGAAAGATAAAAGCCGAAACAAGGCTACATATAATATGCATAATGGCAAAACCAAGTAAAATCTGCCAAACAGGTAAATTGATTAACACCAGCGGTAAAATTAACAGAAAGACTAAATAAGTCGCCTTATAAAGTATGACTTGTGTGATGGCAGATGCATACGTTAATCCTTGTCCTTCCAATAAGTCCATTTTATGATAACGGTAAACTTGCTGGAAATCTTTAAAGATATATCTAAAGACGGTTAATAAGGCATATAGAAAAGTCGCGTAAAATGCTTGAAATTTATGAAATCCTTTTCGTTCTTGGCAAGGAGACATACAAAACATTTTTTGGTCCAAATCTTCATCATGCTCATGTACATTGGTAAACGAGTGATGTAAAACATTATGCTGGATTTTCCAAGTAACATGGTATCCACCTATAAAATTCATCGTCAAACCTAGCGCTTCGTTGACTCTTTTGTTTTTTGAATAAGAACCGTGATTGGCATCATGCATAATGGCTAATCCTATACCAGACATCCCAAAGCCCATAATAATCCAAGACAGGAGGGTCCCACTAAAAGAAGTGATTTGTCCAGTCAACATGAGCGCTAATGGTATAAAGTATATCCCAAGCATAAAGCTTGTCTTGAACTTCATGTTCCAATTAGCCGTTTTGGCAATTTTATTATCTTTAAAATATTGGTTTATTCTTTTTTGGAGTACTTTGTAAAATTCTGGTTGGTCTTGCTTATTGAACTTAACAGCTGCTTTACTCACAGGTAAAAATTTGTAGTAAAACTCAAAATAAATCTTTCATTAAAAATTAATTAATTGATAATCAATTAGTTGTGGATTTTTCGTGTTGAAAAATTGTCTTTTAAATATTACTATGATTAATAGTTTTTGCGTTAGCAACTGCAAGCTACTGCTTTTAATTTGTATTTAGGTCATAGAACCGTAGTTTTTGTGATTTAAGGATAGAAGTAAATTTGTTATTTTAGGAATAATTATGGAGTCTTATAAAATGCGCAGAACTTAATAAAAAAGGAGTTTTGAATTCCCCTAAGATATTATCAATATCTTAATATTTAAATATTTTTCTTTAAATATTGTCACTTTTACAATATATTTCGTCCTACTTATAGAATTTATTAAAGCCAATTATATTCGGGTGTAGCTAAGATATAGATTTTATGCTGTCTCTTTCAAAAGCACCTTTTATCTAACATTAAAATAAAAATCTCTATCATGGCGAAAGCTAACATTTTAGAAGTCATCTTGAAAACCATCAATGACGTCAAGGCAAAGAATGCCTCAAATCCAAGACAAGAAACGGCTCACCCAAATGTATTCGATTTAATTAAAGACAAGATTGGAGGATTAGATAAAAAAATCCAAGATAACCGAGCTGCCAAAGGGAAAAGTCCAATTAGCATTTTAGATTTAATCAAAGGTCAAATCGAAGCTGCTAGACAACACAATCAGCAAGACCCAAAAACACCAACAGCAAATAGTAATATTTTTGATAGCATCCTTAAGAAGGTAGAAGAGAAGCCAAAAAGAACGGCAAGTGCAGGTATCAGAAGAATTATGGAAGAGTATAATTTAGATGCTAGCCGGATACCAACAGCTACATTGAAACAAATTCAAACACAATATGACCAAGAATTACGTGAATTGAGCAAAAAGTATGCACAAGGTTTACATGATTTGATTCAGCGGTCTTAAGCCTATCGCTTATTTAAGGGCAACCTTAATTCAAAAGTCCTACATCTTATTATATATAAGGTGTGGGACTTTTTTGTTGTAGCAGTGGTAGTAGCAATATCAATAGCGCCGTTTGAAAATTGAAAATTATTAAATGCCAATAGCGTTTATTCTATCTTAACCCTAACCCTAAGCCCTCTACCCTCCGCCCAAAAAGTCCAATTAGGAACTTATGTCCAACCTCCGAGAACCTTTGTCCATTCTTTTGCCTCGCTTTTGCCTGCATCTTTGTGGTATAATTTAAATCATTCAATTTTTAACTATTAACCTAAAAAAATAATTATGTCAAATTTAATTCAAGTTCCAACAAGAGACCAAGTAGATGCAAAAGCACAAGGTATTTTTGATAACCTAAAAAAGCAATTGGGAGTAGTACCTAATCTATATGCAACGATTGGTTATTCAAGTGATGCATTGGCTAACTTCCTAGCTTTCAGTGGTTCAGCGGGAGGAAACAGTTTCACTAAAAAAGAAAAAGAAGCAATTGACTTAGCAGTTTCAGAAGTAAACGGTTGCACTTACTGCCTAGCAGCGCACACGACTTTAGGAAAGATGGCAGGTTTCACGGAAGACGAAACAATTGCCTTGAGAGCAGGTACTATTGCCGATGAGCGTCTTTTAGCCATTACTAAATTGGCAGCAGGTGTTTCTCAAAATAGAGGAAAAGTAGATAATGCTTTAGTGGAAAACTTTTTGGCGCAAGGCTTTGATGAAAAAGCCTTAATTGACCTAGTATCAGCAGTAACAGCTATTACTTTTACCAATTTAGTACATGGATTGACCAACGTACCAGTTGATTTTCCAGCAGCAAAAGCATTAGCCGATGTAGCCGTTGCAGCTTAAAGTAAATAATAATCCCCCTTAAATATAAAAAGGCAGCGTGTAAAAGCACGCCGTCATTTTTAAAAACCAATTACACCACTGACTGTTATAATTACAATATTCACCAATTGTTATAAACACGGACTGTTATAAAATCACTCAAATCCGAGATTAAGTATAATCACCCTAATAAACAAACACCAATCCCGAATTACTGATAATCAGTAGTTTGGGATTTTTTAATTTGAGAGAAGTAAATAAATAAGATGCCGATAAATGTGGCTATCTTTGCGGATGAAAGATTTATCATCCAATCAAGCGTAAAATGCTCCACAAAATAAGTTGCTTTTGTTTTATTTATTTAATCGGTTTTCTACCCATATTTGCTCAAAATACGAACATTATTAAAGGGCGAATAGTAGATGAAACCACCAATGAAGCGATAGCGTATGCGAGTGTTACTTTACACAATCCCTCCGATTCCGCTATGTTGTATGGAGAGATTACAGATGCAAATGGTAATTTTGAGTTTACCAAAATCAAAGAAAATTCCGTTTATTTGTCCGTTCGATTTTTAGGATACAAGGCCCACCAATCTGAAGTTTTTCAACCAATCAATCAGACGGATTTAGGAAATATATCCCTCGGCATAAGTGCAGGTGTATTAGAAGAGGTCGAAGTGACAGGTAAGGCAATTACTTCTTTACAAAAACTAGATAAGCAAGTCTACGATGCAGGACAATTCCAAATGGCACAAGGAGGAACGGCGACGGATGTTTTGAGTAATTTACCTTCCATCAGCATCAACGCTTTAGGAGAAATTTCTGTAAGAGGAACGACAGGGTTTTTAGTGATGATAAATGGCAAACCTGTACAAACAGACCCCGCAGTGATACTTGGACAATTACCCGCCAATGCGATTGAAGATATTGAAATCATCACCGCTCCTTCTGCTAAATATGACCCTGATGGCAATGCGGGAATCATCAATATCACCACTAAGCAGGGGAGTACTGACGGGCTGTTTGTGATTGCCAATATATTGGTCGGTTTGCCAAGTATAGAAAGGTATGATGCGAAGGAACGCGCTCAACGATTTGGCGGCGATGTAACCATAAATTATAAAAAAGGAAAGCTAGAATGGTCTGCAGGATTAGACTATAAGCGAAATGACTTGACGGGTAGGAGAGAAGGATATGTCAATACCTATGTGGGAGAAGTGCTAACAGAATTTCCATCAGATGGAGAGCGTAGTTTTGATAAGGAAAATTATTCTGGTCGATTTTCTGCAATTTATACTCCTGACAATCGACAGACCATCGGCGCCAGTTTTTATGCTGGAAAACGGACTAAATATCGAACAGCAGATATTCTCTATTTAAATCAACAACGAGCGATTATTCCAATTAATGATTTTCAAGGTACGGAAGCCTATTGGGATTTATACCAACAAAATGGGGCGGTGATAGGAGGAAAAGAAGTTCTGAATACCAATACTTTTTATAATGAAAATTTAAGAGTCCGAAAAGGCGATTTTTTAATCGGTGCCTTGGATTATACTTTGAAATTTGAAGAAGATGCTTCTTTAAAAATTTCAGGTTTGTATGAACGGACTATTCTAGGTGGCCCGACTGATAATGTTAGTTTAAATTGGCCCAACACATCGGATGTCCTCCAAAAACAATTTAATGATAATGACAATCCACTAGATGGTTTTCGGTTTCAATTGGATTATGCTAAAAAAGTGGGAACGACAAAATGGGAAACGGGCTATCAATATCGTTATTTAAAACATCCCGGAGATTTTGTTTACCAAGATTTGGATTTAGCGACCAACACTTGGATAGAAAACCCTTTGTTTACCAATAGTATCGAATTAAAAAGAACCATTCATTCTGTTTACAGTCAAGTTTCTGGAGAAAGTGGAAAGTTGGCTTACACCGCAGGATTGCGATTAGAATATTTTGATAGAACAGTAGATATTGCACGACCAGATGAGACTTACGAATTAGATAAATTAAACCTATTTCCATCGGTCAATTTAAAATATGATTTGGGCAATGAGTGGGCTACCAAAGCAGGGTATAGTCGCCGAATTGAACGAACCACTACTTTTAAAATGACGCCTTTCCCAGAAAGAGAACATTCAGAAACCTTAGAACAAGGGGACGCTGAATTATTACCAGAATACATCGACATTGTAGAAGCAGGCTTAGTCAAAACAATGGGCGATAATTCTGTATTCATCAATGCTTATTTTAGAAATATCAATGATGTTATCAACCGAGTCAACACCGTTTTTAATGACACCATATTGAATCGAATTTATACCAATGCTGGGCAAGCCACTGCCTTTGGGGTCGAGGTAGGGACGACGGTATATCCTACCAAAAATTGGCGATTATACCTTGGAGGAAATGCTTATAATTATAAAATAAAAGGCGATTTATTTGGAGATGCGATTGAGACTTCCAATCTGATTTATTCGATTAATGCGAATACTAATTTTACTTTAACGCCTACTTTTAATCTACAATTAGGGCTCAATTACTTATCAGAAAGAGTGACGGCGCAGGGGCGAGATTCCCGTTTTTACAATCCAAATTTGACGCTACGTAAAACGTTTTTGGATAAAAAAATAGCGGTGTCTTTCCAATGGCTCAATATGGATTTAGGTTTATTGGATTCGAATGAGCAGCGGATTACGACTGTTAGAGATAACTTTTACACGACGACTAATTATGTCTACGAGGTTGATATTTTGCAAGTTAGCGTAACTTATCAATTGAATCAGCCTTCCAAAAATGTAAAATTGTTGAAAAGTGAGTTTGGTGGACGAGAGTTTTAAAAGTAGTACCGTCGAACCCGCCTGAATGCATAGCGGGGAGGTTTATTCGACGATTTATTGTCATGGAGTATTAATAATAAAATGATTCAACTTATACTCCAAATTCAGCAAATCAACTTTGTCAAATCAATTTTCTATATTTATCTGTCCAGACTGAATTCATTCGTCAAGCTATTTTTAGAGACAAAACATCTTTTTAATCAATGAAGTTATTTAAGGTTTTGTTAGGAGTCTGATTTTCAATGACTTGCAAGCAGGCCATCAGAATAACTTTAAACAACTTCAATTGCTTCAATAAAACTGATATGAAAAAGATACTATTGATTTTATCTTTCTGTTGGTTGTCTAATGGTTTAATTATAGGACAAGCATTATCACCCCAAACTATAAAAAACTTAGCCAAAGAAAACTTAGCTAATTCTCTAACCCAATACCGCCAGTTTCTAAGCATCCCAAACATTGGTAGCTATGCAGAACACCGACAAAATAATGTAGAGTGGTGTCTAAAAACCTTTAATGAACTAGGTTTCGATACACAGGTTTTAACATCAGAGGGCATTCCGCACGTTTTAGCCCATTGGGAAGTCAATCCAACCTATGAAACCATCCTTTTTTATTTACAAATAGATGGACAACCAGTAGATAGCACCAAATGGCAGCAACCACATCCTTTTCAGCCTGTATTAAAAAAGAAAATAAAAGACCAATGGGAGATTGTGGATTGGACTATACTAGAAGAAGGATTTGACCCTGATTTAAGAATCTTTGCCCGTTCTTCCTCTGATTCCAAAGGACCAGCGATGGGTTTTATTACCGCCTTACAAATTTTGAAAGCTCAAAAAATCCAACCGAAGTTTAACCTCAAAGTCATCATGGACTTTCAAGAAGAATTAGGTTCTCCTACATTATCTCCCTTGGTAAAAAAAGAAAGAGATTTGTTTGCGGCTAAAGTAATGCTCATCATGGATGGGACACGGCATTTATCCAATTTGCCTACTTTGACTTTTGGTGCAAGGGGCATGACTACTGTACGTTTAAAAGTTTTTGGGGCGGTTCGCAATTTACACAGTGGCCAATATGGAAATTTTGCGCCCAATCCCGTTTTTCATTTAGCCCGTTTATTGGGTGACCTAAAGGATGAAAATGGGCAAGTTATGGTACCTCATTTTTACGATGGGGTGGAATTGAGTGAGGAACGAAAAGCAATAATAAATGATGTGCCCGAAGATTTGACGGCTATCAAAAAATCATTGGGGATTGCGACCATCGATAGTGTTGGAACGACTTATCAAGAGGCTTTACAATATCCTTCTTTGAATATTCGGGGATTACAAGCGGCATGGGTAGGGAAGGAGGTCAGAACGTTGCTGCCCAACGAGGCGGTTGCGGAAATTGATATGCGTTTAGTGCCAGCTACACCGGGAGCGCGACAAGTTCAATTATTAAAAGACTTCATTGTCGCTAAAGGTTTTCACCTACTAGATTCTTTACCTACGTTGGAAGAACGACAAACGTATCCTAAATTGATGCAATTTTCTTATAAAATAGGCTCCAAACCTTTTCAGACAGATATGAAATCGGATTTGGGAGATTGGTTATCAAAAGGAATGACCTATATTTACGGAGACCAGTATGTGAAAATGCAGACAACTGGTGGCTCGCAACCAATTGCGCCATTTATCAATACTTTAGGGATTCCTGCTGTTTCGGTGCGGATTCCCAATCCTGATAATAGCATTCATGCGCCTAATGAAAATTTGCGTTTGGGCAATTATGTACAAGGAATAGAAACTTGTATGAGCATTTTATTACAAACCTTAGATTAATCTTCTTCAATCCTTTTCAATGACACCATGGTTGACAATAATAACTTCTAATTACCTCCAATAACTTTTTATAACTTATAACACCGTTTCTTGATGCTAATATGTACCATAGTAAATAAAGAAGTCTACTGTGGCACAAATTTCTAAAATCATCATTCAATAATAAATGCCACCCGCCTATTCTCTGGGTGATATTGCTTACCCTCTGATTTCACTAAAGGCTTTGTGCCACCAAACCCCTTAGCACTCAACTGTTTAGGAGATACGCCCTTTTTTACCAAATAAGCAGCCACCGCATACGCTCTTCTTTCGGAAAGTTTTAAGTTTTTCTCTTCATTCCCTACGTTATCAGTATGCCCTTCGATACGCACTTTATGAGTTGGGTGCTGTTCTAAATAATCGGCTAATTTATCTAATTCAGGATAGGAAACGGATAGAATGACCGATTCCGCCTGATTAAAAGCTACATTTTTTGGAAGGTATTGTTGAATCGTTTCAACCACCTCTTTATTGGGTGGTAGGACTACAGGCTTCTTTTTAATTGGCTTTGCTTTAGAAACTAGCTTCGGCTTTGGTTGAGGTTTCGGCTTTGGTTGAACCACAGGTGGGGGTTCAAGTGTAGGAGCTTCAACGATTACTTCTTCCACAGGTGGCGCAAAATACTTAGAAGATATGACTACCGCTTTCTCTTCATCTTGCTCCCACCAGCTAGCAAACCAACTTTTTTCTTCGGTTTTTTTGGTTTCTTTTTCGGGTAATTCCCAAAGTAATCGGATTTCTCCTTCTAACAGTGCATTGAAGTATTCGATTTTTATATCATAAAATTTATCTGCTTCCATTTCCACTTGTCCATTCGAATAGCCAACGTCATTTAATTTCCAATTATCAATAATCAGTTCCTCATTGACCCATACACGAATGCCGTCATCTACTCTTGCGGAAAAGGTGACGACTCCAGTACCAGGAGATTTTACCCTACCTGTGTAACGAATAGAACAGAGACGTGGATTGATGCCTGGTACTGGCGGTGTTGTAAGCCAATAAAAATCTATTTTGTCCACATAGTTGGTTGCCACATATTTATTGAAATCTTTACCATCATAGTAGTCTGCTTTCAATCCATTTTGAGACCATAAACTTAAAATGCCAAGCATTAAAAAGGAGGAAATAATTAGTATTTGTTTCATGTTGGATAGAATTTTAGATGATGTAATTCTTATCATTCGGTAGTATACAATTACATATTTCTAAATTTTTAAAATTTTTAGAAAGTTAATCCTATTAATTCTTCAAATTATTAGACAAATGAATATTTAAATAAGATAATTTTTACTTTTGTCAAAAAAATAATTAATGAGCAGTCCAACTTCTGTACATATCAACATGCGGGTTATTCACCGCTATCTTGGATTTTTTTTAGCGGGTATCATGGCGATGTATGCCTTTAGTGGGGTTATTCTAATTTTTAGAAATACCGATTTTCTAAAAAAGGAAATACATTATGAAAAAGATTTAGCGACCAATCTCAGTGCTACTAAGTTAAAAGGAGCGGTAAAAATCAAAGGATTTAAAGTGACTAAAACGGAAGGGAATATCCTCCACTTCAAACAAGGAACGTATAACAGTGAGACAGGAAAAGCAGATTATAAAATCAAAGAATTGCCTTACATTATAGACAAAATGACGCACCTGCACAAAGCGACGACCAAAGACCCATTGTACTGGTTGAATATTTTCTTTGGGGTCTCCTTACTGTTTTTTGTAATTTCTTCCTTTTGGATGTTTATGCCGAGTTCTTCTGTTTTTAAGAAAGGCTTGTGGTTTACTTTGGCGGGAATAATATTGACTTTGATAATGTTGTTTGTGTAAATGGTTGCTGGATGCTAGTTTCGAGTGAACTAGCATCCAGTATCCAGCATCTATTAAATATACTGATTGATAATCATTTCGTAGTATTCTTGCTTACCGCTAATCTGTTTTGGTTCCCCCTGTTTCAAAGCAATCGTTCTCAAATCAGCTAGACTCAATGCGCCTTTTTCAAAATCTTTTCCAGCACCTCCATCAAAAGAAGCATAACGCTCCGTTCGTAATTTTTGATAAGGAGAATCTTCTAAGATATTATTGGCAATTAATAAAGCTCTCGCAAAAGCATCCATTCCACCAATATGTGCAATAAACAAATCTTCCAAGTCAGTAGAGTTACGACGGACTTTTGCATCAAAGTTGATACCTCCCGTTTTCAAACCACCAGCTTCTAAGAAGACCAACATCGATTGCGTCAACTCATATAAATTCATTGGGAATTGGTCGGTATCCCATCCGTTTTGATAATCTCCACGGTTGGCATCCAAACTACCCAATGCGCCTGCATCAGCTGCTACTTGAATTTCGTGTTGAAAAGTATGACTCGCTAAAGTAGCGTGATTGACCTCAATATTTATTTGGAAATCACCTAATAAATCAAATTCTCGTAAGAAGTTTAAAACCGTTGCACAGTCAAAATCATATTGATGCTTAGAAGGTTCCATTGGCTTCGGTTCTATAAGGAAAGTGCCTTTAAAACCATTCGCTCGACCATAATCTCTAGCCATCGTCATAAAACGAGCCATATGTTCCACTTCTCGTTTCATGTTGGTGTTCAATAAAGACATATAACCTTCTCTTCCTCCCCAAAAAACATAATTCTCGCCACCTAAAGCGATGGTTGCATCGATAGCATTCTTCACCTGAGTAGCAGCATAAGCAACTACTTGAAAATCAGGGTTGGTAGATGCTCCGTTCATATATCTAGGATGCGAAAACAAATTCGCTGTTCCCCAAAGTAATTTTACACCAGAGTCCATTTGTTTTTCTGCTGCATAATCGACGATTTTTTGCAATCGTTTCTCTGTTTCTATAATAGAATCCGCTTCATCCACAAGGTCTACATCATGAAAACAATAATATGGAATGCTCATTTTGGTAATAAACTCAAAAGCTGCATCCATTTTCTGCATAGCAGAACTCACTGGGTCTTTTGCTTCCATCCAAGGCATTGGTCGAGTATCTGCACCAAAAGGGTCGCCACCGCCACCATTGAAAGAGTGCCAGTAAGCAGCAGCAAATCGAAGATGTTCTTTCATGGTTTTACCACCTACTTTTTTATTTTCGTCATAGTACCGGAAAGCCAGTGGATTTTTAGTTTTAGGTCCTTCAAATTCTATTTTGCCAATGGCAGGGAAATACTGTTTTGGACCGTAGGTAAGGTTCATTGTCGTTTAGTTTTATCGTTGTCAGGTTCGAGCAACTAGTTATTTTTAATAAGAGCGAATATACATTGAATGCTACAAAAAACTGATATGTTAGCATTAAAGTACCAATGGTCAGAAAGATAGTATCATTAGTTTTGCCAACTATTGAGAAAATAGTTGTTTACTGCGCATCTACTGGCAAAACAGCTCATCCAAAAAACTGTTGCTGGCTAGCCCATACGGGCGATACCATTTTCTAGCTCTGGTGAGTATAGAGATTAAAAATAAAGTGTAAAAAGCTTTCAAAAGTACTCGTTAGAAGCGAGTCTGATAAAGGTGTCGCCCGTACGGGATAACCAACAGCACATTTTTTATAGCCCTAAACTGCCAAGGAGGTAATTGATTTGGAATTATTATCGAAAGGATTTACTCAGACATTCTATTAAATGATTTTATAAAAATAGTCCTTAATAATTATAGGGTAGAATGACGAACTAAAAAATCCATGGATTGATTTTTGCTATAAATTTAGGATTAACTGCAAAAAATCAATTAATTTTATTAAGTAGTAGAAAGTGAAATTTAAGAAAATTTTTCCCATATCCTATTTAGTCTATTTAATGTGTTTAAGTAATCTTACCGCCAACGCACAACATTCTAAATTAGATAGTTTAAAACATAGTCTAATTGACCAACCTGAAGATACAAACAAGGTAGATGTTTTATTAAAATTGAGCTTTGAACATCATCAAATAGATGTTTCACTTTGTCGAGAATATGGCGCAGAAGCTTTAGTCATTTCCCAGAAACTTTTAGATACTGCTCGGATAGCCCAATCCTACAATTGTCTAGGTATAGCCTCCGATATAGAAGGTAATTCGGCAAAAGCCATTAGCTACTGGGAAAAATGTTTAGCATTATCAGAAAAAATAAATTTCCTGACAGGCAAAATGAAAGGCTTAAATAATTTAGGAATTGCCCTTCAGGAAAAAGGGGATATTGAAAAATCTCTGCAATATTTTCTAGCTGCTTTGAAAATAGATGAGGAAAGAGGTAATATAGAGCAGACCATAAATACTCTCTCCAATATAGGAAACCTATATCGTTCTATTAATGAAATGGAGCTTGCCCACCAATATCTTCAACAAGCAATTGAGACTGGAGAACGAGTAGGCATCCGCTCCAAACTGAGTCATCCTAACCAGCGAATGGGAGAATATTATGTTCAGACAAAAGAATATGAAACAGCTTTACCCTATTTAAATAAAGCTTATGACATTAGTAAAGAATATGCGCTAGAATTACGAGTAGCGACTACCCTCAGACTTATTGGGGAATGTAAATTCTACTTAGGGCAAAGAAAAAATGGAATTGCCTCCTTCTTAGAAGCAGAAGATTTGTTAATAAAAATAGGAGAGAAATATACGGAGCTACATCACCTTTACCAAACCTGGGCTATCATTTATAGTGATATTGGCGATTATAAAAAAGCATTTGAAAAAGCAAATAAAGGATATACATTAGCCACAGAAAATAGTTTAGAAGCCTCTAAATTAGCCTCTTTACAGTTATTGGGTCAGTTGGAGGAAAAAGTAGGAAACTATCAGCAAGCTTTAACCTATTACAAAGCGGCCTCCAACCAACAAGATAATTTGCAGCTCCGAGCTAAAGAAGAACTCGTTCTTGAACTAGAAACAAAGTATCAAACGGATAAAAAGGAAATTGAGAATGAGCTGCTTCGTACACAACAGGAGAAAATAAAAGTAAACCTAAAGGCTAAAAATGTTTTTATGAACATTATTATTTTGGTATTAGGGTTAGTGGGTATAATTGCTCTGTTGTTATGGAGGGCCTATCATATAAAAAACCGATATAATGAAAAACTACAAATACAAGTTGCGAAAAGGACCAAAGAATTGGAACGTAGTAACACGCAATTGAAACAATCAAATAAAGAGTTAGAAAGGTTTGCTTTCATTGCCTCACATGACCTCAAAACGCCATTAAGCAACATTATTAATTTCACTGATTTATTGGAAAAACAATTAAACCATCCTGCTAATTCAGAAATTCAACAATCACTTAGTTTTATCAAAAAGGGGGGAATAAGAATGAAGCATTTAATTGAAGATGTATTGGAATACTCAAAATTATCAGCTCCAAAGAAATACAACATCAATAAGGCCATTAACCTAAATACAGTTAGTGATGACCTGACAAATACCATAGCAAGTTACCTGAAAGAGCGGAACGCTAAAATAGTAATAGCTAAACCTTTACCAGTTTTAATTGGTAATTCTTCTTCTTTTTATCTATTATTTAAAAACCTTATCGAAAATGCAGTTAAATATAATGAATCTCCTATACCAACGGTGACTATTTCGTATACAATGAATGAAAATACCTTTTCTATCTTTTTTAAAGATAATGGCATCGGCATTCAAGAGGAATACTTCGAAAAAATATGGGAAATGTTTAGCCGATTGCATGTCCATTCAGCATACGAAGGCACTGGATTAGGCTTAGCCACTTGCAAAAAAATTATGAATACTATGGATGGGACAATTCATGTATCTAGTATTCTTGGTGAAGGCGCTACTTTCGAACTTAGGTTTCCAAAGTCTGTATTAAAAATGCAAAAGATAGAAACTACTACAATTTTTTAAGCTTGTTGCCATAGGCCGTTAGGTTAAGAAAATAGTTACGGATAATCAGCAATTTACGCTAAGGCTGTACGAATTTTTGCAAATTACATAGGATTCAACGCGGATTGCACTGATAAAACTGATTTTTGTAGGTCGTGTGCCCAAAGGATACTTATTAATATAATATACATGACCTATAAAATCCGCCCGAATTAGGTATTTTGTTCATTGATAAAATTTTCATTGGATGTCCTAGCACTTACTTAAGTATATAAGTTTCCAAAATAGCTATATATGTATCTTCAAAGCATCCAACCATTTCCCATAAGCCTCACAATAAGCATCACTTCCTTTCTCTGGCGTAGTCGTTTCAATCACTTCCAAGCCTTTAAACGCATTATCAAAATCAGTTGCACCATATCCAATAGCTGCACCAATAGCTGCTCCTACCGCCCCATCCGTATTATACAATTCAATTGGAATTCCAGAAGTGTTGGCTAATAACTGTCTAAACAAAGGACTTAAAAACATATTGGCATGCCCTGCTCGCATCACTTTGGGTTTCAGCCCCATTCCACCCATAATTTCCAAACCATATTGGAAAGAAAAGACAATGCCTTCTTGGACGGCTCTGCATAAATGTCCTTCTTGGTGAATATTAAAGTTAAGGTTAACTAGTTGCGCGCCAGGGTCGCTATTGCACAACATTCTCTCTGCGCCATTGCCAAACGGCAACATCAATAATCCATCAGAACCGACAGGTACTTTAGCCGCTAATTCATTCATTTCAGGATAATCATATTTACCAAGGGTTCGTTTTATCCACGCATTGGAAATACCTGTACCATTGATGCATAATAAAATACCCAAACGATTTAAATCTGGGGTATGATTGACGTGGGCGAAGGTGTTGACTCTAGATTCTGGGTCATATTTTACTTGGTCACTGACACCGTATACCACGCCTGAAGTGCCAGCGGTAACCGCTACTTCTCCAGCATTTAAAACATTGAGGGATAAGGCATTATTAGGTTGGTCCCCTGCTCGATAGCAGATTTTTATGCCTTTGGGTAAACCTATTTCTTCGGCAGCGGCAGCACTTAATTCACTCTGTACCGAAAAAGTAGGGACAATATCGGGCACCATGGAGTTCTCAAATCCATAGTGATTCATTAGGAAATCAGCAACTCGCCCATTTTTGAAATCCCAAAACATGCCTTCAGATAAACCAGAAATAGTGGTGTTTCTATCTCCCGATAACTTAAAATTCAAATAATCCCCAGGTAGCATGAATTTATCAATCTGAGCAAATAGTTCGGGTTCATTTTCTTTGACCCATCGCAATTTAGAAGCAGTGAAATTACCAGGAGAATTTAATAAATGCGCTAAACATTTTTCCCCTCCTATTGCCTCAAAGGCGGCATTGCCAACAGGTACTGCTCGGCTGTCACACCAAATAATAGAGGGGCGTAAAACGTTTCCTTTTTTGTCAAGCACAACCAAGCCATGCATTTGGTAAGAGATACCAATCCCTTTAATTTTTTTAGCAGCTATACCCGATTTTTTTAATAGCCTTGCAGTTGCTTTTTTACAAGCATTCCACCACATTTCAGGGTCTTGTTCTGCCCAACCAGCCTGCTGCGCCATCATACTCATTTCTTGGTCAGGGTATTGAGCGGATGCAATGGCTTTGCCTGTTTTTCCATCTAATAATGCTGCTTTTAAAGAAGAACTTCCAACGTCGTAGCCGATAAAATACATAGAGTGAAGTT
>CALJVJ010000225.1 GCA_937974625.1 uncultured Saprospiraceae bacterium
GCTAGTAATATTTTAAACTTGCTTCGTAGCTCAGTTGGTTAGAGCATTCCGCTTTTAACGGAAGGGTCGTGAGTTCGAGACTCACCGGGGCAACTTATAAGTAACTCAGTGGTCTAATGGTAAAGATGTCAGGATTTGACCCTGACGATAAAGGTTCAATTCCTTTCTGAGTTTCTATCTATGGAGATTTACTAAAATTTTGAAAATCTTTATTATGCGCTCGTGGACAAATTGGTTAAGTCGTTGCTCTTTCACAGCAGAGATTGCGGGTTCGAGCCCCGTCGAGTGTACTATCTTCTAATATATCTAAACAATAAAAATGGCTACGTTCCTTACGAAACGTAGCCATTTTATAGTATTATAAGCTATTAAATTTTTCTATTCACAATCTATCTTTTCCAATCATCCAACCAAATAATTTCTGCCATTGGTTGTTCTTCATCAATTTCTAAAAACCAAATTTTCTCATAGATATAGTTAAAGTTTAATTGCTCTCGTAAAACTTCATATTGCGCCTCATTTTCCACATAGTCAGCAATCCAGTTGACGGCAGCGAATCTATTTTCAAATGTCTTTTTCATAGCAATTAAGTTTAAAGGTTTACTATATAGATACATAAACTATTAAAAAGTTAGCAAAAGTGAAAGAGATTAACAATACTTTAAGATAAGTACTAGTGGTTTCTCGATAAGCTTATCCATCACACTAGTAAGTGTTCTTATCCAAAGATAAGTACCCATTCATTTTCTTCACACCAACCAATTCAAGCATCTGTTTTTCTAAACAAAGCTTAATAGAAATACGTTTCCTTAATAAACTCTTTTTAAAATTCATAAATTACTATGTCGCGAAAAATTCCCATACTCATTCCAAGAGGGAAAAAAGTTATTCTATTTGACGGCGTTTGCAACGTCTGCGATAGCTTTGTGCAATTTGTTTTAAAGAGAGACCACAAAGGATTGTTTTACTTTGCTTCCTTACAATCCGAAATAGGTAAACAATTATTAGTCAAACATAAAGTAGAAGTCGCTGACCTTAGTACGGTAGTTTTAATTGATGACGATAAAGTTTTTACACATTCAGATGTGGTTTTAGTTGTAGGTAGAGATTTAGGTGGGCTATTCAAATTACTTTATCCATTTAAAGTATTACCTAAAGAGTTTAGAAATCTTTTATATGACTGGTTCGCTAAAAATCGCTATCGATTTTTTGGTAAAAAAGAAGTTTGTATGTTACCCAAACCAGAATGGCGTAGTCGCTTCTTAGATGTACTGTAGCACCTATCTTCCTTGAATTCCTGACATTTAATGCATTTTAACTTTCCTTTAAGATGCTTTAAGATAACTAATGGCGTCATAAGGTCGTTCTTAAGATTAACAGGCATTCTATTTGCCGTACTTAATCAAGTAGGAGGAAGGATAATAACATACACATTTTATGACGGCCTCTTACTTATATAAAATTCCTAAATTAAAAAATATAAAATGATTAAGCATTTGACATTCTTATTTACGATAGTTGCCCTCCTATTTTCTACAAATGTAGAAGCACAAAAACTAAAAGGCTTATTAAATAAAGCCAAAGAAGCAGTAACAGGTGAAGGTGGTGGACTTTCCAAGGATGAAGTTGGAAAAGGCTTAAAAGAAGCATTAAATATTGGTGTAGGAGAAGCTGTCGATTTTTTATCCGTAGAAGACGGTTATTATAAAAGTCCTTATAAGATTTTGATGCCTCAAGAAGCAGAAAAAGTAATGAGTAAATTAAGAGTAGTGCCAGGGTTTTCAAATATTGAAGCGGACATTTTAGAAAAGATAAATAGAGCAGCCGAAGATGCTGCTACGAAAGCAAAACCTATTTTTATAGGAGCTATCAAGCAGATGACTTTCAAAGATGCGATGAATATTCTAATGGGAGAGCAAGATGCGGCGACCCGTTATCTAGAAAAGTCAACTTATGACCAATTATACAGTGAATTTAAACCAGTCATCATTGCTTCTTTAGATAAATTCAAAGCAAGAGAAACGTGGAGAGGAGCAGTCAAGGCACATAATAAATTACCTTTTGTAAAAAAAGCGAATCCTGAATTGGATGATTATGTAGCAAAACAAGCGCTCATAGGGATGTTTGGGTTAGTAGAGAAAAAAGAAGAAAACATTCGTGGAAATACAGATGCTAGACCAAGTGCTTTATTACAGAAAGTTTTCGCTAAGCAAGATAATTAATTAGAAGTAATTGGAGGTTATTATCGAACTATTCGAATGGATTGATTTTAACCTCCAATAATTTTAATTCTCCTTCCCTTCGTTACTTTTCTCCCTTTCTGAATTATTTGAGTAGAAAACTTTCAGTGATGTATATAAAAAAATATTTCTTTCTACTCCTATTTACTTTTTCTGCTCACTTCATCTTTGGTCAAGTAATTGATTCTACTCAATTAGTTCTTTCAGATAAAGTGTTATTTGATTTTGGGCAGTATACTTTAACGCCAACAGCAGATTCCACCCTCACTAAAATAGTCACTCAAATTAAGTCGCTAAAACAATTCGAAATTCACATCACGGCACATACCGATGCTATTGGGTCGATACAAAATAATCAGGAGCTTTCACAAAGTAGAGCAAATGCTGTCAAAGAAGTATTCTTACAGAATGATATTGGTCCAGAACGAATAGATATTAAAATATTTGGCGAAGAAAAACCTGAAACCAATAACGATACAGAAACAGGAAGACAATTAAATCGTCGGGCTACGGTAGAAGTTTTTAAAAAAATAAAACTCGTTCCTTTCCAAGGACAAATCAAAGATGAACAAACTGGCGCAGGTATTTCTGCTAAAGTAGTGATTCGGACCAAAGAAAAAAGAGACTCTTTGGAAACAGATACCACAGGAAATTTTAAAATTTTATTACCACTTGGAGCAGTAGCAGGAATTGATGTTTATGCTAAAGATTATTTTTTTGAAACAAAGATGTTCAAGGTAAAACCAAATAATCAAAAAGCGCTTTCTTTTCCATTGAAAAAAGTCGCTATTGGAGAAAAAGTAGATATCAAAAATCTGTTTTTCGTAGGAAATAAAGCAACGCTATTAAAACGTTCGTTCCCAGAATTACCAAAGTTATTAAAATTCATGGAACTCAATGATTCCATAAAAATAGAAATTGCGGGCCACATCAATCGCCCAAATTATCCGCCTGTAGATAAATTATCTTGGGACTTCAAATTATCTGTACAACGCGCTAAAATGGTGTATGAATATTTATTAGAAAATGATATTCCATCAGATAGAATTAGTTATAAAGGTTATGGTAATTTTCACATGCGATATCCAAAGGCAAAAAGTGAAAAACAACAAGCAGAAAATAGAAGAGTAGAGATTAGAATTGTTGAACGCAGTTAAGGAACCAAGCCTTTACAATTTACGTACTATTATTTATAATTAATTTTTCTTAAATTGAATGAACAATAAACGGGGTGTTTCTCGTTTGATAATATAGAGAAGCTAAGTTTCTCATTAAATTATACGGAAGAAATCAACTTTCTTCGATATTAAAAAAGTAGAAAATGAATTTGAAAAGAATTTTTAAAGTCAGTTTAGTGGCATTGGTAGGGTTTGCTAGTGTAGCAGCAGTCACTAAAGACCACGATAAATTATTTGAGATTTCTAAAAATATAGAAATTTTCACGAACCTCTATCAAGAAATCAATACGCATTATGTAGATGATTTGAATCCATCCAAAATGATGCGTATCGGAATAGATGCGATGTTAGAGGCTTTAGACCCTTACACTAATTATATTTCCGAATCAGAAATAGAAGGCTATCGATATATTACCGAAGGGAAATATAAAGGTATCGGTGCTGATTTTATCAAAATCGGTGATGAAGTCACGGTTTCTGCACCTTTAGAAAATAGTCCAGCAAGCAAAGCAGGCTTAAAAGCAGGTGATGTACTAATTGCAGTAGATGGAAAAGAAGTAGCAGGCAAACGTTCTTCAGATGTAAGTCGGTTTTTAAAGGGTTTCCCTGGTACGGAAGTCGAATTAACTATAAAGCGTCCAGGCGCTTCAAGTCAGCAAAAGTTAGTCTTAACTAGAGATGAAGTAAAAGTAGAAAATGTACCTTATTCTGGAATGTTAAATGAAGAAGTTGGCTATCTAGCTTTGACTACTTTCACGAGAAATGCGGGTAGAAATGTCGCAGATGCTGTCAAAAAATTAAAAGAAAACAATCCTAAAATGAAAGGTGTTGTCTTTGACCTTAGAGGAAACGGAGGAGGCCTCTTGGCAGAAGCGGTTAATGTGTCTAACGTTTTTGTTAATAAAGGAGAATTAGTAGTAACCACTAAAGGAAAAGTAATAGATTGGGATAGAAGTTATAAAACTTTAAATAAGCCTGTAGATACAGATATGCCGTTAGTAGTATTAATTGACAAAGGGTCTGCTTCGGCATCAGAAATTGTCTCAGGAGTAATTCAAGATTTGGATAGAGGGGTGTTAGTTGGACAACGTTCTTATGGTAAAGGCTTGGTGCAAAACACACAAGATGTGGGCTATAATTCAAAAGTAAAAATCACCATTGCCAAATATTATATCCCAAGTGGTCGATGTATCCAAGGAGTTGAATATGCAGACGGAACACCAATTGATATTCCTGATTCATTAAGAACGCCTTTTAAAACGAGAAACGGTCGAAAAGTATTAGACGGTGGTGGTGTGAAGCCAGATTTATTTTTAGATAAGTCAGAGAGCGAGCGTATTCTCGGCAGTCTAAACAAGAAACACTTAATTTTTGATTATGTCACACAGTATTGTTTAAAGCATGAAAAAATAGCGGCGGTAAAAGATTTTCATTTTGATGAATTTGATGGTTTTATCAGCTACTTAGAAAAGAAAAACTTTGCATACGATACGGAGAGTGAGAAAATCTTAAAGCAACTTAGAGAAAAAGCGAAAGCAGAAAAATACAATGACATTTTGAAGTCAGACTTTACAGCTATGGAGAATAAAATCAAACAAGCTAAAAAAGATGACTTGTATGAATTTAAAGCAGCGATAGTTGACCAAATAGAAAAGGAAATTTCCGCTAGATATTATTTTGAAAGTGGTAAGATTCAAATTGGTTTAAGAAACGATTCGGAAGTAAGTGAAGCAATTTCTTTAATCAATAATCCTGCTAAATACAGTAAGTTACTAGCAGAATAAGTCAAACTTTCTAAAAATAAAAAAGGCTTTAACTTATCTCAAGTTAAAGCCTTTTTTATTTTTAGTTAGAAAATTGTTAGAACAGCTTCGACTGACCCTTATCTAAATCAAAATCGATACTATCCCCTGGTGATAATTTATCTTTCTTTGCATCCTTAGGCGTAATATCTTTAATTCCTGTTATTCGTTGCCCACTTAATTTATTACCCTGAGACTTCCAACCTTTTACATCAATAAATCCTTCCACCTTCACCTCTTTTTCTATCTTCTTAGATTTATCTTTTTCTATATATTGGACAATTGGGTTAGGATGCAGACTCGCGAAAAATAATTTAGAACTCTTATGGTCAGAAATAAAGCTATACTTTTTATCTGTAGTCATCGATTCTACCTTAAAACGTTTTACAAAAGTCATTGCTTTTTCTCCATCAAAATGGATTGCGCTAATAACCATTTCAGGTTCAAATTTCTTAATATCAACGATATCTGAGACTTCATATCTATTACTTAATTCGTAATCCGTCAACATATAAGTCCCATCTTTATAAATCACTAAAATATGGTCTCCGGTATCAAATGCCCCTAATAATTTTCCTCTACCGTCCGTGTTCAATCTTCCACTTACATCATCCATCCATAATTGAATCGCATTCAGAGTGGATTTACCTGCTTCTTTCAAGGTAATTTTTCGAATGGGGTATTTCGTTAATAAATTTCCTTGAGAACTTCTACCCTTAATCGCTAACTCTGCAAAATCATAATCAAACATCTTCTTCTTAGCTCTACAACCAGGCGTCAATTGTATGCCAACAATTTCCGCTTCACCATTAGGATTGGCCGTAAAATAATGCAATTTAGAACCTGGCGAACCTTTCGTTAAATCATAGTCCTTATCTCTAGTAATCGCTGTAACATTAAATCGCTTCACCATTGTTTTGCCAGTCTTACCGTCCGTGTAAATCAAATTATAAGTGGTACGGTCGTCTCCTTTTTTCCAGACCGCAACATGGATAATATTTTTACCAACAAAAGTCTTTTCTGAAATTTTGACTACTTTAAATTTTCCATCCTTACGGAAAACGATAATATTATCAATATCTGAACAATCCGAGATAAACTCATCTTTCTTCATCCCCATACCGATAAAGCCCTCTTTGAAGTTGGCATATAATTTCGCATTATTAGCCACTACTTCGGTCGCCTTAATGGTTTCGAAAGAGGTAAGGATTGTTTTACGTTCTTTTCCCTTACCGTATTTCCGTAGTAAATTCTCGTAATAAGCGATAGAGTAGTCCACTAAATGAGCCAAGTCATGCTTAACTTGCTTTAACTCTTCTTCAATATTCTTAATCTTTTCATCCGCTTTAAAGACATTGTATTTAGAGATTCTTCGGATTTTAATCTCTGTCAATCGAGTAATATCTTCTTCGGTAATATCTCTTAGTAATGGAATACGCTTATCTCCTTTTTTAGCAGCATCTTTTGGCGTCGAAAAATATTTTCTCAACCCAACATCTACCCTTTTGATAACCTCCTCCCAAGTTTCACATTCTTCAATATCTCGGTAGATTCGCTCTTGAATAAATATTTTTTCTAAACTAGCAAAATGCCATTTTTCTTCTAACTCTCTAAGCTTAATTTCTAATTCTTGTCTTAGTAAGTTCTTAGTGCGCTCCGTACAGACTTCCAAAATTTCATTAACCGTCATGAAATGCGGCTTATCATCGATAATGACACAGGCATTTGGGGAAATGGATACTTCACAATTAGTAAAAGCATAAAGGGCATCCATTGTAACTTCCGGTGACATACCCGGTGCTAACTCAATGGCAATCTCGACATCTGCGGCTGTATTATCAACTACTTTTTTAATCTTAATTTGCCCCTTATCATTCGCCTTTAAAATACTATCAATCAAATTACCCGTAGTCACACCATAAGGCAACTCTGTAACCGTTAATTGTTTTTTATCAATAATATTAATCTTAGCCCTTACTTTTATTTTACCGCCTCTTTTGCCACCATTATAATTAGTAACATCAATAATACCTCCGTGCTGAAAATCAGGATATATCTTTACTTTTTTACCTTGCAAAATTTTAATTGACCCTTTGATTAGTTCAATAAAATTATGCGGCATCACTTTAGTAGACAAACCTACGGCGATTCCTTCTGCCCCTTGTGCCAATAAAAGTGGAAACTTCATGGGCAATTCGACAGGTTCTTTATTTCGACCATCGTAGCTTAATTGCCATTCAGTAGTTTGACTATTAAACGCAATTTCTAAAGCAAATTTGGTTAAACGCGCCTCTATATATCTTGCTGCTGCTGCACGGTCTCCCGTTCTGTTATCTCCCCAGTTCCCTTGACAGTCAATCAATAAATCTTTTTGGCCTAAATTAACTAAAGCACCTCCAATCGCTGCATCACCATGTGGGTGATATTGCATAGTGTGCCCAATCACATTTGCTACCTTATGGTAACGTCCATCATCTTTCTCTTTAAGCGAGTACAAAATTCTACGTTGTACAGGTTTTAAACCATCTTCGATGGCAGGAACAGCACGTTCTAAGATTACATAGGAAGCATAGTCTAAAAAATAGTCTTGAAACATTCCTTTGAGCGAAATGATACTATCGTTGGATTGTTGACCATTATTGGCTCCCTGGTTATTTGGTTGATTACTCATTATCAGCTTTAATTAAAATATAAGTCACAAAGTTAAGGGAAATATCGTGTTGTTTTCTTCTAAGTTATCCACAATTTTTCCAACAAAAATAAGAAAACTCTTTTACTATAACAAACAAAAAGTTTCATAATTACATTTAAATAATTTTTTAATGCTACAAGTTGTTTAGATACAACTAATTGAGTGATTTATGGGTTAAATTAAAATAGTAGGATATAAATACTAATTTTAAAAATTTTAATATGCCAACGTTTTCCATAATCCCATATCTCAAAGAGCAATTACAACTTCCATTACCAGGTAAAGAAGCCCAATATAAAATGGCTACTAAAACTCGACAAACTTTTAAGGAAAAACCAAGGCCTGAAAAGGTGAGATTAGCCAGTGTTCTATGCTTATTATATCCCAAAGATGGGAAATTGCATCTACCATTAATCCAAAGAGTAATTGCTAAAGGGGACAAACATAGTGGACAAATGAGCTTCCCTGGTGGTAAATTAGAATTAACAGATAAAACTAAACAAGCAGCTGCTTTAAGAGAAGCCAATGAGGAAATCGGTATCCTGCCAGAAGACGTAATCATGCTAGGGTCCTTAACGCCTTTATATATTCCTGCAAGTAATTTCCAAGTATTCCCTTTTGTAGGATACCTTAATTATAAGCCAACCTTTATACCACAAGAAAGGGAAGTTGCTGAAGTCGTAGAAGTCGCTCTAGCAGACCTAATAGCGCCTCAAACATTGAAATATAAATCAATGGAATTTAGAAAAAACTATAAGGTAAATGATGTCCCTTATTTTGATGTAAATGATAAGACGGTGTGGGGTGCAACGGGAATGATGTTAAGCGAATTCGTGGAAGTCATAAATCAGGTAAACAATTGGACCATAAAAAGAACATAAAACAACAATAACATCATACCCTCCCAACGAGAAATTTTCTTTGAGATACACATGACTGCAAAGACAATAGTCAAGGCAAGCATGAAAGGCAAAGCAAAATGTAAAATATTATCAGGGATGACTAGCGTACCAACAAAGGCCGGGATGCTCATTACAGCGTAAGTATTAAAAATATTAGACCCTAAGATATTACCGACAGCCATATCTGTTTTACCTTTTCTAATAGCAGCCAAGCTCACAAATACTTCGGGTAAAGAGGTACCTAATGCAACTACACTTGCAGCAATAACATCAGAACCAATATTTAATAATTTTGATAATTCTATAACGCTCTTAATCGTATATTCCGCACTAAATTTTATAGCAATTCCTGCAACTAATAACATAGCATAACTCTTCCAACTAATAGCTACTTTTTCGGTCTCTTCACCATCATCATTATTTAAAGAATAAACTAAAAAAATAATCAATGCTACTAACAAAATAAAAGCTTCGAAAAAAGTAACTCGTTGATCATAAACGACAAAACATAATAAAAAAGCCGAAGTTACTAGAATGGGAATATCCACATTCATAATGTGTTCATTAACTTTCACTTGCTTACCCACCACTGCCACTAAACCTAAAACCAACGCAATGTTCGCAATATTAGAACCCACCACATTCCCAATTACAATTTTGGAGTCGCCCATTAAGACAGCTTCAATAGAGGAAATCAATTCCGGCAAAGAAGTACCAAAAGCCACAATCGTCACTCCGATAATAAAAGGAGGGATACCCAATGATAAACCAATTTTTTCAGCTGCTTCTACAAAGAAATCCGATGCCTTTAACAAAGCAAACAAGCTAACTGCAAAAATGGCTAGGTTTATTAATAATTGTTCCATAAATTGTTGCTGCTGTATACACAGCTATTTATAATATTGAATTGGCAAAGAACTCATAAAAAAAGGACACTCGCAAAAAATATCTGCCAACGCCTATAAGATTACTGCCAATTGATAAAAATCTGGGCGCAAAAATACATTTTTTAAAAGCAAAAAATCGGTATTTAAAAGTCTTGCTATATTAAAAAGTCGTGTTGAGGGGCATCTCCTAGAAAAAAACATCGAATTCTACATTTATTTTTTTTATTTTAAAAATAACTTGTTCAGGAATTCAATCAAATAAAAATTATTGCTAATTTATAGTTAACTAATTGATTATCAGAGCAAGGAATACTTATTATAATTTAAAAAAAAATCAGCTAAGAAAAATACTTTGCCGAAAAGTAAGATAATAAATTAGGAATCATCTTTTTATGGCAAAATTTCTGTATATTGAATAATCTGTACAGATTTGCTTTAGTTCTCTAATTTTTCAATATATTTGTACAAATAAGTGATATACCTTTTTATCACACAAAACTACACACACAAAATAACTAAACATTTAGATAGCACTCTGTTATCAAAATGAATAGTTTTATATTAAAATACATACTGTGAGAATATTATATTCTTACCATTTATTCATTCAATATCAATCATAAGCATGGGATTAGTTATTTCGTTACTAAACCACAAGGGAGGAGTGGGCAAAACTACAAGCGCCATCAATATAGGAGCAGGTTTAGTTGAATTAGGAAAAAGAGTTTTATTAATTGATTTAGACCCACAAGCAAATTTATCGCTTTCGTTAGGTATTCCTCGTCAAAAGTCAACTATTTATGAAGCTTTAAGAGGAGAATCAGAATTGGTACCTTATACTGTAAAAGAAAGGTTAGATGTAATCACTTCAACACTTGACTTGTCTGGTGCGGAGATGGAATTGATAAATGAAGCAGGTAGAGAATATATTCTAAGAGAGTTGTTGGAAGTAGTGGAAGAAGATTATGACTATGTTATTATTGACTGTCCTCCATCATTAGGCTTATTAACTTTGAATGCGCTTACAAGTAGTACTTATGTCTATATTCCTTTACAAACAGAATTTTTAGCATTACAAGGACTAACAAAAATCAAGCAAATCATAGATAAGGTACGCTTCCGATTAAATAAAAAATTATCAATTGGGGGAGTAATCGCAACAATGTATGACCATAGAAAGGTTTTGAACAGAGATGTTGTAGAAACAATTAGAAAGTTTTTCGGGAATCGTGTATTCGATACCTACATTAGAGATAACGTTGCTTTAGCAGAAGCACCTGCTCAACGAAAAGATATTTTTGCCTACAATAAGAGAAGCCCTGGTGCAAAAGATTACCTAGCATTAAGCAAAGAGATAATCGAAAGAACAGCTCAAGTAGAGGCCTAATTAGTCATTTTATATGATGCTATAAGTCACACATGCTTATCAATCATTATTAAATGGTAAATATTAAAAAATAATAACCAATACTTGTGAGCAAAAAGAAATTTAAAGCAGGATTAGAAAGCCTTTTCGGCGATACTGGAGGCGAGGACCAATTACCCGGTATTCGTCCCCTATTAGTAGAGGAAAAAGAAAAGACTAAACCAAAAACAACCACACTCAGAGGTAAAAAACCAAGGAGAAGGTCATCTAAGAACTTCACTTCTGATTTAGAAGGGCTATTTCACAGTGCCTTAGATAAAGAGTATAAAGAAACCGTAGAAGATAACCCGACTACAAAAAGAGACCGAAGAGTTAAGAAACGAAGCGAACGACCTGTGATTGGAATCGATGCGCTTATTCGACGTACGAGTTCCGAAAATAGAGACGATATAGGATTTAGTACACCTATGAAAAAGCGAGTTACTTTTACCTTGGAAAAGAAAAAGATAGAACAACTAAAATCCATCGCCAAATCTAAAAAAGCTTATTTAAAAGATATTGTCGATGATATTATTTCTCGTTATTTGAACGAACGTACAGATAAACCTCCAAGTGCCAATTAATAAAAAGGTATAAATTAAATATGCTAAAAGTGTGTTTAATTTATACCTTTTCAATTGTCCTACCAGCATGCAACGCCTTCACGAATTTCGCTTATTCTATAATCATACGATTCATCCTGAATTACTACGGATGGAACGCAAGCGAAAGCGCCTATTAATTTTACTATTTTTTTCTATTTTATTTTTAGTTGGTGTAACGATACTAGATATTTATGTAGATATCTTAGTGGTAACGTTATTCTTTTTAGGATTCCTTGCCTTCTATATTACCTTTATTTTATATCGAATCCGCCAATTTGTTATCACCTTCAAGCCCAATGTGGTCAACTTAATCCTAGACTTTATAGATGATGAAGTAAATTATGGAAAGTTAACCTACGAACCAAAAGGAAAAATACCAAAAGCTACGTTCAACTCAAGTTTGATATTTGCCACTGCGGCCCCTTTATATGAAGGCGAAGACTTTATCCAAGGAAGTTATCGTGAAATGACTTTCGAACTCTGCGAATTAAATGTCCGAGAATATTCAAAAGTTAGAAATCGAACAAACTATATTTTCAAAGGTGTGTTTTTTCAAGGGAACTTCAATTCTAAAGCACATGCTGGAGGAGGTAAAATAATTATCTTACCAAGAGAATTTAGCCAATATCAATCTAGAACAATTAAAGCATTCAATAGAATAGGCGGTAGGAATGCAGGAGATATAGTTTCTAGAAAATTTCGAGAGGCCTTTATTGTGATGGCAAATAGAAATGCTAATATCAATAATATTCTATCCCATGAAATACAAAACGCAATTTTAAACTACAGAAAGCAAACACAAAAAGAAATTTACGTATCATTCATAGGTAGTAAAATGTTTATAGCTGTCACAGAACCAAAAGACCTATTAGAACCAAATGTTTTTCAATCGAATATTAGTTTTGAATTAGTAAGAGAGTTTTTTGAAGATTTACAACTATTATTAAGTGTATTAGAAGATTTAGATGTTAATATAGACTAGGAATAAGGTAAAATTAAGTGAATACTCTAACAGTTTTCATCACATAGTAATCATAGTTTTACAAGCTCCCTCTAGCAATCTAATAAGAAAACTATTTTACTATGTAAAGCTACTATTGTGACTATTTGGTTAAAAAAGATGTTAGTTTAATTTATATCACAGTACTTTATACAAAGTGTATTAATTCAATGTTCCTTAACAACTTCAATCATAAAGAATTCCTAACTTTGTATTAAACTTAGTAACTATAAAAATTGACGAGAACCATTCAAATATCCCATTATAATGAAAAAAATTATTTTTGCTTCCTTAGTAACCTTCAGTCTATTTCTGGTCGCTTTTGTTCCTGCTGATTTTGCAAAAAAAGTAAAAGTCTCTGTAGAATTAAAAGATTGTGCTGCGACAGACACACTTTATTTATATCAATTCGAAGGTTTTGGATTCCGTAAAGTTCAAACAGCTACTCGAAAATCAGGCATATTTGAGTTCAAAATGCCGCAAGCTGACGCTAAATTTTATTATTTAGGAAAAAATCCACAGCAGCTAAAACCGCTTATTTTAGGAAAAGAATCAGAGGTAAGAATAAAAGGGACTTGCAGTGATTTAACAAAAGCACTAGTTGGTTCTAAGATGAATCAAGATTATGATAAATTAAAAGAAGAACTAGGGAGCTTGAAAGAAGAAATGAATGTTAAACTAGAGGAAATTCAAAAAAACAAAGCAGACGAAGGAGCGCAAAAAATGGCAATTTTTGAGCTAAGCGAAATAGATGATAAGCGGATGGATTTATTAAATAAATATAAAGCAAGTAATCCATTGTTTGCCGAAGTCGTCGCTATTAATACGTATTTATCCTATCAAAATAATGAAGGCAATTACTATACAGAAATAGACTACTTTGCCAATCAATTTTTCCAGTTTGTTGATTTTAAAAATCCTTATTACAATCACAATCCTTGGGTTTTTGAAGGGTTTAAAGAATATGCAGTCACATTAAGTAGCGTTGGCATAGATAAAGAATTGCACCAATCCTATTTAGATGAATTGTTAAATAAGATTGACCCAAATACCAATACTTATCAATTAGCTTTAACAGGAATTGTAGCAGGCTTAGATGAACGTAAGCATAAAAACTATACACTTTATGGAAAACGACTAATTAAAAAATATGACCAATCACATCCAATTTTAATAGCTCCTTTAAAAAAGCGAATCAATGGGGTGGGGTCATTTGAAGACGGTGCAGTGGCACCTGATTTCGTACAAAAAACACCAACTGGTGAAGATTTAAAATTAAGTGATTTAAGAGGAAAAGTAGTATTAGTAGATTTCTGGGCAAGCTGGTGTGGGCCATGTAGAAGAGAAAATCCTCACGTCAAAGAGCTTTACGAAAAATACAACCACAGAGGCTTTGAAATTTTAGGCGTGAGCTTAGATAGAACAAAAGCATCTTGGGAGCGAGCAATCGAACAAGACGGCTTAGAATGGCATCATGTAAGTGATTTAAAAGGTTGGAAAAATGAAGTAGCTAAAATGTACTCTGTTAGCTCCATTCCACATACGATTCTATTAGACCAAGAAGGAAGAATAATTGCGCGTAAATTACGAGCAGCACAATTAGAACAAGTCTTGGCACAAATTTTTGGGAGCTAATTCTGACATTAGCTACAAGCAAACAAAAGGTCATATAGGTTTTTACTTATGTGACCTTTTGTTATTTAGGTCTTTTATAAGAAATATTGTACTTTGCCAAAGTAGAAAGATTACGACTAATTTTCAGATAAAACATTCAAGGCTATGAAAAAATCTATTCTAATAACTTCCTTATTTTTCCTACTAACCAATTTAGTTTCAGGTCAAGAAATATCCCCTTTATCAGCCGAACAAAGTGTTATTCAAACAATCAAAACCCTCTTCGACGGAATGCGAGCAGGCGACTCGACAATGCTTCGTTCCGTACTCCATTCCAATGCACATCTCCAATCTTCGTTTACCAATAAAGAAGGGATTCCCGTTTTAAGAGGTGGGAGCATTGACCGTTGGGTGCAATCTGTAGGTACGCCTCATGACGAAATTTATGATGAAAAAATATGGTCTTACAAAGTAAGAGTAGATGACAATTTAGCTTCCGTTTGGACAGAATATACTTTTTATCTGGGAGAGAAAATGAGTCATTGCGGTGTTAATGCTTTTCACGTAGTAAACACGGCAGATGGTTGGAAAATTGCACACATTACCGATACGCGACGTAAGCAAAATTGTATCACAGAAACACCTGACTTACAAACTTCTCTGAATACTTTCATGAACAATTGGCATAAAGCAGCAGCTACTGCAGATGAAGATGTATTCTTCGGAAGTATGGCAGCAGATGGTATTTACATTGGCACAGATGCCACAGAAAAATGGGAACGAGATGCCATGAAGGAATGGTCTAAAAAGTATTTTGACCGTGAAAGTGCATGGGATTTCGAAACAATTGACCGTACTTTTTATTTATCAGATGATGATGAAACTGCTTGGTTTGAAGAATCATTGGATACTTGGATGGGTGTTTGTCGAGGTTCAGGTGTTTTAGAATTAACCAAAGATGGTTGGAAAATCAAACATTACCATTTAGCGGTAGCTGTTCCCAATGAAAATGTAGATGCATATTTAAAAATAGCAACACCTTCTAGTAAGATGAAAAAAGAGTAATTCGCTCTTCCCGAAAATAATACAAAAATATTAACCAATTCTTAGCGACCTATAAATGAGTAAAACAGTAAAAATTCACGATTTAGTTTTTGAACCTTATATTAAAAATGTAACAATTCAAAAGAGAGTAAAAGAAATAGCTGATGCTTTAGCAAAAGATTTTAGTGATAAGAAACCAATCTTTCTAGCCATTTTGAATGGTTCTTTTGTCTTTGCAGCAGATTTGGCTAGAGCTTGTAATTTCGACCATGAAGTTTCTTTTATAAAATTAACGTCTTATGAAGGGACTACCTCAACAGGAAAAGTAACTACACAAATTGGTTTACAAGAAGATTTAACAGATAGAGATGTAATTATTGTAGAAGATATTATTGATACAGGAACGACTATCTATACTTTTCTACCTACGTTAAAAGCATATAATCCAAAATCCATTTCTGTAGTCTCCCTACTTTCAAAACCAAGTGCCTTAAAGTATCCACTAACAATGAATCATATAGGCTTTGAGATTCCTAATAAATTTGTTGTAGGTTATGGTTTAGATTATAATGGACTTGGAAGAAATTTAAAAGATATATATCAGTTAAAAGAAGTCAAATAAGTAGCGTAAAAATTAACTTTCAAAAAAAATTGAACTTTTTGAAAACAAAACTTATCTTTGAATAGTTAAATACTAAATCATACTTCCAAAAATTTAGCAATGTTAACTTTACTGAAAAGAAAAAAGTCGCTCAAAGATATAAAGGCCCCTATCGCCGAAGAAATGAACCAATTTGAAGTTCATTTCAAGAAATCTATATCTAGTAGGGTGCCATTGCTAGACAAAATTTCCCATTACATTGCTAAGCGAAAGGGAAAGCAAATGCGCCCCATGTTTGTATTTTTCTGCGCCAAACTTTGTGGAGAAGTAACAAAATCTACCTATGAAGCCGCTACTTTCGTAGAATTAATGCACACAGGTTCATTAGTCCACGATGATGTAGTTGATGATGCCAATGAAAGAAGAGGGTTCTTTTCAATTAATGCACTTTGGAAAAATA
The DNA here is from genome assembly GCA_937974625.1 of uncultured Saprospiraceae bacterium. GTDB lineage: Bacteria > Bacteroidota > Bacteroidia > Chitinophagales > Saprospiraceae > JAFMDF01. The sequence goes on from CALJVJ010000225.1 coordinate 16,431, forward strand.
AAATTGCTGTATTAGTAGGAGATTATTTACTCTCCAGAGGTCCATATCTAGCGATGCATAATAAAGAATATAAAATATTCACCATTATGACGGAAGCGATGGAAGCGATTATAGAAGGAGAATTATTACAATTAGAAAAAGCGCGTCGCTTAGACATTGACGAAGCGCTTTATTTTGAAGTCATCAAAGGTAAAACGGCTTCTTTAATAGCTGCTGCTTGTGCCTGTGGTGCATCTTCGGTAACCAAAGAGGAGACAACGGTAGAAAAAATGCGCCTATTTGGAGAAAAAATAGGCATGGCTTTTCAAATCAAAGATGACCTTTTTGATTTTGGAACAGATGATGTGGGCAAGCCAGTAGGGAATGACATCAAGGAAAAAAAGATGACGCTACCTCTTATCTATGCATTAAAAAATGCACCAAAAAGCACTAAGAAAAAGATTATTAAAATTATTAAAAAGAATAATAACGACCCTAAAAAAGTAGCCGAAGTAATTGATTTTGTAAAAGGCAGCGGAGGGCTAGAATATGCCACGGAAGTCATGTACCGCTACCGAAGTGAAGCATTTGAGGTATTGAAGCAGTTTCCTGAATCAGAAGTTAAAACAGCATTAAAAGATTTAGTTACTTATGTAACCGAAAGAAAGAAATAGAAGCTGCATGAATTAGCCATACCTTCATAATAAAATCCTTTTAGCATTTATTAAAAGAATCTAGTAATTTAGAGTAACCTAACCAACATTATTCTATGTACAAAATAGATTTTTTAAAAATTGTCAAATTAGCGTGGCAAAACTATGACATTTCCCGAACGATTCGTTCAGTAGACGATATTAGTGCAAAAGTTTCTACCAATCATGTCTATAAAATCACTTTTGAAGATAATGGATTTATCATTGCTAAATTATCGTACTTTGGGCGGCATGAGCATTTTGTAGAAGACCACACCATTATCAATTCTCTTTCCAATAATTTACCCTATCCCTACGAGAATATTCTATCTAGATCATTAATGAAAGGTAACCAGTTATATGTTTACCGATACCAAGATGCCTTAATCGACGCTTGGGTAGTGTTTTACCGTCCTATTAAAATTAAGAAGCGTTTACCGAAGCGTTTAAACGAAGAACAAATAGCCAAATTAGGTCAACAATTTGCTCATTTCCATAAAGCCTGCCACCTAATTAGAAACACACTTCCACCCTCTTCTAAAACTTTAAAAACAGACATAGACCACTTATTAGAAATTGTCAATTCTGATTTTGGTGCCTATGAGCACAGGTCAAAGGAAGATATCATTCAAAAAGAAAGTGAGACATTATTCAAAAACCTAGAAAAGTTTCAGTTTCACCAGTTACCTAAAATTCCAGTTTTTGTAGATTGGAATATTGGAAATTTTTCATTGACTTCAAGTCTGAAATTATTTTCTAGATGGGATTATGATTGGTTTAGAATGAGCTCAAGAATATTGGATTTTTATTTTTTAAGCAGAGTTGTTTCTGATGTTGGGGACCGAACCGTTTTCACCTATAATATTGGTCCATTAATGGAAGATAGATTTATTCTATTTTTAAAAAGTTACCATGCAATTTTTCCTTTGACGTCAAATGAAATTCATTTATTAAAAGAAGTCTATCGCTTTTTTATTTTGAATTACGTTATAAAGGATGGACGTTATTTCTTTCATGAAATTTATGCTTCGAAACTTCAAAATGAAGCGTATAAAAGTTATTTCCCTTCTATTGAAAAAGAATTTAACGCAGGCAAACTTTTAAAAGCATTAAATATATAAGAAATGAAAAAAACATCTTTCCGTTCTCTAATCAAAGACTATAAAGTCATTTTTCTCGATTCTTATGGCGTTGTAAAAAACCATAGAGGCCTGATAGCAGGAGTACCAGAAATAATCAGCGAAATTAGGTCTTTGGGGAAACCATTAAGAATTCTAACAAACGATGCTTCCAGAAGTGCTGAAAGACAAGTCACTAAATTTGAAAGACAAGGATTAGTTGGTTTGAAAAAAGAAGAAATTATCACCTCAGGAATGATGGCAAAAATGTTTTTGAGAAATAAAATAACAGGAGGAAAAATTGCCTATTTGGGAACCACCCAAGCAGCTGCTTATATCATAGAGGCCAACTTAGATGCCATTCCTGTCGGGCAAGTAAATGAAGAAAATATTCAAGAAATTAGCGCCATGGTATTTTTGGACGATGAAGGGTTTGATTGGAATTTTGATATAAATGCAACGGTAAATCTCCTAAGAAAAAGAAACATTCCTGCCATCGTAGCTAATTCAGATAAAATCTATCCTGTCGCCAAAAATGATGTCTCCATTGCCACAGGCGGAATAGCCCAATTGGTAGAAAGTATTTTAGGGCGAGAGTTCATCCACTTTGGCAAGCCAGATTCCCAAATGTTTATGTACGCTTTCGAACAGTTACAAAAAGTCGGAAAATTCAAAAGAAAAGATATTCTGATGGTAGGAGATACACTGCATACAGATATCTTAGGTGGGAATAAATTTGGTATCAGTACCCTACTCGTACTTTCAGGAAATACTAGGTCTGAAAATTTTGAAACAAAAATTCAAGCCACAGGAGTCATCCCTGATTATGTAGCAGACTCCATTGTTAGCTAACGCTTAAAAAGGCCAAGTATCCATCATCAAAATAATAGCAACACCTGCCGCTGCCCCCGACACAAACAAATTCCATTCTCGCTGCTTGACCTTAAAAATATTGAGTGCTAAAAAAGCTAAAGCTAAAATAATAGCAACTATCATCAACTGCCCTAATTCTACTCCAATATTAAAAGCCAATAATTGGGAAATCAAAGTATCTTCTTCACCAGGCATAATAGTCGAACGCAAAAAATTAGAAAAACCCATACCGTGGATTGTTCCAAAAAACAAAGCAAAAAGGTAATTAAGATTAATCTTTTTATTAAAAAATGTTGCTTCCTCTTGTCCCTTGTCCTGTTTAATCACATTAAAAAGGCTTGTAATTAAAATCGTTACAGGAATTAAAAACTCCACAATCTTCGTAGAAAAAGAAATAACATCTAGCGCCGCCAATGCTAAAGTAATCGAGTGTCCAATCGTAAAAGCAGTAACTAAAAACAGTACTTTTTTCCATTCTGTTAAACGGTAAATAGCACATAAAGCCACTAAGAATAAAATGTGGTCATAGGCTTTGATGTCTGAAATATGCTCAAAACCTAATGTTAAAAAAGTAGTAAAAATTGACTCCATCAAAACATATCGTTATTTTTATAAAACAATTTCAGGCAAGAGAATAGGGGAATCCCCTATCTTAACCATCTATGAGAAAACGAAACAAAGTTACTAAATAATGATTTTCCCTCCTACAAAGGCATTATTTTAGCCACTAAATTCGTTATAAAAAGGATATTTTACCTGATTGATTTGAACTAGTAAGGAATAGTACTCTAAATAAAGTATGTCTAATATAGTTCAAGGTTAATAAGTACCCATGAAATATTATTTTTCCATTGTATCACTTTGCCTGCTTTTATGCAGTTGTAATCGTCCTACGGAGCGATTAGCCGGCTTTGCTGTACATGGAATAGATGTTTCTCACCATCAAGTAGAAATCAACTGGGACACCGTTGCCACTCAAAAAATAGATTTTGCTTTTATCAAAGCGACCGAAGGGAGGGAATTTAAAGATAATTGCTTTACACAAAACTGGGAGGAATTAAAAAGAGTCAATATTAAAAGAGGCGCTTATCACTTTTTCCATCCTAACTTATCCGCCGAAGAACAAGCTCGTAATTTCATCAAAACCGTAGATATGGAATTTGGTGATTTACCGCCTGTATTAGATTTTGAAGTAACGAATGATTTAAGCAAAAAAGAAATCATCTCCCAACTGCAAACATGGTTAAATTTAGTGGAAAAGCACTACAAAATACGACCTATCATTTATACCAATCAGAAATTATATTTTAATTATCTATTAAATGACTTTGAAGCTTATCCTATTTGGATGGCCCGCTATAATACCGTCGAACCTATTTTATTATCTCAAAAGGAATGGTCATTCTGGCAATATGGCAACAGAGGCGGCGTCAAAGGCATTGAAGGTTTTGTAGATTTAAATGTTTTTAAAGGCAATTTATTGGAATTAGAAGACATGAGTTTATCTCCAGAAACCGCTATTAGCAATATTATGGTTGGAAATTAGAACAGTAAGTAATAAAACCAATATTTTCAGTAGTAGCACATCATTCAGCCAACACGAATAATAACCTCCAATTACTTCTAATAACCTCTTTCCTACTCTTTCGCCGAAATTTGACTAGGCTTCGCTGTAATCACTGTCAGTTCCGTTACTTCACTTCCTTCCGATACAATACCTAAATTCCTTTGTTGGGTCGTATTACCAAAAGCATATTCACAATTTTTCCCAGTTCGACTACAATCAATCAACCCATCAAATAGTTTCCAATAGCCATAATAATCTACTGCATTAGTTTTAGTAATCCGCAATGCTTTTTTAGCGGTATAATTAAGGTGCCCCGAATCAAACGCTTCATCCACACAATAGGTCTCATTATGACCAGCAGAAATATCGTTATCGACATCCGATGATTGCCTGATTAAGTTTCGATATGGTGTATTTATAGCTGTCTCAAAAATTTTAACACCCATTTCATCCCCAACGATATAATCATTCTCATTGACCATGACCAGCAATTTTACATCTTTCGGCATGGCCGCATAGTCATCAAGCTTAGCTGCTTTAAAAGGCCCTGTGCCCGGAGCACAGAGAAAAATTCCTTTAGGTTTTGGAATAGCATACTTTTCCCAATTAACGGTAATCTCTGCCCCTAAAATTCCGCCATAGGAATGACCTACAATACACAACTCTTCGCTATTAGTAGGAATATGGGTAGAACTTAGTTCGATTGTTTTAATAGCATTTCTAATTCCCGTAACAACATTAGGAGAAAACTTATTAGGTCCAGGCGCAAATACTGTTTTTTGATAGCGAGGATAAATTACGGTATTCCCTTTCCGCACCAAATGCTTAATCCATTGCCCATAAATCATTGGGTTGTAACCACCATAGCCATGGATAAAAACAATAAGATTCGTTTTTTTTGGAGTCGGCAAAGCAGGTTCAAACAACCAAAATCCATCTTCATCTTCCGCATAATTATGGAAAAGGACAGAATCATGTTG
>CALJVJ010000226.1 GCA_937974625.1 uncultured Saprospiraceae bacterium
GTGGGCGGCTGCAGCCAGAAAAATCCGAAAAGACGTCATTATATTATGCCATGGAGGGCCTATTGCTATGCCAAATGATGCTGAATATATCCTAAAAAAATGCAAAAATATTCACGGTTTTTACGGAGCAAGTAGCATGGAACGATTGCCAACGGAGACGGCTATTCAAAAACAAATCGAGGACTTTAAGCGGATTGGATTTTAGGAGTACTTTTTACCACAAGCTCACATAAGAGCACAAAAGAAATTCACAAAAGAAAAATAAAGACTTTTGTGCATTTCTTTTGTGAACTTGGTGTCCTTTTGTGGTTCAAGAAAAATCAAATTGTTGTTTCCCTCTTTTATAATAAAACGCTGTAGTTGAAAACTATAAATTGAAAATTAAAAATAAACAATGAACTATTTTATCAAAAAAAAGCAAAAAGAAGTCGAAACCCTAGATTGGGGAAACCTAACCCGTCTAAGTGGGCCTAAAAAAACAAACGCCAAAGATTTGGTGGTGATAGAAGTAAATATAGCTCCCGGGCAAGGGCATGATTTTCACAAACATCCAAAGCAAGAGGAAGTAATTTACGTAGTTAAAGGAAAAGTAGAACAATGGGTCGGCAAAAAAAAGAAATTATTGATGCCAGGAGAATCGGTATTTATCCCTGCGGATATGGTGCATGCCTCTTTTAATATTGGCAAATCAGATGCTCGATTGATTGCTATTTTAGGCCCATCAGTTGGAGAGGATGGCTATGAATTAGTAGAGGTTTATGACCAAGCTCCTTGGGATAGTTTACGGAAGTAAGGGACTATAATAGGTAACTAATTATCCAAAAAGCCTACTCCTAGCTTTAGACAATCGAGCAGCTTTTATTTTTTTTCCTAAAGCAATGACCTTTTTATTCAGCGCCCAATCTGCTTTAAAAGGAGCGGAAGCCGTTTTTTCAATATGAGATTCGATATTCGGCAAGAATTGTTCGAAATTTTCCTCATTGGCTGCTAATAGAATATGCGTGTTTGGGTCTAGTAGGGGTAAGCTTAGTAAATTTTTTAAAGTATAAATATTCAATAAAATTTGGTCTCGTAATTCTTCTGCCCATTTACATTCAATGGCTTGTCGCAACAACATAGCTTGATAGGCGGCACTGACACAAATATCCTCAAGTGTTCTAAATGGTTTAGTATAGGCACTAAATCCATCACCATCCAAGATTTGCCTTTCGCTTATTGGCGTATCCTTCAAAGACAACTTTCCATGTTTGACTTCCTTCATAAAAGACAGCTCAAAATCCGTTAAGTCCATTTTATCAGTGGATTTTGGTAGATGTACCATTTTAAGTAATGGTCTACTATCAACTATTTCATCCGTTTTACATAAAACCAATAAATGTTCGACCTCCGACCCCGCAGTGATGTAAGTTTTTAGTCCATTCAACTGATTATTAATCAGTGTAGTTTGGATAGCTTTGGGATGCCCTCCTTTTTCCTCGCTCACACAGAGTGCTTTCAGATTATTCGGTGCAACGGTTGGAAACATATGTTCTAAAGCCGCCTGATACCCAGCCATAAAAGCAAAGCTAAATTGTTGGCAGGTAAAACCACCGAAAATAGCACGCTCAAAAGGAGACATATCTTTTACCAACTGGTAGTAAGCTTTTGACCAACCTTTTGTAGAACTATAGGAGTTTAAAGGACGGTCTTGAGCGAGTTGCAAGAGTTGTTCAATCATTTTATAAGGTTAAAGATTTGAAGATGTTTTAGCGGATAAACCATTCACAAAATACATCTTTACCAATCCTTTATTTCTAACATCAATTTCCCCTCTATATTCACAGTCAAAATCATTTTGTATTAATAAATAAGTAGTTTCGGAAATATTGATTCGACCCAAATCAGAGTGTGTTTCTAAGCGAGAAGCTGTATTTACCGTATCGCCCCAAATATCATAAGCAAACTTTTTAAAGCCCACGACACCTGCCACTACGGGCCCAGAGTTAATCCCAATCCGCACTTCAAAAGGTATTTCTTTAGCAGGATTATTGACACGTTCGCTTTTAAAAAAATCGATAATTTCTAAAGCAGCTAGTATGATTTTCTTAGCGTGTTCTGAGCTAGGAAAAGGAAGCCCACTAGCGCACATATAAGAATCTCCAATGGTTTTTATTTTTTCCAAACCATGCTTTTCAATGATTTTATCAAACTGTGTAAAATAATAATCGATACACTCTACTAAAACTTCTGGCGCTAAATCTCTGGAATAGGAAGTAAAGCCTACAAAGTCTGTAAATAAAACAGACACATGTTCGAATCTTCTAGCTTGTACTTTACCATTGATTTTTAATTCTTCAGCGGTTTCGGCAGGTAGGATATTTAATAAAAGATTATCAGACCGTTTTTTCTCTTTAGTAATCACCCGAGAATTGCGATAGACAGAAAAAAGTAATATGGAGATAAGCCCAAGAATAGCAGTCAGACCAAGTCGAATTAATCGTTGATTTCGCTCTTCTTCTTTCAATAAATCTACTTCCACTTGTTTCTGAGAAACCTCAAAATCTGTCCTTAAATCCGCCATTTTTTCCACGGCATCAATATTATTGACACTATCTCTATAGGCAATATGGGCCTTATAGTAGCTAAGGGATTGAGTTGGGTTATTAGCTTTTTCATAAAGTTCGGAGAGCTTTAAATTGGCATTACTTATTTGTTGTTTGAGACCGTGGATTTGAGCTAATTCAAGACTTTTATTCGCATAATTCAATGCTTGTTCAGTCTTGCCTTTAGCTTGATAAATATCAGAGATAAAGGTGAGGTAGACCGCTATAGGATAGAATTCTTTGAACCTTTCCATGATAGCAATCGCTTGATTCATATTTTCTTCGGCAGCTAAATCTTTGCCTTGTTCTGCGAATATCATCCCTATATTTCCAAGACTATAGGCTTTTCCTAGTGGATAGTTGACTTTTTCAAAAATAGTTTCTGCTTCTTTAGTGTAAATAAAAGCAGTATCTAAATTTCCAGCATTAAAATATCCGTCACCAGCATTTAGTAGCGCGGAAGCTATTTGTATAGAATCATTCTCTAATCGAAGTGCTTGAATAGCTTGATTATAGTAAGTAGTAGCATTATTTGAGTTGCCAATATTAGAATATACATCAGCAATGGCTAAAAATACTTCCCCATGATTCATCTGCTCTTGCTGAGCAAATTTTGCTGCTTGGAAGTAACTTTCTAAGGCATTACTATAATCACTTTTAAGAGATAAAGCATTTCCTTTTAAGTGGTAACCAAAATAGATGTATTTGGTGGAATCAAGTGTAGTGGCGGTAGTGATAAGTTCATTGCTATATCGTAATTTTTTTTCGGTATCCGGATGATTAAACGCAAGTTTTTTGAGAATGTATAGCTTATCTTTTGGTGGATATTTAGATTGATTGTATACGAATTCAAGGCTATCCCCGAGTATCGCATTTTGGGCATGAGCTAAAGAAGAAATAAGCACCATAAAGCCTATAATAAAATAGACTTTATGGTGATATAAAAAATAACTAAAGGATAAATTTAAGTTCATATAGAAAGGTTCAAGAACTTAGTAGCGAGTGAAAAATAAGTTTCCCATTTTGACAGCCAAAATGTGGAAGTTACTTTTTAGTCGGGACTTACCCATTAGGGTCTACTTTAATCTTAGGGTCTTCAATATATTCCAATCCATTTAGTCTATAATGGATATTGTACTTTTCCAATACAACTGAAGCAGCATTAGGTGCTACGACTGCTTGCATAGAACCGTCTGCATTTTTGGTAAATCCGCCAGTAAATAAATTATTGGGTAAAGATTTATCTTCAATACTAATGATTTCTGTAATATCTCCTGATACGACCCATTTTACGGTATCTCCGACTTTCACTAAGGTCGTTAATTTAGCATCATCTTCTGCGGTATCCGCAAAATGACCTTCATCGTCTCGAATAGTTAAGGGTTTAGGTTTTGCATGAGTTGCATAGACCGTAATTACATGTGTAGCCATGTTAATGATTTTTGGTGGTTTTTTAAATAATAAAATTATAGCGAAGTTTATACTTTTGAAGGCTCAAAGTACAAATAAAAAAGGCAAATGAACAAAATAAATCGAATATAATCTTATAGTAAAATAAGAAGTAATTTTGTCTAAATATTGTTATAGTTTTGATTTAAATAGCAACAAGTATACTGTGTACTGGTTTACTTACTGAAGTTGTTTAAAGTTATTCTGATGGTGTGCTTGCAAGTCATTGAAAATCAGCCTCCCGTCCGCATGCGGTTCATTCGCTTTGCGAGGTCATAGCTATTTATGTTTCCCGTAGCTTTGGCTAGGAAAAATGAAGGAGCTTCATCTTGATTTCCAAGCACTTACAATCAGTCTCCTAACAAAACCTTAAACAACTTCATTCAAAATAAGTCCGCTGAATCCGTTTGATATAAGGTAGCTCTGATAATCGATGAATTTTTAAACGGGGATATTCTTGTTCTGTATTCCCAATACAAAGCCATTCCATTTTGCTACAACCAACACGTCCTTTAGATTTTTTATGAAACTTCACGCTTGGGTCAATTTGTCGAATTTCATTAATATATTTATTATCAGCAGGGATGCAAAATTCGTAATTGAGAGATACTTTTCCATCAGGAGGACCGACTAAGCCATCATTGTCTATGGCATTGATATCAAAACTAATTTTGGGGCTGGGGTTTATGATTTTTTGATTGGCGCAGGAGGAATGTGAAAAAGCAAAAGCAAAAAAGAGTAGGCATAATCTAGAAATGGGCATAAAGTTTTGTTTTAAGAAAGCAGTACCAATAATTGTTTTATACAACTAACTACGCTTTAGTTCAAATTGTTTAGCAGGTATCTAAAACAGCTGACAAAATAGTTCTAATAAAAATAAATCTCCTTTTTTCTATTATTTTTTTCAATACATGACAACAAATTGAAAAAAAATACTGTTATTTGTGTGGTACTACGGAAACAAAAATATTACCACTAGTATTGAGGAACTAATTTTTTAATAAAAAAGAAGGGATACTAGCACAAAAAATATGTTAACCCAAGAAGAAAGAATAATTCATACAGCTACTAAATTATTCCTAAAGAATGGAGTAAAGTCGGTCACTATCGACCGCATTGTGAAAGAACTACACACCTCTAAACGAACCGTTTATAAATTTTTTCCAGACAAAACGGCTTTATTGAAAGCATGTCTAGCCGTTTATCATGCAAAAGTAAAAGCAGAGAATGAGCAGATGATGGAAGAGGCAGACAATGCGATTACCGCAATGGGGAAATTATTTTACCATATTATCAGAAGAGCGAATGTGGTCAATCCAAATTTTTTCAATGATATCCTGCATTATTATCCTGGCTTATTGAATGAATCTTATAGAAAGACAGGAAATTTTGCCCATCAAAACTTAGCAGATTTAGCAGAGTGGGGGATTAATGATGGTGTTTTTGTAAAAAATATGGATGTAGAAGTGACGGCAAAAACTGTCCTGACGATGCTTAAATTATTAAAAGACACCAATCAATTCCCTTTAGAAAAGTTCAGCAAAGAACGCCTAACCTTCGGTATTTTAATCCCTTATTTAAAAGGACTTTGTACCGAAAAAGGCTTAGAGATATTGCAGATGGAAGAGGAGTTATTTCGAGTAACGATTTAAAAGAAGAGAGAGGTCAGACCGCTTTGCTGTCAGACCGTCTTCGACTGTCAGATTTAGGATGGTGTAAAATCTGACTTCTGATAATAAATGAAATTTATGGTCTGACAATGAAATGGTCTGACTTCTAAAAGATAAATATGAATCTAGATAATTCACTTAGAAAAACACCCGTTGCCGTTATCGGTATGTCTGCCCTTTTTGCAGATGCCAAGAACGTAGAAGAATTTTGGAATAATATCATTCAGGCCAAGGATAGTATAACGGATGTGCCTGCGAGTCGTTGGGCGATTGAGGATTACTATGATGCTGACATGAGAGCGCCAGACAAGACCTATTGTAAAAGAGGTGGTTTTTTGCCAGACATTGATTTTAATCCAATGGAGTTTGGTTTACCACCAAATATTTTAGAGGTGACGGATGCTTCCCAATTATTGGGATTAGTAGCTGCAAGAGATGCATTAGAAGATGCGGGGTATGGACAAAAGAACCCTAAATTCACAAGGGAGTTAAAAGATAAAACCGGTGTTTTATTAGGCGTCGGCGGTGGTCAAAAATTGATTACGCCATTGATTGCCCGATTACAATATCCAATTTGGGAAAAAGCATTGAGAGCGAGTGGCATAGCAGAAACAGATATTCCTAGAATTGTCGATAAGATGAAAAAAGCCTATGTCGGTTGGAATGAAAATTCTTTCCCAGGCTTATTAGGTAATGTAATTTCAGGTAGAATTACGAATCGTTTTGACCTTGGTGGAATCAATTCTGTGGTAGATGCAGCTTGTGCCGCCTCTTTGAGTGCGATTAAAATGGCATTGAGTGAATTGGTCGAAGGTCGAGCAGATATGATGTTAACCGGTGGTGTCGATACCGACAATTCACCGTTTATGTATATGTCTTTTTCTAAAACCCCTGCATTTTCAAAATCAGGTAATATCAGCCCATTTAGTGATAAAGCGGATGGCATGTTGATTGGAGAAGGTTTGGGAATGATAGTCTTGAAAAGATTAGAAGATGCGGAAAGAGATGGGGACCAAATTTATGCAGTCATAAAAGGTATTGGAACGTCAAGTGATGGTCGATTTAAATCCGTCTATGCACCACGTTCTTCTGGACAAGCAATGGCTATCGAAAGAGCTTATGAAGAAGCGGGGTATGACCCAAAGACAGTTGGGTTATTAGAGGCGCATGGAACAGGGACTGGAGCGGGTGACCCAACAGAATTTAATTCCATGCAAATGGTATTTGGAAAAGACAATCCACAAAAGCAGCACATTGCATTGGGTTCGGTGAAATCTCAAATTGGACACACCAAAGCAGCAGCAGGAGCAGCAGGATTTATCAAAGCGATTTTAGCACTACACCATAAAGTATTGCCACCGACTATCAATGTAGAGCAGCCCAATTCCAAGTTTGATATTGAAAATTCAGCGATTTATATTAATACGGCAACTAGGCCTTGGATGCGAGGGCAAACACCTCGGAGAGCAAGTGTAAGTGCCTTTGGTTTTGGAGGAATTAATGTCCACATTGCGATGGAAGAGTATACGAAATCGCAGTCCTCAACCTACAGAATTCACCAACCTTTTCAGTCCGTTTTGTTGAATGCAAATACACCGAGTGAATTATTGACAATTTGCCAAAATGGCTTGCAAAGTATTGAAAAGGATGGTGAAAAAGCATTTAAGTCTTTAGTAGACATAAGTAATAAAGGAGCAATTGCAGAACACCAAGCAAGACTTGGTTTTGTGGTGACCGATGCAGAAGAATGTAAAGCATTTTTAGCAATAGCTATCAAAAACTTACAAGATGGTGCGCCAAATTGGGAACATCCCAAAGGTATTTATTACCGAGCAAATGGAGTCGCTGCGAACACAAAAGTTGTGGCTTTATTCTCAGGTCAAGGTTCGCAATATGTAGGAATGGGAAAGGAGATAGCCAATGCCTTCCCTCCATTATTAGAAAGTTTTGAAAAAATAGATATTGCTTTTGAAAAAGAGGGGAAAGAACGTATAACCAAAAATATTTTCCCGATTCCAGTTTTCAATAAAGCAGCAGAAAAAGCACAGCAACTTGAATTAACAAAAACCCAAAATGCTCAACCTGCTATCGGTACTTTGAGTATGGGCTTATATAAGATTTTGCAGCAGTCTGGTTTTAAGTCTGATTTTACCGCAGGACATAGTTTCGGAGAGTTGACCGCATTATGGGCAGCAGGTGTTTATGATGACGCCACTTTTTTAGCTTTAGCAAAAGCAAGAGGAGCAGCTATGGCAGCGACCAACCCAAATGCAGAGACAGGAACAATGTTGGCTGTAAAAGCGCCGTTGGCACAGGTCGAACAAGCAATTACAAGCTTACAAGGCGTAACGATTGCTAATGTGAATTCTACCAACCAAGTCATTTTAGGTGGTAGTAATGCAGCGATAGATAATGCGGCTAATACCTTAAAAGCAAATGGATTTACCGTTATTCCATTACCCGTTTCGGCAGCTTTCCATACCCAATTTGTTGGTCATGCCCAAAAGCCATTTGCTGCTTTTGTAGCCAGTCAAAAATTTAATAGTCCCAAAATACCTGTTTATTCAAATACAACGAGTACGGCTTATCCAAATGATACCGCAGCTATTCAAAATATATTACAAGGCCATATTTTAAAACCTGTTTTATTTAAGAACCAGGTAGAAAACATGTATCAAGCGGGTGGACGAATTTTTGTGGAATTTGGTCCCAAAGGTGTATTGACCAATTTGGTAAAAGATATTTTAAAAGGACAAGATTTTCATGCTGTCGCCTTAAATGCAAATGCTCGGAAAGATAGTGATTTACAACTGCGACAAGCAGCCATCCAATTGAGAGTGATTGGTGTTGAGTTGAATGAAATTGATGTGTATAAAAAGCCTTCTAAAACAGCAGCAAAAGTGACTAAGCTAAATGTCAAATTAGGCGGGCATAATTACGTAAGTGCACCCACAAAAAAAGCATATGTAGATGTAATGAATGATGGATTTAAAATTCAAGGAGGTGGCACTGCTGTAGTGGGAAAACCAATTATCAAAGAAGTAGAAAAAATAGTAGAGGTAGA
>CALJVJ010000227.1 GCA_937974625.1 uncultured Saprospiraceae bacterium
GGGGAAGAAAAAGCAATACATCGCTCTTCCAATAGGTGCAGGCAGAAATACCAAAGCATTGACAATTGAAAAAATTGTGGAGGTCTGTCAATCCATAAATTACCCTTTTGTTTTATTAGGCGGCAAGCAAGAGCTAGAGAAAGCACAGCGGATAGAGCAATTGTTGGGTAGATTTCCTCCCCCTGACCCCCTCCAAAGGGGGAAAGCATCGTGGGGAAGTGAAAGTTTATTGGGTAGTAGAAACTTGAAATCTTTAGAAAAGAAAACTAAAAATAGGGTAATCAACCTGGTTGGAAAATGTAGCCTTTTAGAATCTGCAGCTATTGTTAAAAATGCGAGTGTTGTTTTAACTGGTGATACCGGATTAATGCATATTGCGGCGGCCTTTCGAAAACCAATTGTTTCTATCTGGGGGAATACCGTTCCAGAATTTGGGATGGTTCCTTATTATCCAAAAGGCATGGATGTAAATACTATCATAGAAGTGAAAAATTTGCCTTGCAGACCTTGTTCAAAAATTGGGTATACCGATTGCCCCAAAGGACATTTTAAATGTATTGAGCAATTGTCAGTAAATGAAATTTTGACTCAGCTAAAAGAATTCACTGCGACTCCGTAGTAATTTGAGCTTTGCGTTGTTTTTTTATCAGATATTTAAATTGACTTGGTAGCATATTTAACCAAGTAAAATTACTTTCCCGAAAAGAAATATCATTAATCGTATTCAAATTTTGATTTTTATCAATTAATAAAAGGAAATTTTCGCGGTCATAGATTTTATCATAATTTATATGTGGTTGTCTATTATTTTGAAAATAGGTCTCAAAAAATGAGAATTGTTCATCTGTTAGATGCCATAGGTCCCCAATTAACCCATATTCTTCTATTTTTTCTTTCCAAATATTTGGGGTGGAGTGATGAGTCATTAAAACCAATTTAATTTCTAAGCTATCCAAACTTTTCCAGACGTCTTGTAGTTGAGATTTGCTATCATAATACCAAGCAATTTCTCTCTGAGTATTCCAAAAATACAGAAGCGTAGCACTATTAGGATGTCGTTGAATGATGTTGTTTAAAATTTCCTTACCAGAAGCATCTGATTGAATTAAGGAAGCATTTTTAGGAAATTCAAAATCTCTTTCTTCATATAGTAAATCTTTTCTTGTGAGTAAATCTTTAATGATTATTGAATCTGAAATTTCACTTAAATATTTAGTAAAACCATTTTTGATAAAAGCATTATTGTTCCTTTCCAAGTGATAATTAGTCTCCTGAGATAGGGTCAAGTCTTTAGTTCTTCCAGTCAAAGCATGGCTTAATTGGTCGACTTCCATTTCAAATTCATTACAAGTAGGTAAATTCACACAATCTTGATATGGGGATGTTTGCCTCAACTTTGCCATTACATATTTTCGATAAAATTGTAAGTAATTTTGAAAATTTAGATTACCAATAGCTGAAGGATTATTGACAAGAAATTCGTCCCAGAAATCAAAATAATGGTCACCAAGACCACCTTTTAATTTGGTGCTATATTGACCTAAACCAAATGTTCTAAAGGCATATTTCATATAATCCATGGCAATTCGATATTCTGCATGATTGTACGTCCAATTGTCTAAAACCTCATTGCCTGCATTAGCTTTTAAAAAAGCTTGGGTAGTTTGACGGATTCGTTTAGTAATTTTGGCTCGCTGAGTTTTAAATTCATTAGGGATGGCATAAGATAGGGTGGCATTTAATTCAACGTTAAAACTATCTTTAAAGAGTTGGTTAAATTCTATGAATTTTCGACTGATGTGCTCATTATCACCAGTGATAGTTACTGGATTATCCTCTTTAGTCAAGTCCATCACTATGTTTATTGCATTGCCAGGTTCGACATAAAAGGGAATGTTTAGTCTATTATAATTTAATCGAACCTCTGTAGGTTCTTTAATTTCAACTATAAAATGAAAATTTCCTTCCTTGTCTAAAACACCATTATGGTTAGGGGTATTAAGACCAGAACGCATGACATTGGTAATTAGGCCAATTTTTTTTTGCCTCTTTGTAATTTCAGCCCAATTTATTCCATTAATCTGCTTTCTGTTTTCTGGAGGGGGCGTCCTTAATATTTTGCCTTTGATGATGGTGTAAGGAATTTCTTTAGTTTGTTGATTGGAACAGGCATAGCATAGGACAAGCAATAAAATTGGCAAGAATTGTTTCATTTTAACGGGTTTGGTAGTTCGACAAAGCTTTGTAATAGGAAAGATGAGCTTAAAACGAAATTTGGTGGGCCAAGAAAAAATAAACTACAAATTTTAAAAATCGCAGCTACCTCTTAGAAATGAAAATTAAATAAGTTAGACCATGATACACAGTTATTTTGTTTTCTAATGAGGCATGAATTCGTAAAGCGAATGAACCGTTTACGGATGGGGTGCCTCCAGACATAGCACCGCTATGGCGAGCCTGCCTGCCGGCAGAGGCAGGTATTTTTAACGAAATTAGAAGACTAA
>CALJVJ010000228.1 GCA_937974625.1 uncultured Saprospiraceae bacterium
AGAACTCCGAAAAGCACCAGATAGATTTAGGGGAGATGGTCCTCATAGTCAATTGATAATCAGAGGCGTGACGCTAATTAACGGAAATTTAGCGCCACCAAGAGGCCCAGTTGATATTGTGGTCGAAGGCAATCGTATTAAAAGCATCAATGTTGTTGGCTATCCAGGAGTAGAAATTAATGAAGAAAAACGCCCACAATTAGCAGAAGGTGGAAAAGAATTGGACTGTACAGGCATGTATTTGCTTCCAGGTTTTGTGGATATGCACGGACACATTGGCGGTAAATCTCAAGGAGCTGATGCAGAATATGTTTTTAAGTTATGGATGGCACATGGGATTACCACCATTCGAGACCCCTCAGCGGGAAATGGCTTAGATTGGGTGTTGGACCAAAAACGTCGTAGTGATAATAATGAAATTACTGCCCCAAGGATTAAAGCATATACTGCATTTGGAATGGGTGCAAAAGAAGGCATTAGCACACCAGAGATGGCTCGACAATGGGTGAGAGATAATGCGCAGAAAGGAGCAGATGGCATCAAATTTTTTGGTGCGCCTCCAAAAATTATGCAAGCTGCATTGGAAGAAAATAAAAAGTTAGGACTAAGGTCAGCTTGCCACCATGCCCAAATGGATGTCGGTCGTTGGAATGTTTTAAATTCTGCTAGAGCAGGCTTAACCTCAATGGAACATTGGTATGGATTGCCAGAAGCCCTTTTTTCTGACAGAACCGTTCAAGATTACCCACTAGATTATAATTATCAAAATGAACAACATCGTTTTGGAGAAGCAGGTAGATTGTGGAAACAAGCTGCCGAGCCCTATTCCGACCATTGGAATAAGGTGATGCAAGAATTATTAGATTTGGATTTCACTATTGACCCGACTTTCAATATTTATGAAGCGAGTCGGGACTTGCATAAAACTAGACGATTGGAATGGCATGAGACTTACACCATGCCTTCACTTTGGCGTTTTTATACGCCAAGTAAAGTTTCTCATGGGTCGTACTGGCATTACTGGGGGACAGAAGAAGAAGTAGCGTGGAAAAGAAATTATCAATTATGGATGACTTTCATCAGAGAATACAAAAACAGAGGAGGAAGAGTTACGGCAGGTTCAGATTCAGGTTTTATTTATCAATTATATGGATTTGCGTATATCCGAGAATTAGAATTATTAAGAGAAGCAGGTTTCCATCCTTTAGAAGTAATTCGTTCTGCCACCTTAAACGGAGCAGAAGCGCTAGGCATGGAAGATGAAATTGGGACAGTAGAAGTAGGAAAATTAGCAGATTTTGCCATCATAGAAGAAAATCCATTAAAGAATCTAAAAGTCCTGTATGGAACAGGAGCTATTAAATTAACAGAAGACAATGAAGTCGTTCGAGTCGGTGGTGTAAAATATACGGTTAAGGATGGTGTGGTATATGATTCAAAACAATTATTGGAAGATGTTAAAAAAATGGTAGCAGAGCAAAAGAAAAAAGAGGAATTTGAAATTGAACAACCAGGAATGGAACGAAAAGGATATTAAATAACGAACATGAAAATGGTTGTTAGTTGCAAAGCAATTAATAGCAGTGAATAATTAAGTTAATAAAACTCAAGTTCAAGCATCAAGCTCAAGTTTCAAACCGCTTATAGTGGGAATTTTGAACTTGAGCTTGATACTTGTATTTGAGCTTTTAAATTATCAACATCCCTGACTAGATAGCTACAATAGGTTAATTACGATTAGCTTTTAAGTAGCTAACAGTCGTTTTATCTTAAAATTAGGTTCATTAAACCCAAAAAGAGCGACTTTTGTTAAATTTGTGACATTATATATATTTATTTTATAAATAAACAACCAAAAAGATTATTCCAACCGTAAGTAAACCGTGGCATCCATTCCAAACCCGGTAATAAGTATAAAAAAGGAGTCTGATATATTGATTTTTTATTAAATTGTATATACATTTGCATTCACGAAATCCTAGCGATTTTGTAAACAAAAGACTTCCTACTAAAAGCTATTTAAATACTTTATAGAAATAGCATCCATCACCATCATTCCCAAACCGTTTAAGAAAAATAATGCTATCCTGCAAAAGATAGGGTTGATAAACCTATATCTAGGATATTCTAGCATTTAAATTCATTAAGTCCATTACATCTATAAAAATTTTATTAGCGCAAAAAAGAAATGAATAATTATTTCATTTACAATATATTGGTTGTCAGAATCTTATATATTTCTAAATGAATTTTACTTTTTTCTTACAAATAGGAGTGATTTTAGGTCTAAATTTTGCAATCTTAAATAAGAAAATACTGCTTATATAGACAATAAAAGTACTGATATAAATTGTGATCCTTTGAACAGAAAATTATGAAATTACGTTTACTCGGAATATTATCCGCCTGTATTTTGATAGCGGCTTGTAACCAAGATAAAATTTACTTAGACACACCACTTGACCAGTTATTGGCTTCTTCTGTAGTTAGAGCATCCAAATCTAATGACTTAAGCCACTTTATTTTGCCAGAAAGTGATGACTTCGCTTCTATTCCACAAGACCCGAGAAATCCTTTAACAAAAGAAAAAGTTGAATTAGGTAAAATGCTTTTTTTTGAAACAGGTATAGCTTTGTCTCCGACCAAAGAAGCTGGTAAAAAAACCTATTCTTGTGCATCCTGTCATGTGCCTTCCGCAGGTTTCAGACCAGGAACCCCACAAGGCATTGCAGATGGAGGAATTGGGTTTGGTAGTAATGGAGAAAATCGGTCAAAGTTAGCAGCCTATCGAGATTTTGAAATGGATGTTCAGAGTGTACGCCCTTTAAGTGTATTGAATGTAGCCTATGTGGAAAACACCACCTGGAATGGAAGATTTGGTAGTACTGGTGTAAATGTTGGAACAGAAGACCGTTGGGATTTAGACCCTACCTTACACGTCAACGAAGAAGGATTTGCAGCATTAGAAACTCAAAATATTGAAGGATTAGAAGTACACCGTATGGAAATCACAGAAGAGGTGTTAGATGATTATGGATATCGAACTTATTTTGACCAAGCTTTTGCAGAGGACTCCGATGAAGAAAGATACAGCAAACGAAATGCAGCCTTTGCAATTTCTGCTTATTTAAGAACTTTATTAACCAATCAGTCTCCTTTCCAAGATTATTTAAAAGGAGATAAAGAGGCACTTTCGGAACAAGAAAAAAGAGGCGCGCTCGTTTTCTTTTCAGATGCAAAATGTTATCACTGCCATAAAGAAAAGAACTTAGGAGCCAATGAATTTTATGCATTAGGTGTAAATGATTTATACCAAACAGGTGTTGCATTTAATACTTCTAAAGAGGATGTCAGAAATCTGGGGCGAGGAGAATATAGTGGCAAAGCAGAAGATAATCACAAATTCAAAATTCCTCAATTATATAACTTGGGGGACTCCCCATTCTACTTTCACGGAAGTAGCAAATATAGCTTAAAAGAAGTAGTAGAATATTTTAATGAAGGAATTCCTGAAAACTCAGATGTGCCTACTGAGCAAGTAGCACGTCAGTTCAAGCCATTAAATCTTTCCGACCAACAGGTAGAAGATTTGACGGTGTTTTTAGAATCAGGTCTTAGAGACCCAAACCTTAATCGTTACGTTCCAGAGCGAGTTTTATCAGGATTCTGTTTTCCAAATAATGATTTATTTTCCCAAATAGAATTGGGTTGCGAATAAACAAGCTTTCATTTAGCATAAAAAAACCGTTTACTAAAATTGATTTAGTAAACGGTTTTTTTATGTCTGCATGTTTCCTCCGCCTCAATTTCACCTATCTTCAAGAATTGATTATCTGCTAATTAGTAGGAATACCCCTTTTTTATTACTTTCACCATTATTCCTAATCAGCTTAATCTATTATGAGAAATTATCTACTCCACACCGTGGTATTTCTACTATGCGCCACTCCCCTTTATAGTCAAAGTGTTGCCTCCTTTCAACCTGAAGAAATAGCCCGTTGGGAACAACAAGCAAAAAATATAGAAATCATTAGAGATAACTGGGATACGCCACATATTTACGGAAAAACAGATGCAGATGCTATTTTTGGGATGCTCTACGCCCAATGCGAAGATGACTTTTACCGTTTAGAACATAATTATATTGACGCCTTGGGCAGGATGTCCGCCGCATTTGGTCCAGATTATCTCTACCATGATTTGCGAGCCGCCATGTTCATGAATGAAACAACAGCAAAAGCTTATTATGATAAAAGTCCAACATGGATGAAAAAATTATGTGATGCTTTTGCGGATGGTGTTAACTATTACCTGCATACCCATCCAGAAGTTCAACCAAAACTGTTGACTCGATTCCACAATTGGATGCCCTTTTATTTTAGTGAAGGTAGCATTGGGGGGGATATTACTCGCATTTCTCTTCGTGGATTAGAAAATTTTTATGGGAAAGAAGCATTAAGCTATATAGATGACCGTTGGGCATTAGAAGAAGCACCAACAGGCTCAAATGGATTTGCTATCCACCCTTCCAAATCAGTTTCTGGAAATTCTTTATTTTTAATCAACCCACACACATCTTATTATTTCAGGTCAGAATTACATGTTAATAGTGAAGAAGGACTAAAAGCCTACGGAGCAGTCACTTGGGGTCAGTTTTTTATTTATCAAGGTTTTAATGAAAATTGTGGGTGGATGCATACCTCTACTTATGCCGATTGCATAGACCACTATGAAGAAACCATTCAAAAGAAAGAGGGGCAATTTCAATATAAATATGGTAATGAATGGCGACCAATCACTGAAAAAACGGTAAACATTCCTTATAAAAAAGGAAATCAGTTAGCAGAAAAAAGTTTTACTTTTTATAAAACCCATCATGGACCAGTGATTAGGAAGCAAGGAGATAAATGGATTACTTTTAGAATGATGGAACGGCCTTTAGATGCGTTACGTCAATCATTTTTAAGAACCAAAGCGAAGAATTATCGACAATTTAAGAAAACCATGAAAATTCGCACCAACTCTTCCAATAATACGGTCTATGCCGACAATAAGGGAAATATTGGCTATTGGCATGGCAACTTTATTCCCAAACGAAATCCAACTTATGACTATAATGGGCTGATTGATGGTAGTAATCCAGCAACAGATTGGAATGGATTGCATAAACTCAAAGAAATGGTCTATGTCAAAAATCCAAAATCTGGATGGGTACAAAATTGTAATGCTACTCCGTTTACAGTTGCTGGAAAACACAGTCCCAATCGCAATTCATATGCTAAGTACCTAGCACCAGACAAAGAAAATTTTAGAGG
>CALJVJ010000229.1 GCA_937974625.1 uncultured Saprospiraceae bacterium
ATGTTTATCTCTTATATTTTTTGGGGCTTTTTTTGTGTAATTTTTGGTGGTGCATGTATTATGGGTTTAGGTTGGAGTGTCAATAGAACTACTTTAGTTTTAATTGGTATATCTGCCATATTTTTCATTTGGCTATTTCGCACCTCTAGGGCAGCCTGGTTTAATGCCGTTGTACATTATGACAAAAAATTTGCTACCTCGGATTAGTTGGTTATGAACTAGAAGTATTTACGCTTCTCAAAAAATGCATTAATTTTCAATTTGACGAATTTCTACCTGTCGGTAGACAGGCATCATTTATCGTTTATCATTCATCATTTCATCATGCCTTTCCAAAGAAATTATGTATCTCTTCTTATTAATGGCTTCAACTATACCAATGATGCACTATTAGAAGGAGCATGGATAAAAAATGATACTACAGCTACAGCTTGGCAAAAAAGCTTACATAAATTCATTACAGATTGGATTAATGAGGAGGATTTTGTCACTGTCCAAACTTCAGGGTCTACAGGCAAACCTAAAAAAATTAAGTTGTCCAAAGAACGCATGATGAACAGTGCCTTTATGACGGGTAAATATTTTGATTTTAAGAGTGGTCAAAAAGCTTTACTCTGTTTGCCTTGCGATTATATTGCAGGCAAAATGATGGTCGTTCGAGCAATGATGTGGGGATTAGATTTGCAGTTAGTTCCGCCTAAAGGGAATCCTATGGCAGCCATTAATCGCCCCATAGATTTTGCCGCCATGATTCCTTTGCAAGTCGCTACTATTTTTGAAGAAAATTCAGATAAATTTTCCTTAATCAAAAAATTAATTATCGGTGGAGGTAAAGTAGATGCTCAACTAAATGAAAAATTAGAGCTGATTTCTACCCAATGCTATGCCACCTACGGCATGACGGAAACGATTACCCATGTAGCCATAAAAAAATTAAACGGTCCTCACCAAACGGCTTATTTCGAAGCCTTATCCAATATTAACTTATCTACAGATAAAAGAGGTTGTTTAAAAATTGATGCGCCCAAACTATCGGAAAAAATTATTATCACAAATGATATAGTCGATTTAAAAAATGAGCAACAATTTGAATGGCTGGGGCGATTTGATAATGTCATTAATACCGGTGGAATCAAGGTTTTCCCAGAAAAAATAGAGGCCATTCTTGAAAAAATCATTCCTTATCGCTTTTTCATCACCTCTATTCCAGACAAAAAACTAGAAAACAAAGTTATTTTAATCATAGAAAGTAAGGAATGGATAACAAAAAAAATAAATGCATTAAAGCTTGACTTAAAGCAAGTTTTATCTAAATTTGAGCAACCAAAAGTCATTTATTTTGTAGATGAATTCGAAGAAACGCCTACAAAAAAAATTCAGCGAAATCGAACAAAAAAGAAAGTTATAAAGTTTAACTTATAAAACTTTCAGAAAAAATTGAAAGTTTGTATATTTGTATAAACCTTTATTAAGCAGCTGAAAAAAACTACTGTGCATAAATTGATTCCACTAACAGATAAAACCACCTTTGCGCTCTATCGCTTACCTAATCAGGTAGACCACTTTTTGGTGAAGCAAAAAGACAATGGCTATAGTCTGCTTAACGATGATACCTTTAAAAAGAAAGGCTTTGTCTTCTATCCGTTCACCCGGTCAAGTGGCAAACCTAGTGTGTTCATCAAAAGCGAGGAAGTGATAAAAAATGCGAAAGTTAGTTTCCATTCAACCTATACTAATACGGTAAAAGCTATTGCCAAAAAAGATTATATAAGCAAGGTCAATCAATTTATTGGCGCCACAAAAGCACGTTTTAAAAAACTAATCTTTTCTAGAATCAAGAAAATTAATACGACACCAGGAAATCTATATCATTTATTTGAGGCTTTAAAAGCAAGCTACCCTACTGCATTTATCTATCTAGTCAATATTGCCAATGAAG
Source organism: uncultured Saprospiraceae bacterium (assembly GCA_937974625.1). Lineage (GTDB taxonomy): Bacteria > Bacteroidota > Bacteroidia > Chitinophagales > Saprospiraceae > JAFMDF01. The sequence continues at coordinate 1,940 of CALJVJ010000229.1, forward strand.
GTTGTTGGATTGGTGCTTCTCCCGAAATTTTATATACTCAAAATGGCTTAGCCCATACGATGGCCTTGGCAGGAACACAAAGAGATTTGGGTTTACCACTGGAAGAAGTTCGATGGGGAAGTAAAGAAATAGAAGAACAATCTATAGTTGAAAGATATTTTCAAAGAATTCTACAAAATAAAAGTATTGACTTTAAAAAATCTGAACGTAAAACAGTGAAAGCAGGAAATGTTTTACATCTACACACTGATTTTTCTTTCAATCCTAAAGGTCAAGTGTATGAGTTAGTCTCTGATTTACATCCAAGTCCTGCCGTTTGTGGCATGCCAAAACAATCTGCTAAGGAATTTATCATTAATCAAGAACCGCATACCAGAGACTATTACTGTGGCTTTTTGGGTCCTGTTAATTTAAATGAAGAAACCAATCTATTTGTCAATCTTCGATGTATGCAAGTCATGAAAGACTCCTTTGCACTATACGTAGGCGGAGGTATCCTACCCGACTCCGACCCAGAAAAAGAATGGGAAGAAACAGAAATGAAAGCCAAAACTTTGTCTAGCGTTATCGAAAAAGTATATTTGGAAGAATTTGCTTGATTAGGTCTTGGGTATCAGGTATCGGGTGTCAGGTAAGGCATATCCTAACCTGACACCTGACACCAAAAACCTGACACCTCTATCATGCTTTCAAATAAGCCACATATCCGAAATCTTGTAGAAATTTGTGCTCAAAAAGGCATTGAACAAGTCATTATCTCTCCCGGTTCTAGAAACGCCCCTTTAGTTATTTCCTTTGGAGAACATGGCAATTTTGATTGTATCAGTATTCCTGATGAACGAGTCGCAGGTTTCTTTGCGATGGGTATCGCCCAACAAACACGCAAACCTGTTATTATCACCTGTACTTCAGGGACTGCTTCCTTAAATTTTGCACCAGCCATAGCAGAAGCTTTTTATCAAAAAATTCCTTTATTAATATTGACCGCAGACCGTCCTGT
>CALJVJ010000230.1 GCA_937974625.1 uncultured Saprospiraceae bacterium
TCAAAAATTATTTTAAACGGTTGTTTTATTTTTTAATAAAGCTTTAACTTCTGAAAGACTGCCTCCATTATAAACTTCCTCTATTCCTTGTGCTTTCAAGTAATTCATGGCTTGCCCACTTCGATTCCCGCTACGACAATATACTACAATAGGCTTGGTCATTTTTCGAAATTCTACTATCCTTTCGGCGATTTTTCTTAAAGGAATATTTATTGCCCCTTTTGCTTTGCCCAAAATGGTTTCAAAAGGTTCTCGAACGTCTACAATAGTGGTACTTTCTTGATTGATTATTTTTTGTAAATCCATTTTATATTTTGTTTAGGGGGTAGGAAATAAATTAGGTGCCAAAAATGACGAGGTTATTTTTCTTTTAGCAAGGCAAAAGAATCCGTCAAGTGGGTAAGGAACGCGATAAAAATAAATTTAGATTCTCGTCAAAGAAATAAGATAACTCAGAGGTTCATTTTAAACCGCGCTGGCTTTTGTCCAGAGACAAAAAGAGCGTGAGCTAATTAATTCTTTGACTCTGAAGAATCTGAATTTATTTTTATCTTAAGTAAGTTATATTTTTCCTATTCCCTTAATTAACAATAGGTTTATTACTTGTATACAAAATTATGGGTAAAGTTGACTTATTTCAGTGATGTACTTCACACTAGGAATTATTTTTTAATTACTATGAAAAATTGTAAATAAAGAGAAGGATAGTTAGTGTAGAAAGTCACTAGTTTATTATGATTTTTGTCAATTTTGTTTGAGAGAGAGCTATTAATCTATGATTGTATTTTATTACACCCGAAAAGAAGTAAATATTTTCAGTATTTGACCAAATCATCGTTTCTACCTATTGGTAAGCAGGCATCATCTATATTTCATTATTACCTCAAGTGTTCGTTTGCAAGGTATATTCGTCCAACGTTTTCCCATTTTTAGATTCTTCCCCATGGATAAAATCAACCGCTTCTTGGATGCCCATAAAACAATTTTTAGTCCCAATTTTCTCCATTAGGTGTGCTCTTTCCATAGCATCTCTAACAGGGCCTCTTACACCTGTAAATATTACTTTGATGTGATTAGATTTATAATCTTCTACTATTTCTTCTATGGCATGTGCAGCACTACTGTCTATATTATTGATGCTATTAAAACAAAGAATAATCGTTTTTAAAGCCGTTCCTTTTTCTGTTACTAATTCTTCTAAACTGTCTCTAAAAAAGCTAGTATTTGCAAAATAAAGTTGTGCATCAAATCGGAAAATTAATAAATCTTTTCGTTCCTCTACTTGTTCAAAACGGTTTACATTTCTGTAAAAATGCGTTCCTGGTACTTTGCCTAATTCGGCAATATGCGGTCGAGTCGTTCGGAATATAATCATGGCTAAAGAAAGTACCACACCAATGCCAATTCCTTGTTCGATTCCTAAAGTTAGGGTGGCAATAAAGGTAGCAACCAACATCCAAAAATCGGAGCGATTAGCGCTCCATAAATGCCGAGCCTCTTTTATATCAATCAAACCAAAAACAGCGACCATAATAATAGAGGCTAGAATGGCATTGGGCAAGAAATAAAATAGTGGGGTTAGAAATAGCAAAGTCAAAACAATCAGTCCTGCACTAATTATCGTAGCCATTCCCGTTTTTGCTCCCGCCTCGTCATTTACTGCTGTTCGTGAAAATCCACCTGTAACTGGGTAGGATTGTAAAAACGAACCACCAATGTTGGCTAAACCCAAGGCAATTAGTTCTTGATTTGGCACTACTTTATAGTCTTTATGTTTGGCTTGAATGGCCTTAGCAACGGCAATACTTTCCATAAAACTTACCAAGGAAATCGCTAAAGCAACGGGCAATAAGGCTTTTATAGTAGCCATACTAAAATCAGGCATAGCAAAAAAAGGCAAACCTTGTGGTACTTCGCCCACAATTTTAACGCCCTGCTCGGTTAAACCAAAACCCATTACCACTAAAATGCCGAAAACAACTGCCAATAAAGACCCTGGTATGGCTTTATTGATTTTTTTAATACCGTTTATCAAGATAATTCCACCAATTCCTATGGCAAAAGTTGCCCAATTCAGCTCTCCTATTCTTTCAAAAGCTTCTAATAAAATCTCATGAACATGGTGACTTCGCCCTAAATCAATACCCAACAAATGCTTTAATTGACTTAAACCAATAATCAAAGCTGCCGCTGAGGTAAAACCACTTATTACTGGATGAGATAAAAAATTAACTAAAAAGCCTAGTCGAAAAACACCGAGTAAAAACTGAATCAACCCAACTAAAAAAGCTAAGGTAATCGCCAATGCAATATAAGTAGCGGTTCCCCCTGTTGCCATCGTTCCTATTCCTGCTGCAGTCAACAAAGAGACCATGGCGACTGGACCGACTGCCAATTGGCGAGACGTTCCTAAAAGTGCATAAATTATTAATGGCAGCGTACTCGCATACAAACCATAAATAGGTGGTAATCCAGCAATCATCGCATAAGCCATTCCTTGTGGAATTAGCATCACACCAACGGTTAATCCAGCCGATAAATCACCTTTAAAATGTTCCTTTTTATAATTAGCCAGCCAATCCAAGGCTGGTACAAAAGCTTTGAGATTCATTGTTATAAAGTAATGCGAAATTTTAATCCGCTCCAATAAAATAATTGACTTGCTTAAAGATTAATTAACCCAAGTTGCGGACAATGAAAGGAAATAAGGCAATTTTTGGAAATTTTACGGCGAAGCAAGTAAAATGCACCAAAAATTAACGCACATGCATGCCAGCAGAGGCAGGTTTACTTTCTTTAAGAATTGTCCGCAACCTTGAATTAATTAAGGTAAGTAATCTGATTTCGACTCAGCTTTACGATACCCAAATTCTCCATTTTCTTTAATAAGCGGGATACAGCTTCTCTAGACACATTTAGGTCATCTGCAATTTGCTGATGGGTATAATTTAAAGTAGGACTATTCGTTGATTGACTCAATGATTTTAAATACTTTTCCATTCGGTCATCCAATCCTCGAAAGGCTATGTTATCAATCACTTTTACCAATTCAAGCATTTTGTTATCATAAGAGCGCATCACAAAATTTTTCCAAACAGTATATTTAGACATCCATTCATCTACATATTTGATGGGAATACCAATAATAGTTGTGGGTTCAAGCGCTTCTGTTTTAATGGCGCTCTTTTTATCCATCATGCAACAAGTAAAGGACATGGAACAAGTATCCCCTGCATTCAAAAAATAAAGTAATAATTCCTTTCCTTCTATGGCATCTTCTCGATTTACTTTAATGCTACCTTTTACTATCAGCGGTACCATTTTGATATAACTGCCATAATCTAACATTACATCACCCACTCCAAAGTGCATCAACTTTCCAACTTCTGCGATTTCTTCTTGCAACCTTCTGTCTGAAATTTGTGGAAATTTTTCGTGTAGTATTTTTTGAATGGTAGTGAAGTCGGCAGTCATTGAATCAGTTTATATTTATAATAAAACAAAGATAAGCAAGGTACATCCATTAATTTTGTGATAGTCATCACAAAACTATTTTTCCTCTTTTGCCGATTTATCATTTAGGGGCATTTTTCGGTTATTTCCAATGGCTTGTTTTTAGACAATATGCCTTACATTCCTTTAAATGGGTATGGGCAAATGCTTTCGGATGAGCTATTGCTATGCCTTTTGATGCAGACTATTATAACAGCCTAATGTTTGATACTATGTGTATCTCGCACTTTACTAAAGGTTAAATCTAATAATTTCCAGTTACTTTCTCCTTTTTTATAAATTTCGGTAACTGTAAATTCGTTTGATACATCGTTTCCTCTAACATGGGCCACCAAGGTAATGCGATTCCAAAGGACCGCGGTATCGTCAAATAATTCTACCGTAACATCATGGACATCGGCTTGTTTGTACCAAATACTTCCCGTTTCAATAATTTCGAGCTCTCTGTCCTTATTCCATGTGCCGCTCATGTGGACAAATTTTGATTGGTCATGAAAAAGGGTAGCCAATTTATCGACATTCTTATCTGCCATCCATTGCCATTTATCTTTGGATAATTGGATGATTTCTTTTTTAAGATTAGCATTTGGTGCAATCTTGTGAGTATCTCGCACTTTACTAAAGGTCAAATCTAACAATTTCCAACCATCTGCTCCTTTTTTATAAATTTCAGTGACTGTAAATTCGTTTGACACATCATTTCCTCTAACATGTGCTACCAAGGTAATGCGATTCCAGAGGACGGCAGTATTCTCAAAAATTTCTACTACCACATCATGTACATCGGCTTGTTTATACCAAATACTTCCAGATTCAATGATTTCGAGCTCTCTGTCCTTATTCCATGTGCCGCTCATGTGGACAAATTTTGATTGGTCATGAAAAAGAGTAGCCAACTTATCCACGTTTTTGTCTGCCATCCATTGCCATTTATCTTTGGATAGTTGAGTAACTTCTTGTTCGATAGTGAGATTTTGTGCGAATGACCATTGACCAAAGAAGGTGATTAAAAACAGGCCGAAAAGTAATTTTTTCATAATGATGCGTATAAAATAGTTATAAAGTTATCTAGCGTAGTGTTTTCTTTTATATGGCAAACTACGTTATAATATGCTAAATAAAATTATAGTAATCGAATATTTGCTTACAAAAATCAAATATTTCGATACTGGGTAGGCGTCAACTTAGTAGCCTTTTTAAAAAAATTATTGAAATGCGTCACTTCTTTGAAGCCAAGAGAAAAAGCGATTTCAGAAAAATTCCATCGAGTATGCCGAATAAGTGTTTTCGCTTCTTGTGCAATACGGTCTTTGATGATTTGGGTTGTCGTTTTTTCGGTTGTTTCTTTAATAGCTTTATTGAGGTAATTTACATGAACATGCAATTGATTAGCAAAATTGGACGCTTTTAATAATTTTATTAATTGAAATTTTTCTTCAATGGGAAATTGACGTTCTAATAATTCTAAAAATTGAATGGTTAAACGTTCCGAAGCATTTTTAATTCTTGGACTTTCTATATGGAAACTCTTGGATTTCATGGTTAAATGTATTAATTCTTCAACCAAGAGTTTAGCAATATCATATTTGTACTCATAATTAGAATTAACTTCTTCAAACATTCTTAAAAATAACTTTTCTGCCTTGGCTGCCTCTGCTGAAGTAAGCTCATAAAAAGGAGAAGTGTCCGTTTTAAATGGGAGAAAATTGATAATACGCTTGTCCTTTTTAAGAAATTGTTCGTTAAAAAGACAATAATATCCTCTTGTAATGAAATTTCTTTTATTCCAACCAAAAGGCGTATAGGGATTGGTAAATACGATTGCTTGTTTTTTTACTGGAAACTGCTTATCAGAACAAAGTAAAGTCCCACCACCAAAAACTAAAACAATATTGTACCATTCTCGTCTGCCATAGGCTAATGGTTTAGCCCCTTCCCCAATTACTGGTGACTGCAATGGGAACACATTAAAATGTCCAAAATTATTTCGTAGGTCATTCGGAATCCATTGAAATCTACTTTCATAAAATTCTTGAATGCTTTCTAATTTTTTCATATTCCAAATTTACGAAAAACAATCATTTATTACCTTTTCAGCAATCCGATTTGTTTAATTTTTGGTATCCATATAAGCTC
>CALJVJ010000231.1 GCA_937974625.1 uncultured Saprospiraceae bacterium
AACTGGCATCCCGTCCCTTCGGGTTCAGAATTGCCATTCTTCATGCTCAAACAAGGGTACTCCTTTGCCTTTTTTCAATAATTTTCTTAACACCAAAATCTCTAAGGTCAGTCCAAATCCAAAGTGACAAAGTAGTAGTAAGTGCTAAAACAAAAATAATCGTATGGCCTTTTTTGATGCTACAAGTCCCCAACCCATTCTGTATAAATAATCTTTTCACCTGCTTCGACCTGCGTAATATGTCCACCTTCAAGGTAGCCTGTTTTTGCATGCCAAATGCTTACCTTTTTGCCTTCTAATTGCGCTTTCAAGTCATTCAACTCTAGTCCTCTTTCTAATCCTCGATTGACATAATAAATGGCATTATCATCCTTTAATTTGAAAACAATATCATAAGAAGTGGCTTCGGATATTTGCTCTACCACCCCTTCTACCTGTTTACAATTACTTCTACTAGTATCAACTGGACCTATGGCAACCAATGCAAAAATGATTAATAAAACAGGAATAGCTATCAATGTACTTACTACTTTTAAAAGAAGCTGTTTGTTTTGTTTTTTCATAGTTTGAGTATTTTATTCTGGAATAAAGGTATTGAAAAATTTGGAGGGCAAAAAAACTTTAACAAATACTCGCTAAAACCTGACGAATTTAAATTCGTTCGCTGCGAATAATAATTCTCTCCATTTAGAAACATCCCCTAGCCTACTTTTGTAATAGCTAAATTCAACTTAAGTACTTCACGGAAATTGGGTATAAATTAAATTGAAGTGAATTTTGAGTTTAGACGAGGCAAAAAACGAAGGAAACCTACTGGTTTTCATTCCGATAGCTATCTGAATTTTAACGAAGTATAAACTTAAAAATCTTTCAAGTTGATTATTTACTTAATTCCGTGAAGTACTTATAACACCTTGAAAGTTTTCATTAACCTTATAATAACTCCAATAGTTATTGCGTTTAAGATTAAAAATCTTTTACTTTGTATTCCAAAGTACTTTCAAAATAAATATTATGGAAAATAAAAACATCAGTTTCTTCGAGCGAATCAGTCAATGGTTCCAGCAATCTTTATCTATTAAATTGGCTTCTATTGGTGTGATTATGTTGCTACTAATGATACCCAATGCGATGGTCAAAGACTTAATCTATGAACGAGAATATTTGCAACAAAATGTGATAAACGAAGTCGGTGCTAAATGGGGACAAGCGCAAACTTTGATAGGCCCTATTCTAGCCATCCCTTTTAAAGAAGCATTAACAAAAATTGATGCAGATGGAAAAGAGAAAATTATAACCATCTCTAAAACAGCTTACTTCCTCCCTGAAAGTCTTAAAATTAATGGAGCGTTAATACCAGAAATCCGTAAGAGAAGCCTTTATAAAGTCAATTTATACAAAGCCAATTTGCAGATTGAAGGATATTTTGGTGCTTTAGGTTTCGATTTTTTAGCCTTACAAGCAGAACAATTCGAATTTGATAAAGCTAAAATCATTTTTGGTATTCCCGATATGGGCGGTATTGAAGATAATATTTTCTTACAATGGGGGGAGCAAAATTTACGGATGCAACCTGGAGTTGCTCAATCTCAAATACTTAAATCAGGCGTCAGTGTACCTGTTGATTTGACTGGAAAAGAGGCGACTATTCCTTTTGGGTTGAACCTAAAATTAAGGGGCAGTCAAACGATTCATTTTGCCCCTATTGGCAAAGAAACCGTCGCTAATCTTAACTCTAGCTGGCCAACGCCAAGTTTTGAAGGGAATTTTTTACCTAATGACCATGAATCCACCGAAGCAGGATTTACCGCCAATTGGAAAGTCCTAGATTTCAACAGAAATTATCCCCAACAATGGATTGGTAATGACAACCAATTATCTAGCAACACTTTTGGGGTCAAACTATTTGCCTCTGTTAATGAATATACCAAAAATACTCGGTCGGCGAAATATGCTTTTCTATTGATTAGCTTAAGTTTTATGGTTTTCTTTTTCTTTGAAATTATCAATGGGCTAAACATTCATGCCATTCAATATATTTTCATCGGTTTAGCGATTAGTATTTTTTACATCTTGCTCCTTTCGCTATCGGAACACATTGGGTTTAATGCAGCCTATTGGGTCTCTACTTTGGCCATTATCGGTTTGATTGTTCCGTATAGTGCAGCGATTCTAAAGGATAAAAAACGGACAGGTATTTTGGCGGCTACTATTGGCGCCATTTATACCTTTATATTTATCATTTTGCAATTAGAGGATTATGCGCTTTTGGCAGGAAGTATTGGGTTATTCGCTGTGTTAGCAGTCGCGATGTTATTGTCTCGGAAAATTGATTGGCATACTTTGAAACGGAGTGTTTAAAGATTGATGAAAATCCGTTGGCAATAATCCGTTGGAAACACCTATTGATTTGCCAACGGATTTTTGCCAACGGATACACTCAATGACAATCCCAATTATACAATACTTTAGAAAAGTCTCTTCTTATCAAATCGTCTTTTTTAATAAAAAAATTAGCGACTCCAACATCTCCCCACATAATTTTCTCCTCATCTGAGTCTATCTGAAATAGCAGTTGATAGTCTAAAAATTGGTCTTTAAATTCTCTGATTTCATTTTGAGTATAATAGGGAAAACCTCCAATTTTATGCCCATCTGACAGTTCTTGGTCCATATAGATATCCGATAAAAAATCTTCGTAATCCCCCTTCTCTACTTGTTCAAATAAGGGGTGAATGTCTCGATAATATTCGATAGAAGGATAGGTTGGGTAATCTTTTTTAAAAGCAAAAGTCAACCCCAAAGGTGATATGTGTAAGGGCGATTCGTCCCATTCAGTTGCATAAACTTTGGCTAAATCTGTTCTCGGCTCAAAATCTATTTTTTCAAAAAATAATACACGCCAGCCTTTTTGGCTAATTGGATTGTCAAAGTCCATCCCATACACTTCGTCTTCTTCAATAAAAAATTGTAATAATCCTTCGGTTGGATAATTTGTAAACTCAGGTATCTCCGAAAAATTCAATTGCGCCAATAAACGCATCGTTTTTCCATTCACATCTTTGGGTAATGCTATTCCTATTGGGAAATAAGGCAAGCCTCCAAATTTGCTATTCTCTAGTTTTAAATTTTGGTCAATTTTAGTACTTATACCAATACAAGTTGTCGTAAAGCTTTCGATTTTTGGTTTCAGTTCCTCGAAAATAACTTCGGGGTCTAAATCAGGGTCGTCTGATTCATCTACTGTCGATTCTGCTTGTTTAGGTGTAGATTTTTTAGGTTTGTCACCAAACAATCTTTTCAAAAAATCGAACATAAAATTGAATTAATTATTAAAAAATTGCAGTATTTTTCCGACTAAACGCTCCAAGGTCTTGAAGACACTTGGAGGTTAACCAACTTATTTCATATCCCCTTTTAAAAAACTCCAAGCCACAAAAGCTTGTCCCCAATAATAAACCTGAATCACCAAATCTCTAGGAATGGGTTGCACACTTAAATTGATGGAATACAATACATAATTCGCCACTATTCCACTCGCACCAACCACTCCCATTATACGTCGAAACTTAGCATCTTTTGTTTTATTTTTGAATAATAAGACCGCTAAAGAACGCCACAAAAGCAAGACTGCCAATGTTAATAACACCGCTCCTATTTTTGCTGCATCGCCAAGATGAGGCGCCAAGGTTAAATGCAAACAGATTGCGGACACCGCTATCGGCATTAGTAATAAAATATCCTTTATATACCCTATTTTATTATCATCATTTCTCAATCTAAAATGAAAAGCCAAAGCCAATAAAGCGGTAGAACCTAAAAATGGTACAGTTGCTATTTTTAACCAATCGTCCCCTAAATCCAGTAATATATCACCGATAAACGCACAAAATAGACTCAATAACACCCATTTTCCTTCTTGACGTTTATTAGAAAATAGTACTACTAAAAACCAAAAAATAACAGGTAGTGGTTTTACAAACGTAGAGTATTCTGTCTCTCGTAGTAAGCTGTATTGTAAACATAATAGCAAAGTTATACCAAATCGAAAGGCGTTATTTTTCCAAATCATTTATATTGGTAATTTAAACGTTGGATTATAAATCAGCCCAATAATATTTCCCCAAGGGTCTTTGACCGTAGCGACCACCAATGGCCCGCCTACATTCGTGGGTGCCTCATGGCTGACTGCTCCTGCTGCTAAAAATCGCTGGTACGCTGCTTCGATGTCTTCCACGCCCCAATAACTTAGTACAGAATCGGGTTTATTGGTTGTTGGATGCACTTCTGGTTGCAAACCTAATTCATAGCCTGCGATATTGAAACCCACATAAAATGGTTCATCGAAATAGGGTTCGATTTGTAAAACTTGGGTATACCATTTGGTTGCCGCTTTTAGGTCTCCTACCTTGTAGATTGTTGTTCTTAAGCCAAGCATAATTAATTTTTTTCTCAATGAATAGCAATAGCTTTCGATTTAAAAATTATTTAATATGAACTTTGAAGATTCACATCCTTTTAGAGCCTTTTAAACTAGACGTTCTTTTCTTTTTTTCAATTGAAAAAAAAGAAACAAATCCCGATAGCTATCGGGACTAGTTTGTTTAAATCGCTCCGCGTAAACAAACGGCCACCGCCACCTAAGTAAACGTGTTCTTAGACTGCTTTTCTAACTTAGTCCGTCTAAAAATCAAATCTTTGCTGTTTTCAGGCGATGAAAACAGCTTAATTAATAGGGAACGAATATAGCTATTTTATGGTTATCCTTTTATAAAAATTGTAACTAGAAATAAAATGATACCAGAAAAATTATACAAAAAATTAAGCAAATTTCTAAGTCTTGTACTCAGACATAAACCGATGCTTATAGGCCTTAAACTAGATGAAAACGGTTGGGCTAAAACAACTGATTTAATACAAAAAATGACTGCTTATGGAAAGACGATTGATTTAGACACACTAGAATTAATCGTCGCCAACTCCGATAAAAAACGCTTCGCTTTTTCTCCAACCAAAGATAAAATTAGAGCCAATCAAGGACACAGTATAAAAGTAGATTTAGGGTATGCG
>CALJVJ010000232.1 GCA_937974625.1 uncultured Saprospiraceae bacterium
TTGGTTATTTTTGGTCTATTGATTCTAAATATAGCGATAATATTTATCCGTCGTAAGCAGGATGTTTTAGGATAATGGCAATAGCGATTAGCATAAATAGCAAATAATTCTGCTAGAAAATAGCCATTCTTTTTACTAGAATGGCTATTTTTTTATTACCTCATTTAATTCCCTGAATTTTCACTATTCTTTTTTTATCAACTTTCCGTTCTCCTAATCCAAGAATAAGTACTTTTGTAGGATATAGAAAAGTTATTCGTTTGGAAATGAGTATTAATACATAATTCTCGAAAAAGCACATCGTTTTCAAAATACGACTAATAACTTCTAATTACATCTAATAACCTCCAATACATTCTTGAAGCAAAAAGTACAAATACTCCACGAAGATGATGATTTAATCATCGTCAACAAACCTGCCGATTATCTCTCTATTCCCGATAGACATGATGAAACGAAGCCTAATATTCTTTCCTTTTTGAATAACAAATATGGCAAAGTATTCACGGTACATCGCTTGGATAAAGCGACCAGTGGGATTATGTGTTTTGCAAAAAATGAGGTGGCACACAAACATTTGAGCAAGCAATTTCAAGAAAGAACAGTAGAAAAAATATATTATGCTTTGGTGGATGGCATTTTAAGCGTTGCCGAAGGAGAAATCAATCAAGGAATAGCGCCTCACCCAGCTCGTCCGGGTAAAATGATGGTATCCAACAAAGGTAAAAAGTCTTTAACGTATTATAAATTGGTCGAACAATTCCAAAGTTTTGCCTTAGTAGAAGCGAATATCAAAACAGGAAGAACCCACCAAATTAGAGTACATTTCGAAGCGATAGGATATCCACTAGCCGTAGATGCTTTATATGGAAATCGAACCGAATTTCGATTGTCAGAAATAAAGTTGAAAAAATATCGATTAGGAAAAGACCAAGAAGAAAGGCCATTAATGACCCGAACTACTTTACATGCTTTTCGATTAGAATTAGACCAACCAACTACCCAAAAAAGGTTAATTTTTGAAGCACCCCTACCAAAAGATTTCTCCGCAGTGTTAAAACAGTTGCGTAAGTGGCATAAATAATGTAAATTAAGTTATATTAAAAAATAAAATTTAATATTACCCACCAATATCAGCATTCCCCATTCCCTAAACAAGAAATGTTAAACTATCTCCCTTAATATCAATCTACATTTTTTAGTCGTTATTTAATGGTCTATGTGTGCCTATACAAATCGAACTATTCCTAAATAAGGCATGTTCTTTTGACAGTACCAATTATCCGAAATTGCAGAAAGAGACCTAATTTTTCCTCCAATGTTTCCCTAGAATTCCAGTACTAGGAATTTACTAGAAGTCAATATCTCCAAAGAGAAAAGCTATTTTGCGAAAGAAATTAGTAAGGGTTAAGTTAACTAAACATATGTTGATTTATGCCTTATGCAAGTTTGTGATAATATGAGAAGGTTATTATTTTTAATCCTATTAATCGTTGGCGTAACAGCTTTTCAAAGCTGTAAATCAACCCAGTCGGCAATTTTCACAGAACCTGTGTTAGGGGCAGCCGATTTTGATTATTGGATACATAGTCCATTACACCCAAACAATCAGCAAGCCGTAACTTTTAAGAGTAAAGTTGCAGATAAAGAAGGGATACTAAAAGTAGAGTTATTGGTCTATGAATACGAATTATATGAAAATGCAGACGGTTTACCCTCGAAACGTCGCCGAAGTGATAGCCAGTGGGGATTCGTCTATGATTGGGAATTTGATGGAGTAGAGACAGATGCGGATGTAGCATTTACATTTGCGAGAGGATTTAGAGCATTTAGCAATGTGGAATATATTTTCAGAGTATTTAACACAAAAGGAGAGGTATCAGAACGATTGGCAATTTTTGACGCGGGAGATGCCAGATGGCCTTTAGATAAAATTACTTTATATGCAACTACACGCAGCCCATTAGCAAAGTCTATCAACCTATGTTTATTTCCTGATATAGATTATGACGAAGATTGGAGAGGTTTTCTAACAGATATGGAGGCATTAATTTATGATGGTTTTCACCAAAACAACCAAATCAAAAATCATAAAGAGAACTGGCAATATTATTATACCCAAAGAGAGGCAGACGGCTATGATATTTCTAAAAATTATTATGAAGAAGAAGCTTTCCCAGATTTTGTAAAGCATTCAGAGATAGAAGGCATTGATGCCTACGGACTAATGCATAGAGCGCCCTATAGTGATGGCGCTTATCTAAAAAGTAATATCCATTTTTTATCCTATAATATTTTTACTTCTGAGAGTTATAACTTCGGAACAGCGATTCACGAATCTGCTCATGCCATTTTTAATCTAAGTGATGAATATGATTTGTGTGCTTGTTTCGAACATCCAGAAGGGGCCAATATGTTTGCTTCTTTAAAAGGTTGTCAAAATTTTAACCGAGAAAATGGATTTCCAGTTAATGATTGCACCCCATTAGAGCATTTAAATGGAGAAAGTTGGTATATGTCAGAGCCATCTGTTATGTTTGCTTCGAAGGAGTTATGCCAAGCCTATAATAAAGAAAATGGTCATACACATGGAGAATGCGAACGATTCAAAGACTATGATGGTCAGATTTATTTTAGGGCCGTTGAAGACTTATGTATAATGCAAGATGATGGAGACGAAGTCGTTCGAGATTTTCAAAGAACTTGTTCTCGAGTAATCGAAAATTTTTATGAAAAGTTGAATCGGGAGGACGAAGAAGTGCTATCTGCAAGTTTATCTGAAGAAGTAGAAAATATATATGGCTATGAACCAGTGGTTGTGATGGAAATGATTCAGCAAGAAGAAAGATTAGCTTTTAAAGTGAAAGGTATTCAAAATGGCATTCCAAAGAAAAATATAATGCAAAGAGATGCCATTCAATTGGATTTTATTCAGACATCCGGTAAAAAGTATAGTCTTTCCTTACCAGACCCTACGCATTTACATATTCATAAGGACCATGCGGCTGACGAAGTAGTAGAGATGCCCAATGTAAATTATACTTTTTCTGTCCCTTATTCAGCAGATTTAGAAACGATGGTTTGCGCACAGAAAAATGCAAAACATGGTACTTTGACAGCGAAAGGCGGCGAAGTAAGTAGGATGGAAATTACCAATATGGATTTATTGGAACCGTTGAAGCAGGTGAGGAATGTGGTGAGTCGGAAAAATTGAAGAATTTTAGAATAGGAGTATGAGCAAAATTTTATTAAATATTTTATGTTTTAGTCTGTTTATATCAATTGATAAAGCAGACCTATTTCAATCTATAAATAATAAAACTTGGTTTGAAACGGAGGAATTTGCAGGTGCTTCAATAGTATTTTACGAAACAGCGACTAAATTAAAAAAGGCAATAAGGCAAATACAAGGTTCAGGCGTCTATATCACAAGTTCTGAAATATATGATGTTAAATTGGACGGAAATAAGTTGATTTTATTTAACGGTCTAAATCTGATATCAAGTGAGAAACTAGCAGATATAAATTATTTTTACGACAAAGAGAAAGAAATAATTACAAAAAACAATAAGCCATTAGAAGTATATACTGAAGAACTAATTCTTTATGATTGGAAAAATCTGCCAAATTACACGGGTAAAAGAATTGATTTAAATAAGTTAAAGAAGATTACCATAGAGAAGAATAGCATTTATGACTGGAAGGACTTAGATGTATCGGTGAAAAAATAAATGTCAATTATAAATTATTTAATATTTTTTGTTTTAAATTAAGAATAAAACCCTTACCTTTACTGGCATGAATAGCAACTCCAATCATGCAGACTTACCACTACATTACGGCAGAGTGCCTTCTTGGCTAGCTTCTCGGATGGCTAAATTAGGAGGCGCTATCATCGAGTCTATTGTTTTAGAATATGGCAAGGCGGAAGTGTTGAAGCGGTTGAGTGACCCCTTGTGGTTTCAGTCTTTTGGTGCGGTATTGGGTATGGATTGGCATTCATCTGGTATTACGACTTCAGTAGTTGGTGCATTGAAGCGGTCATTAAATCCGATTGCTAAAGATTTAGGAATTTATGTCTGTGGCGGAAGAGGAAAGCATTCTCGAAACACACCCAGAGAATTGTATCAAGTAGGAGAAAAGACAGGCTTAGATGCGGATAATTTAGCTCGGTCAAGTCGGCTTTGCGCCAAAATAGATAACTCGGTGGTGCAGGATGGGTTTCAGATTTACCTACATTCCTTTATTGTTACGGATGAAGGAGATTGGACGGTTATCCAACAAGGGATGAATACAGCAAGTCGCTACGCACGCCGTTATCATTGGCATTCCGAAGCATTAGAATCTTACCTCAACGCCCCACACACGTCCATTTGTGGCAAGAATCAAGGCTTGATTTTAAATCTAACCGATAAAGAAGCAGACAAAACGAGAGATGGTATTTTGGCTATAACCAAAGAACATCCAACTCGAATGATGGAAGAAATTGCCAAAATTCGAATGCCCGCTCATCACGATGTCAAAGCAAAAAATGTGAATCTAAAGCGATTGGGTAGTGTCTTAGCCCTTTCCCAAGATATAGAACTACAAGATTTTGAAACCCTTTTATTAATGAAAGGCGTCGGTCCTAGAACCATTCAATCTTTGACTTTAGTAAGTGAGGTGATTCATGGGACAAAGTCTCGGTTTCAAGACCCTGCACGATATTCCTTTGCACATGGTGGTAAAGATGGGCATCCTTTTCCTGTTCCTACCAAGGTCTATGATAAAACTATTTCCACTTTAAGAACGGCAGTTGAAAAAGCAAAAATTGGTCACTCCGACCGTGCCCGTGCGCTTAAACGACTGCATGAACAAGCGAAAAAAATAGAAGGCACTTTTGTTCCCAATAATAATTTTGAAAAGCTGATTGAAAAGGAATGGGCGGAGTCCAATTTACACGGTGGACGAACGGTGTTTGATAAAAAAGATGCGCCAAAGAAGAAGTCTAGTGGACAATTGAGTTTATTTCCTCGTCGTTTGCAGTTCTGATTACATAAAAGTAGACTCTCACAAGCTCGTTAGCTAAAATATAAGTATTTAATTTAGCATTCGACTTTTGTGAACCCTTTTGTGAACTTAGTACCTTTTGTGGTTCAAAAAAACGGCTTACCTACGCTTATTATTCCACTATAATCTTACTTTTGTGTTATTTCGAATTGAATAAGCCATTTCATGCCTGAACCTAGATTCCGCACCGTCAAAATCTCCGACCCTCGCTTTGAATCCGATAACCTTCGGTATATCACGATTAAAACGCCTAATTTAAAAGGTCGAGGGAATATCTGTTTATTTGTACCACCAAATACAGAAGTTGATAATTTACCAATTGTCCTCTTATTACATGGCGTCTATGGTAGTTCCAATTCGTGGGTGCAGCAAGCAGGCGCACATCGCACTGCTTTACGACTCATCGAAACTGGAAAAATGCGCCCAATGATTCTAGCAATGCCTTCAGACGGATTGTGGGGAGATGGTTCTGCTTATTTAAAGCATAGCGGCTTTGACTTTGATAAATGGATAGTAGAAGATGTAGTTGACGCAGTAAAAATGAACATTCCGCAAGCTAAAAATTCAACGAATTTATTTATTGGCGGTCTATCTATGGGAGGTTTTGGAACCTTGATGTTAGGGGCTAAATATCCAAAAAAGTTTAAAGCTTTTTCTGCACATAGTGCGATTACGGCTTTGCCCCAAATGGAACTATTTGTAGAAGAAGCACTCACCGAGTATCAACAAGTGTTAGCTAAAAGCGAAGATGCTTTTTTAATGCTACAAAGCAATCGAAACCAATTGCCACCTTTTCGTTTTGATTGTGGAAAAGATGATTTACTGATTGAACCCAATCGAAAATTACATAGCCAATTGACGGAAGCAGGTATTCCACACGTTTATCAAGAATTTGAGGGTATCCACGAGTGGAAATATTGGGAGGTGCATTTGGCGGATAGTCTGTTGTTTTTTGAGGAGCAGCTTAAATAGCCTTACTTTTTATTTCATTTTCAGTACAAGTGGAACTATTTTGCTAAGTAAGCAGTTACTTTGCCTTGGACTGACTATTGTTTTTTAGTGCTATTATATCAAATCATGACTTCCGAGCAGACATCGACTACTAATCCATATATTTCCTTAATGAAAACGGCATGGAAATATGCCAAAGGGGAAAAGCGTAAATATATTTCTATCTATGCTCGTTTTATGATGAGCAATTTGGTTCATGCCTTAGAACCCATTCTATGGGGAATGTTTATCAATCAAGTACAATTAAAAGGTGCAGAAATTTTGACTTCTGCTTGGATGTATGTTGGCGCCTATTTATTGGTCCGATTAGTCGATTGGTTTTTTCATGGGATTGCCCGTGTTCGAGAAATGGATTTAGCTTTTAATATCAGTCAAAATTTTTTAGAAGAATTGTATTTCAAAGCGGTACACTTGCCTGTACAATGGCATCAAGATAACCACAGTGGTGCGACTATCAACCGAATAAGAAAAGCATACGAAGCCCTGAAAAACTTCTTTTCGCATGGGTATGAATATATTCATGCAGCAGCCAAGTTTTTTATTTCATTTGGAGCTATGCTTTATTTTGCTCCTTTAGTTGGTATGGTAGCGGTGATTTTAGGTATTGGTATTGTTTGGGTGATTTTTCAATTTGACAAACCTTATATCGCTACGTTAAAACAAGTCAACGAAAAAGAACACACGCTTTCTTCTACTTTGTTTGATAGTTTATCCAACATCATCACGGTGATTACCTTACGCTTAGAAACGCGAATGGAAAAAGTGGTAATGGATAGGGTCGACGATATTCGGCCGCCTTTTAAAAGAAATATCCGCATCAATGAATGGAAATGGTTTATAGTGGATATGTTAGTTGGGATGATTTATACAATTATTTTATTGGGCTACATTTATCAAAACTATACCCCCGGACAAACTTTTTTAATCGGCGGATTGGTTACTTTAATGGCTTACGTTCAACAATTTACGAGTGTTTTTCACAATATCGCTTGGATGTATACGGACGTAGTGCGGTATGATACGGATGTAAAAACAGCGATTAATATCATTAATGCTTATGATGCTTTAAAAGCGGGTGATAAGTTATTACCACTGCCCAAAGATTGGCAACAAATTGATATAAAAGGCTTAAATTTTTTGCATCATCAAGGAAACGAAGATGTGCCGGATGATAAAAAAATGGGCTTAAAAGAGGTAGCTATTTCAATTCAGAAAGGGCAAAAAATTGCTTTTATTGGCGAAAGTGGAAGTGGTAAAAGTACCCTTTTGGCTTTGCTGCGAGGATTGTATCCGCCCATCAGTTTGGAATTAGATTTAGATGGACAAGCGATTAATAAACTAAGTTTGATTTCGGACCATGTGACCTTATTCCCGCAAGAACCAGAGATTTTTGAAAATTCAATTGAATATAATATTACGCTAGGCCTAAAGCATGAGCAAACAGATTTAGACAAAGTGGCGTCCATCGCTCATTTTTCCGAAGTAGTTGCTCAATTACCTAATGGTTACGAATCTAAAATACAAGAAAAAGGGGTGAATCTATCAGGTGGTCAAAAGCAAAGATTGGCTTTGGCTAGAGGTGTTTTTGTCGCTAAAGATAGTGACATCATTTTGTTGGATGAGCCAACAAGTAGTGTAGACCCCAAGACAGAAATGAAGATTTACGACCAATTGTTTGCGGCTTTTTCGGAGAAGGCTATTTTGTCTTCTTTGCACCGATTGCATCTGTTGCCCAAGTTTGATTATATCTACGTGATGGACCAAGGGCGGATTGTAGATGAAGGAACTTTTGA
>CALJVJ010000233.1 GCA_937974625.1 uncultured Saprospiraceae bacterium
GTCTCAAAATCCCCCGGCAAAGAAATCTCTAAAAATTCCAAATCCTTCGAAAAACCGCTAATGTTACTTTTTCTTTCAGGCGGCATCACAAAAGCATCTCCCGCTTTCAAAGCATGACTCCCCTCCCCTTCTGCTGCTAACATCAATTGCCCTTCCAAAATAAAAGTAAAGAGAATATCCGTTGTGTGGCTGGTCCACTGCGATAATTTTTTATCCGATGTCGGGCGAACCACTTTGACATCTGCCAATCCAAAAGTAGCGGCATTGATGCCCGTATTTCTTGCTTCAAAACCATGGATACGCCAAGGTTGCCAGACTGCATCTTTTAATTGGTGATGACAAAATTTTTGACCGTGATAAATACGGTCTCTATTTATCGCTTTGGTTGGTAAGAGTAAATCATGGTCGATAGTCGTCATGTGTTCAGAGGGCACGCCAATTTCTACAACTTCCAGATTATCAGAGGATTCCAATACTCTATGGCGAATTTCTGGTGGCTGCGTCACACAATCTCCTGCACGCAGTATAAACGGAGGACCTTGGTCTTCATACACCAATTTTACCCAACCTCGGTAACAATAAATTAATTGAAAACCTATCGTATGATAATGCACCATATCTGGCACTGGCCCACCCTGAGGAATCCGAATATGAGAAGCGATAATACTGCCACCCAATCGGTCTGGAATCAAGTCTCGATACATCATGCCTGCTCGACCAATTACCCACGGTTCGCCACCTTGTAAGCGTCTGGTTTCAAATTTATGTTGCGTCTTGGGACTGGCTAATTTATAAGTCAGTGGTTCCAAAAATAGTTGGGTACCATTTGGCGCTACTAAATGGTTGGTATTGGTAGAAAACAGTTCGGGTTCGTCCGTCAATAATCGAATATTGGTAGTTGGTACTTTGGCATTTCTATCTATTCTAAGATGTAACCCATGCCCTGACAATACTGCTACTTGTGGGTCATCTGCTGGGAAAATTTGGTCTAATCGAAAGCCCAAGTTTTGGAAAAATTCCATTTCCTTCGTCAGGTCGCTAGTTGGCAATAAAATTTGTGCTTGTGCTTTCGTTTTCTGCATTAGAATAAATTTTCTTTAAAACTAGTCCTAAAATTCGCCTATTTTTTGCAAAACACTCCTAAAAAAGAGGAAAATTAAGTAGATATGCTTAAATTAGGGAACAGGAAATAAATAAGGTACCCAAAATGGTAGTTTTAGTTTATTCTTATTCGAGGCGCTAAAAACGGAGTTGCCCTTATGGCCGTATTTTAGCAACCTGAGCAAAAGAGGAAGATTCGAGGAATCCTTATCTTTTGTGAACCGCCCAGTGGACGGGAGGCCTTAGAGATAAAATAAAACCGCAAGATGGGTAGGTTATATTTTTCTTATTCCCATGCTATCTAAATAAGAGAATTAAACTTACAACCCCAAAATGACTTTAAAAATTCGAGTTCACTTCCTCGCCATTTTCTTGGCCAGTTGCTGCTTTTCCTATGGACTTGTGGCACAAAGTGCTATCCAAGATGCCATTGTGCTTAATATGCAAAATTGGCAAAAACTTCATAATATTCAAGACTACAATAAAGCAATTGTCCAAGCTGAAAAAGCCTTAGAAATAGCCACAAATGCCAACGATAAAAAAGCGATGGCACAAGCCTTAAATAGCATAGGTTTGTCTTTAATCAAAAAAACTAAACGAGTTAAAAAGAGTAGAAAATTGGCCAAAGAAAAATTTGAAAAAAGTTTGTTCTATTTGGCTTCGGTTAAAGACCAATCCTTGCGCATCTCCAATCTGGAAAACCTCAAATGGTTAGCAGAAAGGGAAAACAATATAGAACAAGCTACCGTCTATAATAAACAAATTATTGAAATTCAAGCGCTAGAAAAAGCGAGCGCCAAAAACGAAGCACTCGTCGAAAACAAAGCTGTTTTAGAAAATAAAGTCAATCAATTGGCTGTCCAAAAAAAGGTCTTATCTAAAAAAGTAAAATCGCTTTCTCAAGCTCAATTAGAATCAGAACTATTAATCGCTTTACAGAAAAATCAAGTTGATTCGCTTGGCTTTGCCATAACCAAAGATTCTCTTTTGTTACATCAAAAAGAGTTAATCGTAGCAGAACAAGCCTCTAAATTAGCCTTACAAGAAAGTCATATTGATTTACAAAATAGTCAAATTGACTTGCAAAAAAGTCAACGAAATTTCTTTTTAACTTTAGCTGCACTTGTTGGCTTAGTAGCCATTGGTATATTCGCTCGCTATTTTGAATCAAAAAAACATAACGCCACCTTACAATCCAAAAATGAAATTATTGAAGAAGAAAGAAAAAAATCTGAGCAGCTTTTGCTTAATATTCTGCCCGTCGTCGTCGCCAATGAATTGAAAATCAATGGTACTGCTAAAGCTAGAAAATATGAAAATGCAACGGTTCTTTTTTCTGATTTCATTAATTTTAGTGCCATCGCTGAAAAGCTCAGTCCCGAAAGATTAGTGTACGAACTGGACTTTTATTTTAAAACCTTCGACACTATTATTAGCAATTATAAATTGGAAAAAATAAAAACTATTGGGGATGCATATATGTGTGTAGCAGGATTGCCCGAGGAGAATCCAAATAACCCACTAGAAATGGTCAAAGCGGCCTTAGAAATTCAATCCTATTTGACTGCACTTAAAATGGAAAGAATCGAAGCTGGCGAACCTTATTTTGAAGCCAGAATAGGGATTCATACAGGACCATTGATTGCAGGTGTAGTTGGGTCTAAAAAGTTTGCTTTTGATGTTTGGGGAGATACCGTGAATGTCGCTGCTAGATTAGAATCAAAAAGTGAGGCTGGAAAGGTAAATATCTCTTCCTCTACTTATGACTATATCAAATCTTCTTTTAATTGTGTTTCGAGAGGAAAAGTACCTGTTAAGAATAAAGGCGAGATTGAAATGTATTTTGTGGAGGGATTGACGAGTTAGGGAGTAGTGGTAAGTTGTAAGTGGTGAGTGGTAAATCTTTTGTAGCTTAAACCAGTCAGATTTTGGAAAATCTGACAGGTTTTTTTGTTAATTATAATTTGTGCTTAATCCACCAAATTCTTCAACATCTTAATCGCATTGCCACTATCAATCGCTGCTTTCGCCTCTGCAATACAATCTTTGATATCCGCAGTAGGTTTGAATCGTTGGATAGCAAATCCTGCGTTGGCACAAACAGCCAAAGTTTGCGCTTCTGTTCCATTTCCACTTAAAACATTGGTCAAAATTTTGGCAGAGTCAGCTATAGTTGCTCCACCTTTTAAATCGACTGGATTCAAGGTTTTTAATCCTAAATCTTCTGGGCTAATGACTCCATCAAAGTTATTGGACCGTACTTCAAAAGGACTCGTCAGAGATATTTCGTCATAGACATCCAATGAATGAACTGTTGCATAATTGATGCCCATGTCTTCAAAAACGGCTTTGTATAAAGGTAATAAAGCGGTTGAGAACACCCCTGTTAATTGATGATTCGGCCGTGCTGGATTTAACAAAGGTCCTAGCATATTGAAGAACGTCTTTACCCCTAACCCTCGCCTAATTCCTCCTACATGTTTCATCGCTGGGTGGAACAAAGGCGCATGCATATAACAAAAATTGGCTTTATCTAAATTGGCTCTCAATTTATCATAATCATTCGTCATTTCGTAGCCCAAATGTTCCAAGACATTGGACGAACCGCAATTGGAAGATACCCCGACATTGCCATGTTTGGCTACTTTATACCCCGCTCCTGCGACTACAAAAGAAGAAGTTGTCGAGATATTAAAGGTGTCTTTTCCGTCTCCACCCGTTCCACACATATCTATCGCATCTAAATCAGAAATATCGATGTATAAAGCCAGTTCTATCATCGCTTCTCTGAATCCTGCTAACTCCTCGCCTGTAATCGGGCGCATCTGAAAACAGGTCAATAAGGCCGTCGTTTGATGCGGATTCACTTGTCCTTTGCCGACGGCGGTGAGTATCGCCTTGGCTCGCTTTTTATTCAATTGTTCCCCTGCAAATAAATCGTTGAGGGTCTCTTTTATGTTTAAGGTTACTACTTCTGACATTATGATGAAATCTGTTAATTAATTTAGAGGTCAGAAGTCAGACCGTTTATTACATAAACTGTCAGAGGTCAGATAACATATGTACAAACAACTAACCTTTTGTTTTTACACAAACTAAATCTGACTTCTGATTCCCGATAACTATCGGGACGATTTATTTCGGAACGGTCTGGATTCTGACTTCTCTTATATAGAAACGGGTAAAGTTATCAATTGTCTACTTTATTCAACAATATTTTTATAAAAACTATTTTTTTGGATTTTAACCAAGCCTTACTTAACTTCGTTCCATGAAATTTTTTATTTATCGTTTTATTAAGCAGCGAGATTCTTTTATTGGGTAATCCTTCCTTTTTGCATACGACTCTGTATGCTTGATTTTTCTATTTTTTTAAATTGGTATTGGTTGTTTAATGTTGCTGTGTTGCTTTGTTGCTTTGTTGCTGTGTTGACTTGTTACTGTGTTGCAATGTTGCTGTGTAGTGACGATATCTCAACAAAGCAACATTGCAACAAAGCAACATTGCAACACCTACCCAATACCCTCAAAATCAATTAATCATGAAGTTACCACATATTCCTCCTTTCAAAACTAAAGTTGTTGAACCTGTTTATTTTAGAACGAAAGCAGAACGGGCGCAGAAGATAAAAGAAGTTAATTATAATTTATTCAACCTGCATAGTGATTGGGTGATTATTGACCTGATGACGGACTCTGGAACGGGTGCCATGAGTGAGCAACAATGGGCGGAAATTATGCTCGGCGATGAAAGTTACGCTGGGTCAGAATCTTATTTTAAACTCAAACGCTCCGTTAAAGAAATTATGGGCTTTGATTTCTTAGCACCTACCCACCAAGGGCGAGCAGCAGAAAATATTTTATTCTCTGCGGTGGTCAAGGATGGAGATGTCGTACCTGGCAATGCTCACTTTGACACCACTAAAGGACATATCGAATTCCGAAAAGCAGAAGCGATTGACTGTACCATCCCAGAAGCTTTTGATACGAGTGTTTATCACCCTTTTAAGGGAAATATTGATTTGGAAAAATTAGAAGCTGTGATTAAAGAATATGGCAGGGAGCGGATTCCATTTATCAATATCACCGTTACCTGTAATACCGTGGGTGGGCAACCTGTTGCTTTGGCAAACATCAAGGCAACTTGTCAAATCGGGCAAAAATATGGCATCCCGATTTATATGGATATTGCTAGATATGCGGAGAATGCTTATTTCATCAAAATAAGAGAAGCAGCCTATAAAGATTGGACGATTGCTGAAATAGTCAAAGAAATGTTCAAAGATGTTCGTGTCGTTTGGATGAGTAGCAAAAAGGATGGTTTGGTAAATATCGGTGGATTCATTGCTTTAAATGATGAAGCTTTATACGAGAAACTGGGACAATTTACGATTATCTATGAAGGTTTTTTGACTTATGGCGGCATGAGTGGTCGAGCAATGGGTGCTTTGGCTGTCGGTCTAAAAGAAGGCATTGAATTTGACTATTTGAATGACCGGGTCAAACAAGTACAATATTTAGCCCAAAAGCTAAAAGATTATGGTATTCCGATTCAAGAACCTGTCGGTGGTCATGCGCTATATATTGACGCCAAAAGAATGTTGCCGCATATTCCTCAAGCTCAATATCCTGCACAACTTTTAGGTGTAGAAGCTTATATTGAAGGTGGTATTCGAGGGGTAGAAATCGGAACTTTATTAGCCGATAGAGACCCTTTGACAGGAAAAGATAGATTGCCAAAAATGGAATTATTGCGCTTGGCGATTCCGCGTCGGGTGTATTCTCGCAATCATATGGATTATGTGGCGGCAACCATGGCGAATGTGATGGCACGCAGGAAGGAGATTACAGCTGGCTTTAGGATTACTAAGCAGGCGGCGATTTTACGACATTTTACTGTGGAGTTAGAGACAATATAAATGATTCTTTGATGGTCTGATTGAGTGATTGTTATAGTATGTGACAATCACTCAGTCATTTTCATTTTTCATAACTAAAAGTTATTTCCCCATTTCCTATCCCTAAATTTAGGATACTATCATCACATAGTTCTTTAAGCACAGGAATCAGTGCTTTGGTGGTGTTAAAAGAAATTTGTTTTATCCGTTTTACCCCATTTGGATGAATGAAATTTTGAGGTTTAGGATTGATGTTGAAATAGGTCATCAAAAATGGCATCCTTAATTCATCAGGAAATAAAAGCTTCCATTTAAGTAGTCTGTTTGCTGGGTCTACTCTTTTGCTATCGGTGATGAAATAGGATTGTTTGTACTTTTTTAATAGGAGTGCTTCTTGCTTAAAATCCTCCCCATAATTTTCCAAACAAAGGTCAATCGGCCCTTCTGCTCCATTTCCCCAACGGTCTAATCGGTCCAATACTTTTCCTTTGCCCATTAGTTTTAGCGCTGCTCTTTTAGGAAATGGGATGGATACACCTTCTAATAATTCAACATATGGCCCTTCGGAAAAGTAAATCAAGGCATTGTGTGGGTTGTTTTTTGAGCCGTATTCGACTTGGAAGCCTTCTTTTTGAAAGGCATCGAATGCTTTGGTTAGATTGGGTACTTTGTAGACGAGGTGGCTTAGTTTCATTTATTGTTTTTACTCGATGTTTTCAGGTTCCTGCAATATATCTATCTGCTTGATATGTAAAGGATTAGTTAACCAATTCAAACAATATCAAAACTAAGACAACCGTACCGTAGGTTAATCTTTTCCATTTTGGTGCTATCGTCTCACTTTTATAAACTCCGTAAATTCCAACAGGTGGCAAAAAAAGTAAGAAGGACCCCACCATCTGTGGGTCGTTATACCATTTAACTTTAGTACTCATTTTTGAAGATTATAAAAGTTATTATTAATTGAATTCGGACTTTTGCGATATTTTTAGTCTTCCGCCAATAACTATCGGCAGGAAACCAATATCTGGTCGTCTCCTGACGCCCTTATCCTTTTTGCTACAATAAATATAGTAGATTTTAATGCTATTGTTTAAAAAAAGCAATACTTCTTTTCTTTTCCAATCGCTTACCTTCTAATTTAATAAAATACACCCCCGAAGGCAAATCCTCTACTATCACCCGACTCCCCATAAAATAATCCTCTACTCGCAACAACTCCTGCCCCAAACTATTAAAAACAGACAAACCAAACTCCTGTTCAAAAGCACTACCACTCCATTCCACCCGAATATAATCCGCAGCAGGATTCGGGCTAATAACCAAGTCCATTTGCGCCAATAATTGGTCGTCCTTAATCGACGTACTCGTAACCAGACTGCAATCATACATATCGGGCAAATCCTGTTCAAAGACCGTGAATTCATCTTCATAAAAAGCGATAAAATCAGTATGCGTAGCTTCCTCTGGCAATGGCACCCAATGATGGTTGGGGCGGTCATTTCTCCATGTATGGGCATATGCCAACTTCCGAGCAATAGAATCTTCTTTTAGTGGTTGCAAAAAAGTCGTCGTAAACCAATCTGGATTTTCGGCAAACTGTACCCCGCCACTTACGCCAAATTCTGTAAGGGCGGCAACCTTATCATTGGCTTCCGCAAATTCAACGACTAGCTGCGCATTCGCCACCAAAAACATTTCATACAACACCGTCGCATAACTATCAAAACCGATAATATCGACATAGGCATTGCCCGGATAACGGGCTTCATAACCTCCACTAAACGCAGGGTCTGATGGAGAATAGGCATATAACACATGATGGATATTTCGGCTACCCCGTAGATAATCAACCGTAAATTGCCAAAGGGCTACGTATTCTTCTGGCGTACAATAAGGGGCACTCCACCAAAACCAATCGCCTGTATTTTCATGGAATGGGCGATAAATAACAGGAATTAAATCTCCATTTTTATCTACCAAAGTATTTAAAAAATCAGCTACTTGATTTAGATGTTGTATCAATCTTTGCTGAGCGGCACTATTTTCTACTAATATTTCTTTGACGATATTCGGCTGCACATTCCAAGCGTCTCCTCCAGTTTGAAAATTGTCCATGTGGTCGCTGAAAGTAATAACTGCTCCTCGTTCGTGCGCTCGTATGGTGTGTTGTTGAAAAATAAATCCTCTGACAAAATCAAAACCATAAACTGCGGGATAATCGCCCACTGCTTCCAAACAATCGGAACGGTCTGCTAAGCCATTATTGTCTACCCAACCTATGCCTTCTAAGGTCGTGTTCTGGTGACCAAATAATAAATTATCACTACTTACATTTTTTAATTGCTGATAGAGGGCTTGGGTTTGACAAGTGGCGGATAGGTCGGATTGAGCGGCGATAGATTGGGCACTTGTAAGCACTAAGGTTAGCGTTAAAACTATAGATTTGAATAAGGATGCGAGGTTGTATTTTGTTGATTGCAAATAATGGAATTTGATTGATGTAAAAGGAATAATAGTATTTCTCACAACGGCACGACGAAATAGAAGGCATCATTTTACGTTGTGTCGTCGTGCCGTTGTGTGAAATTAAATTTTTCTAACTTAGTAACAGCAAAAGAATAACTCCATCATTTCGCCACTAATCTTTTGCACCAATACTTCGTTATTTTTTTCAGCAATAGCAAATGCCTCGTCTTAGCACAAAATATTTAGCTCCAAATGGCGGACTTATTATTTAGTCGTTACTTACTCCAAATTTAACTATTTTAAATTCCAAAAGCAGGGTAAAAATAGGTATCGTCCTAAACTTGACTATAGTTTTATAAACTTCCAATATAGGTATTCATCCATCTTGCTCTATCACTTAGCCAATTTTTTAAATTGTTTACTTCGATATCATAAGTATTATTTCCTTGTGCCCATTGTGCAAAATCTCTGGTCCTCGCTCCTCGGACAA
>CALJVJ010000234.1 GCA_937974625.1 uncultured Saprospiraceae bacterium
GGTAACGAAGTAACTTGAAAAAATCTACTAACTATAAATTACATAATGTACCATAAAAATGTCCTAGAGACAATAGGTGACACACCGCTAATTAAGATTAATAAAATTGCGAAAGAAATACCTGCTTTGGTATTGGTAAAATTGGAAACAACGAACCCAGGGCATTCTATTAAAGATAGGATGGCATTGAAGATGTTGGAAGATGCAGAAAAAAGGGGAGATATTTTACCTGGAGGAACAATCATAGAATGTACCTCAGGGAATACAGGGATGGGCTTAGCTATAGCCGCTTGTGTAAAGGGGTATAAGTCCATTTTTACGACAAGTGACAAGCAGAGTAAAGAAAAGATGGATTTGTTAAAAGCTATGGGGTCAGAGGTTATTGTTTGTCCTACCAATGTCGAACCTGACGACCCTCGTTCTTATTATTCAGTAGCAGAAAAGCTAAGTAAAGAAATTCCAAATTCTTTCTGGTGTAATCAGTATGACAATTTATCAAATCGCCAAGCACATTACGAATCGACAGGCCCTGAAATATGGGAACAGACTGAAGGAAAGATTACCCATATGATTGTTGGAGTTGGAACGGGTGGAACTATTTCTGGTACAGCCAAATATTTAAAAGAACAAAAGAAAGACATCAAAATAATCGGGATAGACACTTATGGCTCTGTTTTTAAGAAATACCATGAAACGGGTGTTTTTGATGAAAAAGAAATCTATCCCTATATCACCGAAGGAATTGGAGAAGATATATTACCTAAAAATGTAGATTTTAGTCTAATCGACCACTTTGAAAAAGTAACAGACAAAGATGGAGCATTAATGTGTAGAAGATTGGCAAGAGAGGAAGGTCTTTTATTGGGATACTCCGCAGGTTCTTCTTTTGCAGGCCTTTTGCAGGTAAAAGACCAATTGACTAAAGATGATGTAGTAGTAGTAGTTATTCATGACCACGGGAGTCGGTATGTAGGGAAAATTTATAACGATGATTGGATGCGAGAACGTGGATTTTTGGAAGATGATTTGACGGTAAAAGATATGATATCTGCGAAGAATGGGGAAAAATTTATTTCCGTTTCTCCAAAAGACACGGTTCGTTCTGTATTTAACTTAATGAAGGAAAAGGATATTTCGCAATTACCAGTTGTCGCAAAGGGCGAAATTTTAGGTTCTATTACCGAAAGTGCAGTCTTATCCTACTTACTTGAAAATCCTTTAAAAAATACAGAAAATCAAGTAGAAACGATTATGGGAGATGCCTTCCCATTAGTAGAGGAAGATTTACCAGTGAAAAGTTTAGCTCGATATATCAGTAAAAAGATTCCAGCGGTAGTTGCCAAAGATAAAGCTGGTAGTATGCATATTCTAACCCAGTATGACATCATTCAGACCGTATAATGTGGTAAGATTATTAGGATTTATGAGGTTTATAAGGATAGCAAAGAAACGCTCCTTATAAACCCCTATTTCCTCATAACCCTCATAAACCTTATTCCCTTACAACCCTCCATTCCTTATTCCTCCAAAAAAGCCTCGTATAAAGTAGGTTTATCTTTCAATATTTGATAAAAAGACCCTAAATATCTATTCATTTTTTTCTTGACTTTCTTGTTTAAGATTGGGCAGTTTTTATAACATTGAAAGCCATCATCTTTGTGGGACATAAACTCCTTGACTGTTTTGTCTAATGCATCTTTATTCGGAAACTTACCTTTTGCAAAGCGTTCTTCAATATTTTTTTGATTAAAATCAGGGTTTAAGCGTGCATGCGGAGCTTTTACGAGTCCTGCATAGTCGAAATCATAGGGAACTAATGTGATTTTGTCAGTATCCTTGGTTTTGATAAATTTGACATTCCGACCGACCAAAATATCCCAATCTAAATTACCAACCATATAATTAAACAAGAGGGTATTTTGATAGCTTTTTGGCGTAATCCAGGAAGGTTGAGTTCCAAATTGAGAAACCGTTTCTCCATTTAAGCGCATCGCCAATTCATCATTATTTTCAATAAAAAAAGCGAATCGTTCGATTCTGTCTGTAGGGTCATTTTCATTGACATAAGTAATTTTTACAGAAAAGACTTTATAGCTTTCAGGGGTGATGTGATTATAAAGGTTATAAATCCAAAATTCCTTCATGAGCACTTGGTCACTAAATTCTGTATCATTACAATTTGTTACCAATTTTAATTTATCACAGCCAGGGAATAAGCCTAAAGCTTCTAAAGCTTTTTTAGGAAAATCAATCTTTAGCGGAGGCATACTACAAACTTTTCTTCTACTCCTACCTCTCGGTTCAATTTTGACCTTCATCTTAAATTTTTCCCCCTGCATATTTTTAAACAAAATGGTGCCTGGATATTTTTTGCTGCTGACCTTTTTATTTTTTATTAAAGAATCAAAATTAGTTTCAAGTACGACTTCAAAAAAGCTATCTCTTTTAATTTTTTGAAAAATGGTAGTAGAAGAATGGAAATCAGGTAAAGTTAGACTGTCTTTTCCAATCAATTTCGATTCATCTTGCTCAACTTCTGCGTGTTGGTGGGTGGTATCAATAGGAGCAACTTGACTAAATCCTTGAACATAGAGGAAATGGAATAGCAGAAGAAAATAGAAATAAGTTTTATTGGTTAGCATAATTGTTATTTAAGGGGCTATAGGGAATGAGCTTTTAATAGATTGCATCATTCCATTTTGTCAAAAATAAGGAAAAAATTAGCGAAATCTAAAATCCTATAAAAAATAACTTTTAATAGACAAGTCTTGTTCAAAATATAAAGCTAGCATATAAGCGGAAAGGAGTGGGTAAAAAAGTATTTCAAATAAAAGTTGGGATATATCGCCAATATTTAGGGTTAGGAATACAAATTTTGATTTTATTTTTGATAATAATAATATAAAAACCAGCTATTTTTTTTCTCCAATGCAATTAATGTGACAGAGTAAAGTGGTATTTAGTGATAAATGGACATTTTTTTATTTATAGGCGTTCTTTGTTAGGTATAGAAGATAGGTAAGTTAAATTTATATATATTAGTAAATATTCAATGTCTAAACATTTGTATGACAGTAGAGTGCATAGTAAGGTCTTACTAATTTTTAGTAAAAATAAATCATATAACGAATTATTATCAAAAATATTTTGAGATGTGACAAAGCAAATGTTAATTTTTTTCATAAAATTTTAAATAAAAACTTAACTAATTGTTAAAAATGGGTTATCTTTGAACCAGAATAAAAGAAAAGCGTGACAAGAAACAGAGCAGGTTAAATTTTTAAGCCTCGATTAAGCTCCTAATTTTATTCTTTACAACGAAAATATTTAATATATTAAGATATAACAGTCGGGTGATTTCTTACAAGAGCGAAGGTAGTTTTTTAACACTTCGCTCTTTTTCTTTGCCCGAAAGTCAAAAGTGCATTCCATTAAATTTTCTTACCTCAAATCTTCAATTAAAATAGATTTTACTATATTGGGTTTTCTTCCTTTAGTTTCAATTATACTACAACTTAACTTCAAAACAAACAATCGTTATTTGGTTTGCCTTTGTAAGGCAACTTCATGCGATGCTACATCATCTTCAACAAAATACTAGTTATGTCAAAAATTACGCTCGGTTCCGTTAAACCTAAACTCTCGTTTTGGCAAATATGGAACATGAATTTTGGCTTTTTTGGGATTCAATTTAGCTTTGGTTTGCAGCAAAGTAATATGAGTGCCATCTATAAATATTTAGGTGCCGTAGAAAGCGAATTGCCATTACTTTGGTTAGCTGGCCCCGTAACGGGATTAATCATCCAACCAATAATCGGCGCAGTAAGTGACGGGACTTGGTCTCCAAAGTTTGGGAGAAGAAAACCATTTTTCTTAATCGGGGCAATTTTAGCAAGTGTTGCTTTGATATTTATGCCATTTTCTCAATCTATATGGATGGCGGCAGGACTGTTGTGGATATTGGATGCAGGGAATAATATAGCCTTAGAACCCTATCGAGCTTTTGTCTCAGACAAACTAGAAGAAGAACAACACTCTCTAGGGTTTTTAATGCAAAGTTTTTTAACTGGATTAGCCAGTACCATTGCCAACTTTACCCCTGCTATATTAATCACTTTTGGTGTTTTTGCACTAACGGACACCATGGAAAACGGGATTCCAGTATCCACCTACTGGGCGTTTTTTATAGGTTCTTTTGCTTCTATTTCAACGGTTTTGTATTCCGTTATAACGACTCCAGAGTATCCACCATCAGATGAAGAACTAGCAAAGATGAAAGCGGAGAAAGCAAAAGGAAATGCTATTTCCAGAACCTATAATGATATAATAGAGGCGATTAAAGATATGCCATTGACGATGAAACAACTCATTCCAGTTAAGTTTTTCACTTGGTATGCGATGTTTTGCTATTGGCAATATTTGACTTCTGCCTTGTCCCTATCCCTTTTTGATACTTTGGATGAACAAACAGCAGGTTTTAAACAGGCACAAGTGCTTACCGGGCAAATGAATGGTACGTATAATATTTTCTGTTTTTTATTAGCCTTTGCCTTAGTACCACTAGCGATTAAAATAGGGGCGAAAGGCGTACATTTTTTCAGTTTGGTATTGGGAGGCATTGGTTTATTAATGATTCCATATTTAAGTATAACTGATGTGCTTTTTAGTTTACCCAATCCTTTTGGGGAAGGTAGTGTTTCTATTTACTCCTTATACTTATATACGATTGGATTAGGGGTGGCTTGGGCTTCAATGTTGGCTATGCCGTATCAATTGTTGGCGGGGTCGATTCCAAAGGATAAGACAGGTGTTTATATGGGGATATTCAATGTCTTTATCGTGGTGCCGATGATTATCCAAATCTTCTCCATGCAGTTTTTTGTTTATGATTTATTAGGACAAAATCCAGTGAATGTGATACGGTTGGCGGGTATCTTCCTAATTCTAGGCGGCGTTTTTACCTTGTTTATTAAAGAGCGTAAAAATATGGAAGTAAAGGTAGGGTAATAAGCCAATTATGTAATAAGCCTAATTCCGAGTTATAAAAAATCCGAGTTATATAAATTTTTATAACTCGGATTTTTTATAGCTCGAAATATTACATGTATTGCAGCTTTTTTAATCTTGAACTTGGCTCTTGAACTTGAACTTAAAACCCTATTCCGTCACCTCTTCCATCCGTTGCTTTTCATACAAATCAAAATAATAAGCCTTATTCTTCAGTAAATCCTCGTGAGTTCCTGCTTCTACAATCTTTCCATCTTCCAATACAATAATTTTATCAAACCTCAAATGCGCGTAAATTCGGTGGGTAATAATGATGGTCGTTTTATCCTGTAAAGATTCATTGAAATAGCCCAAAATCTGCGCTTCTGTATTGGTATCCACAGCCGACAAACAATCATCCAAAATAATAATTTCTGGCTTCTTAATTAAGGCTCTAGCAATGGAGACTCTTTGTTTTTGACCTCCAGAAAGCGTTACCCCTCTTTCGCCTACTAAAGTATCAAAACCTTGGGACAAGCCTTTGATATCGTCATATACAGCAGAATATTTAGCAAATTGTTCAATTTCTTTCTGCGATACTTCTTTATTACCAAAAGCTATATTTTTTGAAATGGTATCCGAAAACAAGAAGATGTCTTGTGGCACATAGCCAATTTGGCTTCGAACACTAGATAAGTCTTTGTCAGTTATATTGGTGCCATCCAATAGTATCTGACCTTCACTCACATCATACATGCGCAACATCAAATCTGCAATGGTGGTCTTCCCTGAACCCGTACGCCCAATAATCGCCATCTTTTCGCCTTTCTTTAAAGAAAAAGAGACATTTTCTAAAGCTCGAATACCTGTATCTGGATAGGTAAAGGTGACCTTATCAAATTCCACTGCTCCGCCCAATTTTTTAGCTTTTACCTTAGGAGAAGCAATAGCAGGTTTAGTTTCTAAAAATTCATTAATCCGTTTTTGAGAAGCCGCCGCTTGTTGCACAATAGAAGCAATCCAACCGATAGCGGTCACCGGCCAAGTCAGCATATTGACATAAATGACGAACTCAGCAATATTCCCCGGAGTGACGGTTCCTTTTACTACTTGCAAGCCACCTACATAAACTGTCAGAATGGTACTAATGCCTACTAATAACATCATCAAAGGAAAGAATAAGGCATTGATTTTTGCCAAATCCATTGATTTGTCCATATAGTTTTGGCTTTGTCCCGAAAAGAAACGACCCATTGGGCCTTCTTGTACATAAGATTTGACCACTCGGATACCAGAATAGACTTCTTGAGAAGTACTGTTTAAGGTAGCTAGTTGCTGTTGAATAATCGTACTTCTTTTATTTATCAAACTAGACACATAATAAATGGAAACCGATAAAAAAGGAAGTGGTGCTAAGACATATAAACTCAATTCTGGACTTACTTGCAACATAGAGTAAATCACAAAAACAAAAAGAGTTACCAAGTTGATAAAATAAAGAATCGCTGGTCCCAAATACATTCTTACTTTATTGACGTCTTCGGTGATTCTAGACATCAAATCCCCCGTATTATTTTTTTTGTAAAAAGCTAAATCCAATTTTTCATAATGGTCAAACAATTCCTGACGCATGTCAAATTCTATCCGTCTGGACATCACAATAATGGTTTGGCGCATGAAATACATGAAGACCCCCATGATGAGCGCTAAAAGCAGGACTAAACCACCAAAAACAAGTAAGGTATTGCCCAAAATACTAAATAGCTCACTTTGTAAGTCAAAACCATCTAGCTGCCGATACAAAGCAATATTCTCGACCACCAAATCCAATGCTTCTCGAATCATTTGAGGTTGTAAGACCCTAAAATAATTAGACAAGGCAACGAAGACGATACCGAATAAAAAATGCCATTTATATTTGACAAAATATTTATTGAGGACAAATAATTCCTTCACATTTTGGGTTTAAATAAATTTTTAAACTAGTTCTAGTTTGCAAAAGTAACAACTCTCGGAATAGAAGGTTTGATTTTATGAAATGACTTTAATTTTTTATTAAAAAAATCAACTTCTTTATCTTTTTAAAGTAAAATATTCTGTCGGCTACTTAACCAGCTTTTCTATTTTCAGTTTTTCTTCTAAAGGATTTGTATTTTTGCATAGAATTCTAGGTTTAGCCTGATTTTTGATGTATCCATGTATTATAACAAATTATTATACTTATGAAGCATAGAATTTTACTATTATTTATTTTTTTCCTTCCTTTTCTGACGACCGCTCAAGAACACTCTATCGCAAGGCAATGGAATGATGTGTTATTAGAAGCTATTCGGAACGACTTTGCAAGGCCCACGGTTCATGCTCGGAATTTATTCCATAGTTCCATGATGATGTATGATATATGGGCAGCCTATGATGACCGAGCAGAAACAGTCTTTTTAGGTAAAACGGTAGGCGAGTATACTTGTCCTTATGACGGAGTTGCTAGAGATGGGAATATCGCGGCGGCAAGGGATGAGGCGATTAGTTATGCTATGCATACTTTATTAACGCATAGGTTTAAAAATTCACCAGGTGCAGAAGAATCACTCAAGCTAATAGAAGCATTATTTGAAGCTCAAGGGCATGATAAATCCTTTATTAGCACAGATTATTCAACAGGCAATGCAGCAGCATTTGGAAATTATATAGCAGAGAACGTTATTGCATTTGGCCTGCAAGATGGTTCGAATGAGGAATTTGATTATACAAATACCTTTTATAGAAATTGGAATTTCCCATTGGCGCCAGAATTGAAAACCAATCCTTTTTTATGGGACCCTAATCGATGGCAACCATTAACTTTTGAGATTTTTATTGACCAAAGTGGCAATGAAATTCCAGGAGGAGCGCCAGAATTTTTAAGTCCAGAGTGGGGCATAGTCACACCTTTTGCAATGACTCCCGATAACTTGGATATTTATGAAAAAGAAGGTAACGAATGGTGGGTGTATTATGATCCAGGAAAACCACCTTTTATAGATACAGAAAACGGTGGAGCTGTGTCAGACCAGTATAAGTGGGGTTTTTCATTAGTCTCTTATTGGTCTTCCCAATTGGACCCTAACGATGGGGTGATGTGGGATATTTCTCCTGCTTCGATAGGAAATATTGACATTGCAGATTTTCCAACTGATGCTTCAGCTTACCCGGATTTTTATAAAACTTTTAATGGTGGGGATATAAGTAAGGGACATGCAGTTAATCCGAAAACTGGGCAGCCTTATGCACCGCAAATAGTTCCAAGAGCAGATTATGCTAGAGTTTTGGCAGAATTTTGGGCAGATGGACCAGATTCAGAAACACCACCGGGACACTGGTATACGCTATTAAATTATGTAAATGACCACCCAGAATTTGAGAAAAGATATAGAGGGAAAGGTGAAATATTGGATGACTTGGAATGGGATGTAAAGTCCTATTTGATGATGGGCGGAGCGGTACACGATGCAGCAATTGCAGCATGGGGTATTAAAGGTTATTATGATTACTTAAGACCTATTTCCGCAATAAGGTATATGGCAGAGCAGGGGCAATCGACAGACCCTAATTTACCAAATTATAGTGTAGCAGGTATTCCATTGGAAGAAGGATTTGTAGAGCAAATTCAGGTAGGAGACCCTTTAGCAGGGGCGAATAATGAATTTGTAGGTCAAATTAAATTATACGCATGGAGAGGACCTGATTTTATTGACGACGAAGCAAAAGAATTTGCAGGAGTTGGTTGGATTCCCGCCAACCAGTGGTGGCCTTATCAGCGGCCAACATTTGTCACGCCACCTTTTGCAGGCTTTGTTTCAGGGCACTCTACTTTTTCTAGAGCAGCGGCAGAGGTCATGACGATGTTGACAGGAGATGAGTTTTTTCCAGGAGGAATGGGCGAGTTTTTAGCTGAAAAGAATGAATTTTTGGTATTTGAAGAAGGCCCAAGTCAAGATGTTATTTTACAGTGGGCGACTTATAGAGATGCTTCAGACCAAACGAGTCTATCAAGAATTTGGGGAGGAATTCATCCACCAGCAGATGATATTCCTGGGCGAATTATTGGAGAGAAAATCGGCATTCAAGCATTTAATTTTGCAGAAAAATATTTTAATAATCTTCCTACGAGTACAGAAAATACCATTGCTGAAAAACCAACAAAACTTTATCCAAATCCAGTTAAAAACGGTGAGTTAATAGTGGTTGAAGGAGCTTTTAATAATGCGGAAGTTTTAGTCGAATTATTTGATTATACAGGAAGATTAGTAGACCAAAAAACAATTGCGAGTTTCTCGGATAAATTGAATATTGGATTTTCTAAAATTGATTTGGCGAATGGTTTTTATCAACTAAAAATTACTGGACCTAAAGTTAATCTTGGATATAAAATACAAATTTATTAAGGGATTATTCTAATCTAATAATAAAAAAGGTCCGCTCCATGAACGTAATTCAAAGAGCGGACCTTTTTTATTAAAAAAAAGAGTGAATAAAAAAAAGCCACAACAAAAGGATTTGTTGCGGCAAAGTGAAACTCTCTCTACTTAGTTTCTATCACAAATGTAATTAATTTTTAATAAATTTCCTAACGATCTGTTGATTTTCTGCGGTTATATGTAAAATGTAGGCACCACTTTGTAACTCAGCAGTTGGGAGATTTATTTTTTGATGTCCTTCTT
This sequence comes from uncultured Saprospiraceae bacterium, assembly GCA_937974625.1. Lineage (GTDB taxonomy): Bacteria > Bacteroidota > Bacteroidia > Chitinophagales > Saprospiraceae > JAFMDF01. Next base: position 9,687 of record CALJVJ010000234.1, read on the forward strand.
CTTGTATTACGGATTGTTCAATAACCCGTCTTCCTAGCATGTCATATACAGTGATATTTACAAGCCCATCAATATCCATTTCGTAATCTAAGGTCAAATTAGCAGAAGTAGGATTTGGGTACATTTTATTAAATGCGATAGGTTCGTATGCTGCAAGGTTTGCTTTAGCAGCTCCTTCAGGAACTCTTCCAGTTAGCGTAGAGAATACGTGGGTTACGCCATAATCTGTCCAACCTTCTGGGCATCTTGACCGAAAACGAATTTCATATTCCGTACCAGGAAAGAGATTTCTTAAAGTTTTTCTAGTTCTAGAGGTACTCACTCTGCTCCAATTAGTGAAACCAGCTTCTCTATATTGAATTTGATATCGATTGGCATCAGGAACCGTTTCCCAATTGATTCTTACTCTAGTGATATTATTAAAATATTCTATATCAGTAGGAACTGCTGGCGCACATAAATCTGCTGGTGGCGGAGGTGGAGGTGTTGTTCCACAATCACTGTTTCCAGTACTAAATGCTTTAGTTTCAGAAGTAGTGAATTGCCCTTCACTACTAGCTAAAATATTATTATTAAAGTCAACGATAGCATATTCTCCATTTCCATATTCACAGCAAATTCCATCTGCAAAAGCATCAAATATAGTGAAGGTATAACAGTCGCTAGGTAGACAAATTTCTTCTTGAATGACTGCTCTATTAAAATCAATATAAGGTCCTCCGTTCGCTAATTCATTACCATCTGAGTCCTGAATTATCCAAGTAGTTTCACTACCGTAATTATCTGGTCGAATTAAAACATAAACTAAATTCTCCGAACAATTAGTCGGGCAATCTGCGCAACCTGGGGCACCGCAATCAATACCAGTTTCCTCACCGTTTTGTACGCCATCGTCACAAGTTGGTGCAGTTACACAAGGACTACAAGCAGTACCACCACAATCAATACCCGTTTCATCGCCATTTTGGATACCATCCTCACAAGTCGGTTCTGGACAATCAGCACAAGTAGTACCACCACAATCGACTCCAGTCTCATCACCATTTTGGATACCATCGGTGCAAGTTGGTTCCGCAGGAGGGCCACAAACAGTTTCGCCATTTCGAACGATTGATTGTAAATTAGATTGAACATAAGTTTCCATTCGGGTAGCTTGCCCAGCAGAGAACATATACATGCATTCATCATTTGTGTAATCCATATAATTCATATGCATATCAGTAGAACCACAAGCTACTTTTCCATTTTGAGGACAACCGTAATTTGGACCATCAGAATTTGGTGTGTCTCCCACACTATCATCTCTATTACAACCACCATCTCCCCAAATATGGTCTAAAACAAAGAAGTGTCCAATTTCATGGGTTAAGGTTCTACCTCGGTCTAATGAACTAGACGTACTGACATCTCCACAAGCACCAGTTCCTCCGAAAGCAAATTTAGCAATGACAACGCCATCTCCATTTCCTCTACCACCAAGAGGGGAATAGCCTAAAATATTATCACCTATATCGGTTACAAAAATATTCATGTAGCCACTCCAATCATTCACACGGTCTCCTGTAGTTTGATTGATAGTAATTGCCATTTGGCCATCTCCTAAATTATAGCCTGTTGGGTGGTTGCTAGTTGCGACACAAAATTCGACACAAGTTTCCCCATTGGAAACACCAGGAAAAAGGCTAGCGGTTCCATTTGTCCAACTACTAATATCTGAATTAGTACCTTGAAAATCAGCATTTAAGGTGGCAATTTGTTGGTTGACTAAATCTTCTAAACATGCACGGTCATTAGAGGAGATACCTTGAAAATGCACCGCAATTGGAATGGTCACAATCGCTTCACAATCCAACCTTGATTGAGTAGCCCGTTCTTTAGCCAATGCGTTAAAAGCAGCCATCCGCGCTCGAAAATTTTGTTGATAAGCAGGGTCTTCCATTAAAATGGCAGTGTGTTCAGTAGACCCACATTTTCGTTCTTGAGCAGCTAAACTGGATAAGAGGGTAAATGTAAATAAGGTTAAAAATAAACGTAAAAATTTCATACTTTAATCTGAGATTAGGATAAACGCATAGCTATTAAAATACACTAGAAATAGCATAGCATTTGTTGATAAATAGTAAAATGGATATAGAGTCATACTTCAAGCCATTGAACTATTATCAATAAAAAAATTGATATAAGGACATTCGTTTTTTCCAAAAAAAATTGCCTATTGATGTTGTGAGGGTAGGATTAGAAAAAGGCAATATCGTTTATGTTCACGGTATTTTATCTGTGATAAACACAGAAGATTCTAAACAGTAGCTAGTTATAGCTACACATTTCAGCGTACTTTTATTATCGGTTTTCAGGACAAAAAGTCGTAAACATTTTGGAGAAAAGTATCAGGTAAGTCGCAAAAGTTTGTGTGTGTAAGCAGTTTCCAAAGAATATTAAAGATGCGATTTTTTTGTTACAATTTCCTAATCGAGACTAGTTTGTCATGTAATTTTTGTTGATAAAAATCAACGGGCGTTAATTTATCGATTATATACGATAAAATAATAAATTAAGGTGATGAATCAAAATATAAAAATCACCATTGTCAGTAGACAAAATGATTTAAAAGATGATGAGCAAAAAAATATCGAGTGGATAGAAAATAGAGATTTAGAAAAAATCTCAGTGGTTGTCAAAAGTTTTTGATTGTAAATACGGTGCAAATAAATGAAAATATTGAATAAAAATCAAATAGAATATGAAATTAAAATATATTTTGTGCTTGATTTGTATAATTTTTGACAAATCAGGTTTGATATCCGTGCTCAAATTTTTAGTAGTAATTCCCTGTTTGGAAGGTATATCCGTATTATAGCCAATTTAAAAAGAAATGGAAATATCGACAAAAATGAACCAAATAAATAGGATATATAATTTAATTGTTGAAGACCTTGAAATTGCAGGTAGAGCAAGTCTGTATGTAGCCGATGCGAATGAACCAGATGGACGTTACAAAAGCTATGGTGTTAGAGCTAAGGGAAAAAAAGAAATTATTACAAAGTATAAAAAACAGATTCGTGCACTTCCACAAGTGGAACAAATCAAACTTGCGACTATACTTATCCAATCAAGGTTTGGTGAGCAACAAAGCATAGGACTTTTCATTCTGGAACAATTCCCTAACTATTTTTCTCCTGAAAATTTTGCTCAACTTGATATGCTTATTCGTTGTATTCACGGATGGAGTAAAGTAGATTCTTTTACTGGAACTTTACTACGTGATATTTTATTCCTTTATCCTACGGATTTTATACAACTTGTTAAACAATGGAACCAAGACGAGGATAGGTGGCTTAAGCGGATAAGTGTTGTTCTATTCACTCGAAAGGTCGCTAAATCTGGGAAGTTCACCTCAACCGCCTTGGAGATGTGTGACCAGCTAATTTTTGATAAAGAGCCGCTTGTGTTGAAGGGAGTTGGATGGGCACTTAAAGATTTATTAAGAACTGAAAAAAAAATAATACTACCATATTTGATAGATTTACGCCTAAAAGGAGTCTCAAATATATTGACACTTTATGCGATAAAAGATTTAAAAGGAAAGGAACGAGCGGAATTTCTATTGGTAAAATAAAAAGCAGGCTATAAAAAAGTGCTTAACCACCTATGCGATTAAACGCCACCACGTCGTAAGCGCGAACAGAAGGAATCTTATCAATAGATTCTATTTAAATGTAAGTTCAATGTAAAAATCAAAGGGTATCAGTTATTTGTGTACTATTAATTCGAATATTTGCGAAATTTCGCTAATATTGAAGTATCAATTAATATTAACCAGAAAAGCGGGTCTTTTTCTAAATTATCTTGATAAATGAAATTATTTTATTCAATTGGGGTCATTCTTTTAATTGTTTTATGTTTACCACAATGTAAAAGTAGCCAAGCAACAGGTAAAGTGACGATATCCCCCAATCAACAGCCTTTCGAAAAACTGTCGGATTATCAATTTTTTAAGGGGGAATTAGCAAATTTACAACCCAATGAAAGGGTTTTACCTTATGATTTAAATTCTCCATTATTTTCGGATTATGCAGAAAAAGCTAGGTTTGTATGGATGCCAGAAGGGAAGTCTGCCAATTATAAAACTGACCATGTTTTAGATTTTCCTGAAGGAGCTGTATTGATAAAAAACTTCTACTACAATAACGACGGACAAGATGCTTCCAAAGGAAAACGGATAATGGAAACGCGACTACTCATCAACCGCAAGGAAGAGTGGGAGGCAATTGGGTACATTTGGAATGATGAGCAGACAGATGCCTTTCACGAAGTAGTAGGAGACATCAAGGATGTCAATTGGGTAGATGCAGAAGGGAAAGCTAGATTTGTCGATTACATCATTCCTAACAAGAACCAATGTAAAGGTTGTCATGCATATGATGGAAAGCAGTTACCAATAGGTCCTAAAGTTAGAAACTTAAATAAATCCTTTGCCTATGCTGACGGAGCGATGAATCAATTAAAAAAATGGGCAAGCATGGGGTATTTAAATGGGTTTGATGCAGGTACAAACCATCCAAAAGTAGCAGTCTGGGATGATAAAACTTCTTCGGATATTCATTCCAAAGCAATGGCCTACTTGGATATCAACTGCGGACATTGTCATAATACAAAAGGGGCAGCTAACACTTCGGGATTACATTTAGTAGCTGATAATGAACTAGATTTGACCTTAGGCGTTTTCAAAGCAACGGTTTCTGCGGGAGCAGGAACAGGTGGGCATACCTATTCTATTGTTCCTGGTAATCCAGAAGAATCAATCATGATTTATCGAATGGGCTCTACTAATCCAGGAGCAATGATGCCAGAAGTTGGTCGAAGGCTAGTACATGATGAAGGAGTAGCATTGATTTCGGATTGGATTGCAGGAATGGAAAAAAAAGAAGCAAAATTGTAATTATTAAGCGTAAAGAGTAGAAACCATTCCGTAAACGGAATAGAGACATGAAGCCGAACGATTTATCATACAACTAGTTAAGTCTCTACGTGCTCAGTAAAACCGTCTCTACTCTCTTTTCTATTAAAACTATATAATGAATAAGCAACTTAAACTAGCAAAGCGACCTGTTGGCATGCCAGCAGCAGATACATGGGTATTAGAAGAAAGCCCAATTCCAACAATTAAAGAAGGGGAATTTTTACTTCGTCAGGACTATATTTCGCTTGACCCAGCGATGAGAGGTTGGATGAATGACGCAAAGTCCTATATTCCACCTGTGCAAATCGGAGAAGTGATGCGAGCGGGTTCCATAGGAGAAGTAGTTGAATCGAAGCATCCTAATTTTAAAGTAGGTGATTCAGTAACAGGGTGGGGTGGTGTACAACAATACATCGCTACTAATGGAAAAGGATTTTATACAGTAGACACCAAACTAGCACCAGCACCTATGTACATTGGTACATTGGGAATGCCAGGAATGACTGCTTATTTTGGTATTTTAGAAGTAGGTAAAATTAAAGAAGGGGATGTTGTTTTAGTTTCTGGTGCAGCAGGAGCAGTTGGAAGTGTGGTTGGTCAAATTGCAAAAATCAAAGGTTGTACCGTAGTTGGAACAGCAGGAGGACCAGAGAAATGCAAATATGTAACGGAGCAATTGGGATTTGACGCCTGTATTGATTACAAAAATGAGCATGTTTATAAAGAACTAAGAAAAGCAGCGCCAAAAGGCATTGATGTTTACTTCGATAATGTTGGTGGAGAAATTTTGGATATTGCTTTGGCGCAAATCAGACCTAAAGCGCGTATCGTCATTTGCGGAGCGATTTCTCAATACAATAATAAAGAGAACGTCAAAGGGCCCTCTAACTATCTATCTTTATTGGTTAATCGAGCGACGATGACTGGAATGGTCGTGATGGATTATGCTAAAGATTACGGTAAAGCTGCTCAAAATATGGGCATGTGGATGGCACAAGGGAAATTAAAATCTAAAGAAGATATTTACACAGGTATTGAAAATTTCTACCCAACTTTCGAGCGATTATTTAATGGTAAGAAGATGGGGAAATTGGTATTGAAGATAAGTGAGTAAAAATAATAAATGATATTATCCGTTGGCAATCAATCGGTTGGCATTGTTATTTTTGCCAACGGATTTTTGCCAACGGATTTTATTTTTTAAACTGTTTTTATTTTTAATTTGAATGAAACGGAATATTTAATATAAAAAAACTATGAAATTCTCCCCGTTTTTCCTTTTTCTTCTCTTCATTTTCGCTTGTCAACAGCCTAAAGATATCGCACCCACTCCAAATGAGGTCGCTCAAAATGAACAAGCGTTCAAAGCTGCACTAACCATTCACCTAGCTGCCATTACTGCAAGAGATTTGAGTACTTTAGAGGCAACGCTTTCTCCTCGTGGAGATATGCATTTGATTTTGCCACAAACCAATATTACAACTACTGCCAAAGAATTTATAGACTTTCATCGAGATTGGTTCGAAATCCCAGGTTGGACTTTGGATAATAAAATCCTGCATACAGACATTGAAGAAAATATGGGGATAGCTATTGTAGAAGCGCTATACAAAGAAGAAGAAAGAGATGGAAAACCATATTTTAATCGAATGCATGTCAGCTATTCTATGAAGAAGATAGCTGGCAAATGGTACGTAATAAAAGACCATGCTAGTTCTGTAGAAAAATCGACGGATAAGGAATAATTTAAGCAAATCGTTTCACTTTCAATTTTACTTCATACCCATTATCTCTTACAATCGTCAAATCTCCATTGATACTTTTAGAGCGCATTTTTAAGTTGGAAAGCCCTTGCCCTGTTTTTTTACCTGCCTTTTCTTCCTGTGCAGTGCCATTGTCTTTTATATGGAGTAAGAAGGCATTTCCTTGATTCTTAAGGGCTATTTGCACGGTATCTGCATCAGAATGCTTGGCAATATTATTAATGACTTCTGTAAAAATAAGGTATAAATTTTGCCGAAGATTAAGGCCAATGGCTTTATTGGTATTAAAAGTGTCTATGTCAAATTGATAATCAATATTTAATGGCATAAGTATTTCTGCGGCATGTTCCTGCATTCTCAACAATAAATCAGACATTTTATCTTTCCGAGCATCAATGGACCAAATCACATCACTCATTCTTGACATAGCGGACCGACTAGTATCGGCTATTTTTTGAAGTTGATTTTTGGCTTTTTCCTTTTCTACAGACATTTGTACTAAATCACTTTGCATGGCAATACCTGCTAATAAACCACTGACTTCATCGTGCAAATCACTAGATAATTTAGTTCTTAATTGTTCAACTTTCAGTTTTTGATTGGCATTATATTGGAGAATAAACCAAAGGATACCACCCAATATAGAAAAGACTAAAAGGTGGAACCAAGTTTGTTTATAAAACACCTCTTTTACTGAAATTGGTAAATTCAGTACGTTTTTACTAGGATTTCCTTTGGCATCAACTGCTTTAATGTGTAGTTGATACTCGCCAGCAGGCAATTTACTGTATCGAACCTTTGGAGTTGTACCTAGAAAATTCCAATCTTGTTCGTAATTTTCCAACCAAGCGCTATATCGAATCCCATCAGAAAGTGAATTAGGTAAAGCAAAATGCACTTCAAAAAAAGCGTAATTAGGTTTAATGATTTGTGGAATATTGGCATCAAAACCTGACATCTGGATTTCTTGACTATCTCTATCCGCATAACTTTTAATAATTCTAGTAGGGACTAGCAGGTTTTCTTTTGTTTCTCGTAAAACATTTTCTGAATTAAAAGCAGTTACGCCATTCATACTACCAAAATAATATTTTCCTTGCCCATCTTGATAGAATCCCATACGGTTAAACTCAAAGTGAGACAGCCCATCTTTTTGATAAAAATTTTGGAATGTTTTTTCTTTTCGATTAAAATGAGATAAACCAAAGAAGGTGCTCAACCATAAGTTTTCCTGCTTGTCAACCATAATCCCACAAACACTTTTACTCACCAATCCATCTTGAGTAGAATAGGCTTCTTTGATGAGTTCATCACTAGAATCTAAGAATAGAAACCCATTATTGGTTCCTAGCCAAAGCCCATTTTCTACTGGGGTGACGGCTATTATTTCTTGATTATCAAGTAATTGACCAGCTTCATTTTTCAATGAAATTTGTTTAAACTCCTTCTTGTGGATATTGATTTTTAATAAGCCGTTAATCGTTCCAATCCATAAAATGCCATCTTTGACAGGAGATAAACAACGAGACATGGTACCAGACAATGGGTTCTTAGCAAAATTGTCTAACCAAAGCGTGGATTTCTTAGTGACCAAGTCATAGATAACCAATTTGGCATTGGTTCCATGTTGATTGGTTTGAGATAAATAAAAATACCGTGTCCCATCAAAGTAATAATTTTCAATAAGGTCAGGTAATTTGATGGTTTCAGTTTGTTTGGTTTTGATATTATATTTATGGAGATAAGATTCCTTATCACTATCACTTCCAGAAGACCATATATTTTGGTTTTGGTCTAAATAAATACTTCTCCCACCAGCATAGGTCTTGTTAGGTCTTAGGTGTTTAAAAAGAGAAATGGGTAATTCTTCTACTACTTTCGTCTCATTTTTCAATACGAAAAGCCGTCCATTTTCTGCACCGAAATAGACGTTTTTTTCACTATCTGCGACAATGCCCCTTATAATCATCCCCCATTCTCCAGGCTGAATTTCTTCTTGTAAAACCTTTTCAAAAGTTTGCCTGTTTTGGGTTATTACCTTGAGTCCTGTAGGCGTTCCAGCAAGCATCATTTCAAAAAAATCACTTCCTTCTATTTCAAACACATATCTTAAAGCCTTATTCAAATAATCAAAGGAAACGACAGAACCGTCATTCTTTAAACAAAGGAGGTCCTGCATTTTTGCAGATTGCAAATGAGGAGAAATTTTAAACAATAAATTACCTTTTTCATCCTCCCAAAGCTTAGAATAATATTCATTTTTAGTAGTTCCTAAAAACGATTTTTTAAAGCTGGCTAGTTGTTCATTATATAAAAATACCCCAGTTTCTTCTTTGAAAGTGGCCCATATTCTATTTTGAGCATCTTGATGAAAGAAGACGATTTCATAGCCCGTATGTATTTTGTGTTCGAAGTCTGTAGTCGTGAAGCGTTTTTTGAGTTGACCATCGGAATTAAATAAAAATACACCTGTATCACTTAAGGTTAACCAATAATCACCTGTATTTCCCACAAACAGGTTAACTTTTCGGTTTAAATTATCTGTTCCTATTTCGAGGGAAAGGACTTCTTTTAGGCCAAAGTTTGGAAGCAGTTGAAAGACTTTAATACCTTGCTTATTCGAGAAGGTAAGAAAAGTCATTCCATTTTTATCCGTAAAAACATGGGCCGGAGGGGAGGTGTATAAGCGAGTAGTCGAATCAGGTTGTTCTATTTTGAAACTAGTTAAATTAAATAGCTCAAAAGTTAATGCCTGATAACCATGCGATAAAGCCAGATGCCCTGAATGAGTAGTGGCTAAACTCATATTAAAGGAACGGTCTTCAATTCCTAAAGAATAATCATAGTTATTAAAATTGATAAATTCATATCCATCAAAACGAGAAAGTCCTTTGTTAGTGGCTAGCCAAATTAAACCATTTTCGTCTTTGACAATATCTAAAACTAATCTTCCTGGAAGACCATCTTGAACGGTATATTGCTTACTTTTATAGGGTAAAGTTTGTCCAATTAAATGCGTACTAATTAGATATAATGGAGAGAATAATAGTACGAAAAGTAATATTAACGGTTTATTCAACATTGAATATATGACTGCTTTGTTTATTGTTTGAGTATTATTAACACAAGATAGGCAATTTATGAAAAAGAAAGAAATCACTCTGCACAGTTTTGTTTTATGCTAGTCTAGGGTACTAGTCATAAGTCACTGACATACAGATGAATGCATTAGACAGAAGTTCTATGAAAGCCTATTGCTAATATGATTATGAAAAGTTGTACGAAAAAAATGAATACAGCAAAAAAAGCCTGTACCCCAGTACCAAATTTATCATTTTTTGCTTCAAATACTCGGTATAAGGAAATTAATATAATGAAATATATAAATAGATTCCATAGTAAATGCAATTTGAAAACTACTAAACCAATTAATCCTAGTAGAGTCGAAAATCCAAGAATAAAGGAATTGATAGTAAGGTGCTCGACGAAGTTGTACTTTCCAAAAAGTAATTTTGTAGAAGTACTCAAAAAGAAAACTGACAATATCCAATAATATTTTAAATAGGTTTGTATTAAATGTCCAGCTTCATTCCCAGCAAGATAAATTCGAGATTTTTTTGCAACTTCATTAAGGTTGACATCAGAAGCTGGGACTGGTATTTCTACCAACGTTTCTAAAATTAAATAAATGGACGTAGCAATAATTAAAAAGGTAATTGGATTATTAATACCTTTTCGCTTTCCTTTAATATAATCAGTAACTAACTGTTTGGGATTTAAGGTTAGGTATTTTAAATTAAACAAAACACCTTTATCCATATTAGTGAAACTAGAAAAAGCATCTTGTAGGACAGATTGAAAGGTAATTCGTTTAATCCCTGCTTTTTCCCCACAGTTTGGGCAAAAATTATTGTTATGTTCCTTGTCACAAGAGATACAAATCATTTTGTTTTGTTTTTTGTATTTATAACATAACGATAAGAAGAACGAAAAGTAAAATGATAATATACAACTCTTTGAAAAAAGGAAATTGTTGTTTGATAAATCTTTAGGTTAAAATTTAATAATTAAGTAGTGGTCGAATAAAGTACGATGCTCTTCAAAATCACGCTGTAACGGGAAGTTACCCCGTGATTTAAGCTTATTTTTTCAAATTATACTTTATTCGACCTACGTTCAAAATTATCCGTAGGCAACAATCCGTTGGCTATAAAATAAGAATGCCAATAAATTGATTGTCAACGGATTAACTAAAAATTCTATTTCTAAAAGCTATCAGATTCCACATAAGCATTAATTAGCTTCTGCTCTCCTTCCTTTCCTTCATAGAAGTTGCCATGCTCCATTCCTAAGATACCTTTGAAATCTCTAGAATGAATATACTTAAAGACGTTTTTATAGTTTATTTCACCAGTGGTGGGTTCATTTCTACCAGGATTATCCCCAATCTGGAAATAAGCAATTTCATCCCAAGTTTTTTCAATATTAGGAATCAAATTACCTTCTTGAATTTGTTGGTGATAGATATCAAAAAGTATTTTACACGAAGGACTATTCACTGCTCGACATACTTGAAAAGCTTGAGCAGCTTTTGTCAAAAATAAACCAGGGTGGTTTCTAAAGTTAAGCGGTTCCAAGACCATCGTCACCCCAGCAGGTTCGCAAATATCGGAAGCCCTTTTCAATGATTCCACGACATTGGCAGTTTGATAGCCCATATCTTGCCGTAAGTCTACATGCCCACACACCACAGTCATCCATTTGGCATTGACACGTTTGGCAACTTCTACCGATTCAGTGATTTGGGTTAAAAATTCTGTTCGCCAATCTTCTTTTCCACTAGCAAGATTCGGTTGTTTCCAATAGATTTTATGTGCTACAAAAACGCCCATTTCCATACCTCTTTTGACCATTGTAGCAGCCATTTTTTCTTGCAGTTCAACAGTTCTTCCTTTCATTCCATTATCTTCGAAGGCGGTAAAGCCTTGGTCTGCCATGAAATTAAGTTGGTCGATGGGGTCTTCACCAGCAGTATGTTTAAACATGCCTAAATGTGGCGCATATTTTAATTGGAATTGGTGTTTTTCTTTTTTGATTGCAAGTGGAGTAGCAGCGGTTGCACATCCTGCGCCAGTAGCCAATAGGGCAGAACTTAATGCGCTCGATTTAAGGAATTTTCTTCTTTCCATAGTTTTTCTGTTTGTTGATGAAAGTTTATTTTAGTTTTCACAAAGTACCAAAATTCTTTAAAAGAGCTGAACCTTCTTCATCTTTTTTAGAAATACTTTAGCTTCGTTTTCGTTTAAGACACTCAAGATAGATGCAACTACATCAGCTTTTATACAAGATGAAGCTTGTACATTAATAATTTTTTGGTCAACGACCCCATAACCTGTCCGAGGGTCAATTATATGAGAATACCTTTTGCCGTTCTGTTCTAAATAGCGATAAGTATCACCAGAAGCGGCAATAGCTGTATTTTTAAGCATAAATTTTTGGGTCACTTCTGTACCTATTTTATTGGTCGTACGAATATGGATAGCCCATCCAGTTTTTTGAGGTGGAGCATCCCCAACAAATAAATCACCACCTCCATCAACCAGAAATTGTTTGATACCAGCTTGCCTAATTATATCCGCCATTGCATCGACGGTATACCCTTTGGCAATCCCTCCAACATCTAATCGCATACCCTTTTGTACCAACTTTACTCGTTTGGAAAATGGGAATAATTTGATTTTATGAAATCCTGTTTTTGCTTTAGCGGCTTTAATTTTTACTCCGTCAAAAATTTCTGACCTTCTAAACATCGACCTCCACAATTTACTTAAAGGACCGATAGTGATGTCGAAAGCTCCTTTGCTTTTTCGTGCATAACGTTTAGAAGCTTTTATTACAGACCATAATGGGGCGCTAACTTTTATTTTTTTAGTGCTTCCTGCAGCAGCAGATAGCTGACTAATTTCACTAGCTTCATTATAATCACTGAAAATAAGATTTAATGCGTCAACTTTATTAAAGCATTGATTAGCAATTGTTTGCGCATTAATTTCATTTTTTTGATAAAGTATAATTTTAAATTGTGTGCCCATTTGTTGGTGCTCAAATTCAAACCGTTGTAGAGACTGACCAATGCCTTGATTGGTGACAATTAGAAAAAGCGTTACATGTAAAATAATATTTATGGGCATAAAAAATATATAAATTTTTATTTCAATATTAAGCAAATTGGAACGATACTTGAACATCATCTAGCAACCTACAAAATTTCCTCCTAATAAATTCCTCCTAACATTTTATAGTACACCTAGACAAATCTTACACACTAAAACTAAAACTTTATTACTTGGATTATAATGTATCAAGTAAATCCTAAAGTGAATTCCATCAAATTAATAACTACTTTTTTCCTCCCTTTAAAATTGAATAAAGAGCTAATTTTTCTTACTAAAAAGTAATAGGCTTAAATTTTAATTACCTAGTGATTTATTCAAACACTAAAAAAACTCCTATAAAAAATTAAACAACAAAAAAGAATTAAAAAAATCAGTTTAACCTGCTGATAATAAGAATAACCTATTTTATTAATAATTAATTTTTTAGAGATGAACAAGTTTTTTGCAAACACATTTTGCTTAGTGTTACTTATTTGCGGTACAATTAGTTTAAAAGCACAAGACAATGCTACCGATGCCCACGAAGTCAACATTAAAATTCCCGAAGTCGCAATTCTAGACATCGAATCCACTTCAAGTACTTCTTTTACACTCGCACCAGAAAAGCCAACAGAAGCTGGTTTAGCCTTAGACTTTTCAGAAGCTAAAAATACTGATTTGTGGCTAAATTATTCCTCAATTGTTGGGTCTACTACTCAATCAGAAAGAACGATTGATGTAAAGATTCAGGATGGCAGTACTGTTCCAGAAGGATTGGTATTAAAAGTAAGTGCAGCTGCAGATGAAGGAAATGGAGATGGAGAAATGGGAACGCCTGTAGGTGAAATTACCCTTTCGAATACAGCGCAGGATTTTATTAAAGGAATTGGTAGTTGCTACACTGGTAGTCCAGCTAAGAATGGCCACCAATTAACTTATTTATTAGAATTGAATTCAGCGGACGGTAGTTACGGAAAAATTGATTTCGATGAATCTACATCGTTAAAAATTGTTTACACGATAACTGAATAAAAATAATATTAAGGTTCTTTGGTAAATTCCATAATAAGGCATGCTAAATAAAACATGTTTGTGAGAGATTTGGCAGAGAACCTTTCTATTTATTTTTTATCAAAGCTTAAATTCAATACGTTATTGAAGTCATTTAAAACGCATAAGCAAGCGCACTATTATGAATACTAAACTACACAACATAAAATACACTTTTGTTTTCTTTCTTTTTGCACTCTCTTTTTCTTTCCAAAATCAAGCTTTTTGTAGTATTGTTATTTCTAACGGATTGACCCATATCCACAAGGTGGAAGAAGGGCAAGTAGTTAGAGGTTACATAGAAATTCAAAACGCAGGTTTCCAAAAACAAGCCGTAAGAGTCTATCAAAAGGATTATTCTTTCTCTCACGATGGAGCTGTTTTTTATGATGAACCGCATACCAATGTTCGTTCCAATGCCAACTGGATAGATTTCAGTCCTGCTTATATGGAATTAGACCCACATCAAAAGTCAGTGATTAATTATGAGGTGACGATTCCAGAAGGACAGGAATTATTGGGAAGTTATTGGAGTGTATTGATGGTAGAAGGCATTGTATCTGCTAAACCAGAATTACCACAAAGCGGACTCAATATTTCTACAATTATGCGATATGCTATTCAAATAGCTACGAATATTGGAGATACAGGCACAAATAATTTAGAGTTTGTAGAGGCCAAATTAGATAGGATTGATGGACAAAAAGTGGGTTCTGTTGCGCTAATCAATAATGGCGAAAGATTACTGATTCCAGAAGTATCAATAGAATTATTTGATAAAGAAGGGCAATCTGTTCGAGTGATTAAAACAGCAAAAAAGAAGATTTATCCAGGTACCTCTGCTCGATTTTTATTAGGCTTGGAAGATTTACCAATGGGAGAATATGAAGCAGTCGTATTAGCTGATTGTTCGGAGGCTGATGTTTTTGGGCTTAATTTATCTTTGTCATTAGGAAATGATTAGATACTTTTTGCTTTTTATTTCCTTGGTTTTTACCATACCACTTTTAGGAAATAATATCGAAATTATATTGGTTCAGCAATCGAATTTAATATCGGCTCCCGGAAAGGTGAATAATTTTTCGATTCTATTAAAAAATAATGGAACCAATCCTACAGAATTGAGCCTTCAACTTGACATGCCAACTGATTGGAAAGTAATCTCTAATCAAACGGCCATTAAGATAGGCCCAAAAGCAAAAAGTGTAAAAATCCTCAGTTTTGCTGTTCCGTCCAACGCTTTAGCAGGTAATTATGAAATCACCTATCGGTTACTAAACAAGGAACATCAAAAGGAGGAAGCTTCAAAGAAATTTACTTTCCAAGTAAAAGAAACGGATAAATTAGAAGTGATTCCGTTAAATGCTCCGCGAACGGTTATTGCAGGAGCAAAATTAACGGCTTCTTTTTTAGTTAAAAATACAAGCAACCAGAACCAGACAATTCTTTTGTCGACAGAAGATGCCAAAATTTTAGGTTTTCCAACGATAAAATTAGCACCATTCACTAGTCAAAAAGTGGATATCCAAATGACTACTTCTGCCAATATTCGGCGAGAGGGTCGATTGAGTTTACAATTAACGGGGACATTAGAAAACAGTCGGTTAATGCGGACTGGATTTTTACATACCCAATTATTACCAAGTATAGATTTTGGAGAAGACAATACGCTAAAATTGCCTGGCTTTGCAAGTATAAACTTATTACATCGTCAATACGGGGATGGTAGAGTAGGGCAAGGTTGGCAAGGAGAATTGTTTTT
Source organism: uncultured Saprospiraceae bacterium (assembly GCA_937974625.1). GTDB lineage: Bacteria > Bacteroidota > Bacteroidia > Chitinophagales > Saprospiraceae > JAFMDF01. Next base: position 25,377 of record CALJVJ010000234.1, read on the forward strand.
ACAAGGGGCCATCGATAAAACCGAAAGAAGAAAAATTACCTTAAGTCTTAGAGGACCGAATCAACAAGACGCGACTGAGCTGACTTTGCAGGATGAATATTATGCCACTTATCAAACGGACAAATTTAAAGCAACTATAGGGGATAACAATTTTGCCTTAAGTACCTTAACCGAATTTTCTAGAAATGGTCGAGGAGTAGAAACGGAGGCCTATTTTGGAAAAGCGACTATTGGAGGGTTTTATGTAAGACCAAGATTTTTTACAGATGTAAAATCGGAAACGGGTTTTTTTATTGAAAATGAGTTCAATAAAAAAGCCTTGTTGCGGTTTAATTACTTACATAAAAACCAATTTGACAATCAGGGAATGGCATCGGTGATGAGTATTTCTGGTTCCTTCAATCCTTTGCGAAATACCTTACTTGATGCAGAGATTGCTTCTGGTAATTCTGGTGAATCCGCTTATTTAAATCTACAATCTACTTATTTCAAACGAGTTCGGGTAAATGGAAATTTGATTTATGCGAGTCCAAACTTTGCGGGTTATTTTCAAAATACCCTTAATTTTTCTGGAAATATTTCCTATAAATTAAACAAAAAAACAAATTTGGTCGCAGGCATTTTTCAAGACAAAAGGAATGCCGCTTTGGACACACTACTGCTAGCTGCTCCTTTTTCAGACCGAAGGCATGTTGGATTTCGATTGAAATTAGGGGCAAATACGCAGTTTCAGTTTAATCTCCGACAGAATGAAGTAGAAGACCAAATGCCCCAAAAGCAGTTTTTCCAAAAGGAAAGATTATTATTTGTAGGAATTAATCAAAATATAAGACGATTTAATTTTGGACTTTCTTCCGAATATGGAGTTGCCCAAAATTTTCTACAAACAGTTGAAACAGATGCCCAAAAAGTTTTTAGACTTTACACTGATTTGGGCTGGAAAATAGGTGATTTTTCTTTGAGGACTTTTGGACAATATTATAGTAAGAATAGCTGGCAAATTACCAATCAAAAACAATTGCTTTGGGGAGCTGCAGTAGGTGGTGTCCTAAAGAAAAATACACGATTTGAAATTCGCTATCAAAATGATTTTGAAGTGGCGACCTATCATAAGAACAGAAATTCGTTTGATTTAAATATAGCTCAAACCATTCGAAAAAAATCTCAATTGATACTCAATGCCCGACAAACTATTCGGCGGAATACCTTAAACCAAAAGGATTTTGTCGTATCAGCTAAATATGTACATAATTTTGCCATCCGCCTAGAAGAAAAACCTGAAACGGGAAATATTTATGGTTCTTTAAAGCGCAGTAATGGCAAGTCTGCAAAAGGAATTATTGTTTATTTGAACGGGAAAACAGCCGTGACCAATGCGGAAGGACAATTTAAATTTAAGTCAGTTCCTCCTGGTAAATACCCATTAATGATAGATCCGTCCACCATGGATTTACATGAAATATTAGCAGATAATGCTTTGCCAACTATTGAAGTACTACCAGAAGTGGACAAAGAAGTTCATTTAAAACTAATTCAAAGCGGGGAAGTCTTAGGTGAATTGGAGTTTAAAAAGCAACAACCTCGTGCACAAACCATTTCTTTGGAAGCAGTAGGGAGCATTTTATTGCAAATATCCAACGGCAAGGAAACGAGAAGGACATTTACTAATGAAAAAGGACAGTATAAATTTGGTGATTTAAAACCTGGAGATTGGAAATTAGAAGTTTTATCTGACGGTTTAAATAAGAAATATAAAATAGCTAAATCAACCTATTTAATAAAAATAGCCGAAGGACAAAAAATGAATTTACCGATTAAGGTCCAAGACAAGAAGCGAAATATTCAATTCAAGCGGTTGATAAATCTTTCTGATGATGACGGTTAAATATGAAAAAGAGGTAATGGAATATATAAAAAATATTTTTTTTATCATCTTCTTATTTATGATTTGCTACCAATCTGCGAATGGTCAGGTTTATACAGGAAAACATCCTATAAATATTAATATTCCTGAAATAACAATAGTAGATTTTGAACCTAATAATCTGCCGATAAAATTTGAGTTTGAGGCTTCAAGTGAAGCAGGAGGAATAATACATTTAAATGCTGCCCAACAAAAAAAGTGGTTAAATTATACCTGTGCATTGGGTAATAATGCGACTCCTAGAAACATCTATATGCAAGTCGCAAACGGTGATATTCCAGAAGGAATTTCATTAGGTTTAAATATTGGAAATCCTATTGGTGGAAAAGGTCAACTAGGAACTGCTGTAGGTGCGGTTCAACTTACTGAACAACCTCAATTAATCATAACAGGTATTGGTGGTAGTTTTACTGGGAATGGAGAAAATGCAGGATATCCAATGACTTATGATATAGGCATAAGCGATTATAAAAAGTTAAAGGCAGCATCAGACACCAATATTAAAATCATGATTACTATTACAAATTGAATGAAATTATTAAATGAATTTTTTATTGAAATATTCTTTCACCATCCTTTGGATATCGCTCTTAAAATATAATGATAGAAAAATTTATGATAATTATAAAGTGGAAAAAAGCTGTATTTCAAAGGAGCTTCTTTGCACTTATTTTTAATTTTTACTTAATTTTTAGCCTTCAAGGACAAACATCCATGAGTGTAAACGGAAATTGGAACTATACGGTGTCTCCTGTTATAGAAGCAGGGAATGATTTTTCCTTATTTTATACTAGTGCCCCTGACCAAGTTTATTTATCAGCTGATAAAAATAAAGCGAAAGGCAATTTTAAATGGAGTTTTAGCATACATAAAGAGGATGTACTTTGGGATAATACGATGCGTTTATTTGTGAAACGGACAGGCAATGGAACTAATACAAGCAATGGAAACGGAGGTGGTTTGATACAAGGAGGGACTGCCTTTCAGGAAATTAATAATACTGATAATTTCTTCTTTTCAGGTAAAAAAGGTAGGGTGGATATTCCTGTACAATACCAAATTCAAGGACTTTCAGTACTAATTCCAGCTGATAATTATTCAACTAATATAGTGTATACTTTAAGAGAGGAATAAGATATAGAAACATTGCTAATCTTGAATTTTATAATCTACGAAGACTATTGAGGTACAAAGATACTCGCTGCATCGCCACTTCCAAATCTGCTTTTTCAAAACAAGGGAACACAATTCGGTACAAACCTTTTTTAGAATGCCCAAATCCTTCTCCCGGAGTTAACAAAACACCCGTTTTTTCATAAAGCAATTCCCAGAATTTAGTTTCTGC
>CALJVJ010000235.1 GCA_937974625.1 uncultured Saprospiraceae bacterium
AAATATGAAGGGGTAGATTTAATTGATGCAGATGGTAATACGATTGAGGCACCGATTAAAAACGATATGCAAATCATTCACGATTTTACAAGTGATTTGAAAACGATTGATGCGACTCAGCGGTTAAAATACGACCAAAATGGTGTAGTAGTTTTTAACTTTGGCAAGTATCAAGGCAAGCCAGTAGCAGAAACATTAACAAAAGACCGCCAATATTATAATTGGATTTTAAATAAAGAATTTTCCTCTCAAGTGAAGCAAATTGTAAAACGATTGGTGAAAGAGCATGGTAAAGAACAACGAAATGGTTGAGACAGTTAGCAGTTGGCATTTAGCAGCATTTAGCAGCTTACTGATTGACGCTAAGACTAAAATACTAGTAATTGGGCTATCACTAGGTCTAATAGCAGGTTGTTTTCAGCCAGAAAGTGGCTGTTTAGATATTGAAGCGACAAATTTTCAGCTCGAAGCAGACGAGCCATGTGGAAATGATGACGATGCCACGACCTGTCCTTGCAGTTACCCAGATTTATCATTATCAGTAGATTTTGTTTTTGATAAACAAGTATATGAGCATAATGGGTATTACACAATAGATAGTCAAGTGGTCCAGATTCGCCTAATTCGATTTTTTATGAGTGGTTTTCAATTGAGAAAAACGGATGGAGAATGGCTGGGTGTCGAAGATACTATAAGTTTAGTGGTATTACAAAATACAGAGACTTTAGAACTAGAAACGAACTTATTTACAGATGATTTTCAATTGATAAATCAGCAAAGTTCTATCAGTTTAGGCGAAGTAAAAGAAAGCGGGACCTTAGATAGCGTTCGATTTGTGGTAGGTATAGAAGGACAAGCAAATTCAGCTAGTCCGGATTCTATCAGTAACACTCGACATCCTTTGGCTGAGTCAGATATGCATACAGGAAGTCAGACCAGTGGATATATTTTTAACCAAATTAGCCTAATAACAGACACAATGAATACTTCTGAAAGTAGAATTTTGAATATTTCTCAAAATGTAGAGAGTGGGCAATTTGTTGAGGTTAAAAAGCCAATTTCGGTCAAAACACCTGTTGGAGAGAGTTTTTCTATTGGAACTTTGATAATAAATCAAGCGAAATGGTTTGATGGCATTAAATTTGCGACTGATACTGATGCAGTTATGATTGAAAAAATTGTCGCAAATACGCCGAATGTCTTTTCGATTTCCAATTGATTCCCCCCTTTGTTCCTTTATAAAACAACTAAATTATATATTTGTGCGTTTTATATAAGAATCATTTTCTTACATGGTAATAGGTTATTCGCAGAACTAAGCGAAATTCAAACAAATTCGAACAAAGATGAAGAACATAATAATATTTCTCACCTTTTCTTCGCTCCTGCTTGCTGCATCTTGTGGTAAAGAGAATACTAATCCTATAGATACTGCTAAACTTAATCTTTCTTTTCGAGCAACTTATGGAGGAGAGGCATTAATCCTAGAGCAAAAGAATTACACTTATAAAGGTAATCCAATACGATTTACCAGAATCAATTTCTATGTTTCTGATATGGCTGCTGTTAATAATGATGGCGAGACAGAATTAGCTGAAATTCAATTTATTAACTTAACTGAAACTCATAAGACCCAAGTAGATGCTGAACAAGGAACGGTCATGACCTTTTCCAAGGTACCTGTTGGCACTTACAATCAATTGAAATTTGGAGTAGGTGTACCTGCGGATTTAAATAAAACCAACCCGTCAGATTATTCTACGAGCCATCCATTAGGTGCCGATAATAGTGGAGAATATTGGGAAGCATGGGATAGCTATATTTTTGCTAAGATTGAAGGACAGTTTGATACTGACGGAAATGGTTTCGATGGAAATGACATAAGCTTTGCTTACCACGCAGGTCGAGACAATCTGTATTCTCCTATTAAATTAGATAATTCTATTAATTTGACAGCAGGTAATACTACTGAATTGGTGTTTGAATTAGATATTAAAACCTTATTTTCCTTTCCTCAGGGTGATTTAATTGATTTGGAGTCACATAATCCAAATGGACATGGAGCTGAAAACTTTTTAATTATGGATAACTTCAAAAGAGCGCTTCAACTTAAATAACCATCATTCCTTGCTTTAATAGTTTTTAATTTCACTTTGTCGTAGACTACACTTTCTTGCATATCGCAGACATTTCATTGATAGAAATAAACTAATTTGCCATCATAATGCGTTTTGGTAACGTACTTTTCTTTAACATCCTTACATCATCTAAATATAATTCAATCGAAGCAAATGTTTTTGTCGGTTAAAAATACCTACCTTTATCTTTTTTTATTGTGTCTATTTTTTTCCTGTAAAAAAAATAATACGCCACCTGTCAATCCGAATCCAACAACGACTGAATTTAAAGATTTAAGTACGATTTCCTATAATCCAATTCCTGTAGAATTACCAGTTATTAGTCCTTTGCCTCCAATGGATATTCCATCAGATAATCCATTAACTGAAGATGGTATTGCTTTAGGACGATTTTTATTTTATGACCCAATTCTATCGGGAAATGAAAAAATGGCCTGTGCAGATTGCCATTTGCCAAAAGGAGGTTTTACAGATAATTTGGCAGTAAGTACAGGTGTTGATGGCATTACAGGACTTAGAAGTTCGATGTCTTTGATTAATTCAGGATATTTTACCAAAGGATTGTTTTGGGATGGGCGTATTCAGACTTTAGAGGAACAAGCCTTATTGCCAGTTGAGGATGTCATAGAATTGCATAATGAATGGGAAAACGTAGAAGAAAAATTGCGCGCACATAATGATTATCCAGCTCGATTTAGAAAAGCATTTGGCATCAATACCACTGAAGGAATCACGAAAGAGTTAGCAGTCAAAGCCATCGCCCAATTCGAAAGAAGTTTGGTTAGTGCCAATTCCAAGTATGACCAAGTAATACGTGGAGAGGCATTTTTTGAAGATGATGAGCTAACGGGTTTTGAATTGTTTTTTGACGAACCAAATGAGCTGCCTGATGCAGAATGTGGACATTGTCATAATGCGCCACTATTTACCGTCAATCAATATTTTAATAACGGCATAGATTCTGTAGCTAGTTTAGAAGATTTTAAAGATAAAGGCTTAGGGGCAATCACCAATAATCTTTTCGACAATGGAAAATTTAGAGCACCAAGTCTTAGGAATATAGCCTTAACAGCGCCATATATGCATGATGGACGATTCGAAACTTTAGAAGAAGTGATTGACCATTATAATGAAGGGGCGCATTTTGCCGATAATATCGACCCGCTAATCATGACTAAGGGCTTAGGGCTTTCTGCCCAACATAAAAAAGATTTAATTGCTTTTTTACATACCTTGACAGATACCTCATTTGTCAATAATCCTGCTTATCAAAATCCTTTTGAATAAATAAGAATCGACTCACAATCTTAGGGCATTTAACATAGAAATGGATGAATTTGCTAACTAGCAATTAGCATCCAGTATCCAGTATTTATCCTATCTTTACGCCTGTGAAAAATCTACAACGATTAATACAGCTTTATGCCCAAGACGAACGGGTAAAGCAACTGATTTCGGCGCTTCAGTTAGACAAACCTGCTCGATTACAATTGGTCGGAATGGTAGGTGCACAGGATGCCTTTGTCTTGACAGGAAGTTACCTTTCGGCGCCACGAACACATTTATTTGTAGCGGCAGATAAAGAAGAGGCCGCTTACCTGCTAAATACCCTTGAAAATTTATTTGATAAAAAGCCCATCCAATTTTTTCCTGATTCGTTTCGACGCCCCCAATATTTTGAAGTACTGAATAATACCAATGTATTACAACGTACAGAAACGGTGAATAAAATTGCTTCCTCCAAAGCCGAGGGCGAAATCATTGTCACCTACCCAGAAGCACTTTTTGAAAAAGTAGTTGCTCCAGAAGTATTGCATGCGCAGAAAATTGAGATAGCCGTCGATACGGAAATGGATGTTGATTTCATTATGAATGTCTTAGTGGAATTTGGTTTTGAGCGAGTTGATTTTGTGTATGAACCTGGACAGTTTTCCATCAGAGGAGGGATTGTTGATATTTTTTCTTACGGCAACGAATACCCGTATCGAGTAGAATTATTTGACGTAGAAGTGGAAAGTATTCGATTGTTTGACCCGACTACACAATTATCAGAGCGGAAAATTTCTAGGGTAACGATTATTCCAAATATTAACACCAAATTTGACCATAGTCAAAAAGTCTCTTTATTCAGAGTATTGCCAGAAAATACAGCAATTTGGTTGCGAGATTATCAAATGACCTTAGATAAATTGCAGCAATGTTTTGAAAAGGCAGAGGAGTTTTCCAAGTCGTTGTCTTTATTAGAGGATGAGGATTTAAAAGAGATATTCAGAGACCGTGCTTTTATTAAGCCAAATCAAATTATTGAAGAAATTTCGGATTATCCGATTATCAGTTTAGCGAAAGCAAAGCACCCTTTTAAAATTGATAAAAAAATAGTTTTTGCGACTCGCCCCCAACCGAGTTTTAATAAAAACTTTAAACTCTTAATAGATAATCTAAACGACAACCAGAGTAATAATTTAGAAAATTACCTATTCACAGGAAATCCCAAACAGATAGAACGGTTCTATTCTATTTTTGAGGATTTAGATGCCGAAGTACAGTTCCACCCAATTCAGAAAGCGATTCATGAAGGATTTGTGGATTTAGATTTGAAAGTAGTTTGCTATACCGACCATCAAATTTTCGAAAGATTCCATCGCTATAAACTCAAAAAAGGGTTTACCAAAAACCAAGCACTTAATTTAAAATTACTACGGGAATTAAAACCGGGAGACCATATTACGCATATTGACCACGGTATTGGGCGGTTTTCTGGATTAGAAAAAATAAATATCAATGGCCATGTGCAAGAATCCGTTCGGGTAATTTTTAAGAATAATGACCTGTTGTATGTCAGTATTAATTCCTTACATAAAATTGCCAAATTTAGAGGGAAAGATGGGACACCGCCGAAACTAAGTAAACTAGGTTCGGATGCTTGGAAAAATCTGAAGCGTAAGACCAAGAGTAAAGTCAAGGATATCGCTAAGGAATTAATAAAATTATATGCCCAGCGAAAAGCCGCGCCGGGGCATCCTTTTCCACCTGATGGTTATTTACAAAATGAATTAGAAGCTTCTTTTATCTATGAAGATACGCCTGACCAATTAAAGGCTACGCTTGATGTCAAGGCAGATATGATGAGCGAGAATCCGATGGATAGATTGATTTGTGGAGATGTTGGTTTTGGCAAAACGGAAGTGGCGATGCGTGCTGCATTTAAGGCAGTTGTAGGTGGCAAACAAGTAGCAATTCTAGTACCGACGACTATTTTAGCTTTACAACATTATCGAACGTTTAAGGCACGTTTGGATAATTTTGGGGTGACGGTAGATTATATCAATCGTTTTCGGTCGGCCAAAGAAAAACGAATTATCGGAGAGCGATTAAAAAGTGGAGCGATTGACTTAGTGATTGGAACACATGGTTTATTAAATAAAAAAATCGAATTCAAGGACTTAGGTTTATTAATAGTCGATGAGGAACAGAAGTTTGGCGTAGGAGCGAAAGAAAAATTAAGAAACTTAAAAGTCAATGTAGATACCCTAACCTTAACGGCAACACCAATTCCAAGAACGCTACAGTTTTCTTTGATGGCGGCCAGAGATTTATCTATCATTCGTACACCTCCTCCTAATAGGCAGCCGATTCATACCGAAATTAGAACCTTTAACGATGAGGTTATCAAAGAGTCTATTTTATACGAAACAGATAGAGGAGGTCAAGTATTTTTTGTGCATAATCGAGTCAAGACTTTGCCAGATATTACAGCAATGATACAGCGTTTGTGTCCAGATGTAGATGTGTTGATGGCGCATGGCCAAATGGAATCCAATAAGTTAGAAAAAGCACTAGTTGATTTTATTGATTATAAATTTGATGTTTTGGTTTGTACCAATATCATCGAAACAGGTTTAGATATCACGAATGCTAATACGATTATTATCAATAATGCGAATAATTTTGGTTTAAGTGATTTGCACCAATTAAGAGGTAGAGTAGGGCGGTCTAATCGCAAAGCTTTTTGTTATTTATTTTGTCCGCCGATGTCGGTATTGACTTCGGATGCTCGAAAGCGTTTAAAGACAATAGAGGAGTTTTCTGACTTGGGTAGTGGGTTTGATATTGCGATGAGAGATTTAGATATTCGTGGTGCAGGTAATTTATTGGGAGGTGAACAAAGTGGCTTTATTTCTGAAATTGGCTATGAGACTTACCAAAAAATATTAGAAGAAGCTATTATTGAATTGAAAGAATCGCACTTCAAGGATTTGTTCAAAGTAGACCTTGAAAAACGAACGGAATATGTTCGAGATGTCCAAATTGAAACGGACACAGAAATGTTGATTCCGGATGAATATGTGAATAATACGCAGGAAAGATTGAATCTTTATACGGAATTAGATAAAATCAAAACTGAGGAAGCTTTAGATAAATTTGCGGAAGGACTAAAAGACCGTTTTGGCAAAGTGCCAAGCCAAGTACAAGAGTTATTTGATGGTTTAAAAGTTCGATGGATTTGCCAAAAATTAGGTTTTGAAAGACTGAGTTTAAAACAACGAAAGCTGCGCTGTTATTTTATTGGTAGTCCACAATCTCCTTTTTATGAAACGGACTTATTCAATAATTTGATTAAGCATATTACCATACATGGTAAGAAAGACAATTGGTCGATGAAGCAATCTGCTCGATATTTAATTTTAATCAAAGAACCCGTGAAAAACTTGAAAGAGACAAAGCGAGTTTTGGAGAAGATTTATAATGCGGTGGTTAAGAAATAGATGTCTAAAGTGAACTAATATCTTTTTTTACCACATACGAGTCACATAGTTTGCTGTATTAAATGTTGACAAAGTAGTAGCTTGTTCTTCTAAGCTAGATTTGATTTTACTCTTCTAGCAGTCAAAACTAGTGCTCTTTCCAACATCTAGCACAGAAAAGCTATGTGCTCTATGTGCCTTTAACTATGTGACCTATGTAGTTGAAATAGTGAAAATTGTTAACTTGACTTTATCTGATTATTAAATAATAATTTCCTACTCCACCAGCTGATTCACCCCACTCTTTACTACATATTTCTTACCCAGCATTTCGGTATCCGAAGGCGCATTTAATTTATCAACATAATACCATTCTGCGACCGCTTCTTCAGCAGTCATACTCAAAATTAGATAGCCATGATTTCTTAAATCGGTGTATTTTAAATGAGGATTTATTGTCGTTAATAATTTTTCAGCTTGCAAAACTTGTGCTACAGGCGTACGTTCGTCGGAGTTGGAAGAGGTGACACTTGGGGTACCAAATTCTATAGCAATGGCACTTTTTCCGTCTTCGGAAGGCACTTCAAATGCCCAAGAAGAATGCGTATCTCCTGCGGTAATGATTACATTCTCGATTTTATTTTCCCCTAAAAATTTTCCTATTTGATTACGTTCATAAGGGTAACCGTCCCACGCATCTAAATTGACGGGACTACCAAAACCAAGGCCGCTAATATCACAAGGAGAAAAAATAACCTGATTGCCGATTATTTTCCAAGTCGCATCGGAGGAAGTCAATTGATTTTTGAACCATGCTAATTGTTTTGCACCAAGCATTGTTCTATCCGCAGCATTAAATTCTGATTGACTGACGCTATCGACAGGATAGGTTCTACCAACTAATCGCTCATCTAACATGATTAAATCGACGGTATTACCAAAATTGACAGTTCTGTAAATATCTTTAGTCGCATTGTCTCTGACAGGCAACCATTCAAAATAAGCTTGTTTAGCGGCTTCTTTTCTAGTCATAAAATCACCATCTTCTGGTTGATGATTTTGCGCACCTGATTTATACACATTATTCGCTACTTCGTGGTCATCCCAAATGGTAATGAAAGGATGCATTTGATGCGCTTTTTGAAAGTCTTTGTCTAGTCGATATTGAGCGTATCGAGTTCTATAATCACTAAGGTCGATGATTTCTTTAGCAGGTAAATGTTTTCTACTTAAAGAAGTATCGCCGTAAGTTCCAGGGCCATATTCATAAATATAGTCCCCTAAATGGACCACTGCATTCAAGTCTTCTCGTTCTGCCAGTCTAGCAAGTGCATTATAATAACCAGCTTCATAATTGGTACAACTAACTACTGCCAGTTTAACGGCGGAGTCTGCATCTTTCGCTGCTGTTTTAGTTCTACCAATAGGTGACTTCCCATTTAACGCTTCAAATTGATAATAATAGGTTGTATTAGGGGTTAAACCCTGAGCATCAATTTTAACGGTATAATCTTTGGCCTCATCGGTCGTTATATTTCCAGATTGAACAGGATTAGCAAGGTCTGCACTTGTAGAAATTGCCCATTTTACGGGAACTTCGCCTACATTTTCTGGAGTCACTCTAGTCCAAATAATGACGCTATTATCCAATGGGTCACCCGAAGCAACACTATGATAAAAAGGCTTTTTGTTTTGGTCGTAAAAGACAGTGGTTCCATCTTCAGGTAAGGGAATCATAGGCTTTTGTTCTGCGCAGGACGCTAAGAGTATTAAACAGGCCAAGAAATAGAATAATCTGGTATGCATAACTGTTTTATTTTATGATTAAGTCGTAAAACATTATAAAGCGAGGGTAAGTTAGGAATTTTATTTCCTTTGACGGTTACCCTCACATTATAAAATGATTAAATTTGCGTGTTGATAAAATTCAAACAATATGATTTCAAAGAATTCTAGAATATTTAAGGATGCCGTTAATTCGAATAATCTTTTTACAATAATAAAAGTAACGTTGTTTTTAGCATTACCTATGCTATTCTCCGCCTGTAAAGGAGATGGTTTAGGATTCACAATGACTTATCAACAAGATTTTGAGATTCAAGCGGGATTAGGTGTTTTTGATACACATGTTTTTTTGATTGAAGATGTCCCGACTAATATGGCTGCTTTTTTGAGTACGAATGATGCTAATGAAAGCGATATTACTGCGATTATTCCTAGAGAAGCAGAATTATCTATTAACTTTGCCAATATAGATTTTGCTTTTGTAAGAGAAGTTGTAGTAGAGATTTATAGTGATGATAATGTACGAGGCACAGAGATTTTCTATCGAGAAGACGTACCTTTGAACACTGGAATTAGAATTGCGCTAATTCCGAGTTTACCCGATATTCAAGAGTTTCTCATGGCAGATGATTTTAATATTCGGGTAGAACTAAAATTACGAGAATTTTCCCCTTCATTTATAGAAACTAGATTTGATTTTCAATTTTTTGCAAAATTGGAATAACTCAGTTGTCAGTGCATCATATTCATTGAATTAATTTTAAAAATGGATAAACGCAAATTGTAAATTTATTTTTTCTTCACAAATAGTCCATGAAAGTTTACTTCGCCTCTGATTTTCACTTAGGCATTAATGCGACCAAAACAAGTCAAGAACGAGAAAGACAGTTAGTTCGCTGGTTAGACCAAATTAAGGAAGATGCAGAAGCTATCTATCTAGTAGGGGATTTATTTTTTTGGTTTGAATACAAACGAGCGGTGCCTAAAGGGTATGTACGATTTTTAGGAAAATTAGCGGAGTTGAGTGATAGTGGTATTCCAATTTATTTTTTCATCGGCAATCACGATATGTGGATGTTCCGATATTTTGAAGAGGAATTTGGTATTCCAATTTATCGAAAACCCATTATTAGAGAAATTAAAGGCAAGCAATTCTTTATTGGGCATGGAGATGGAAAAGGGCCTAAAGACCTTGGATATAAAATATTGAAAAAGATTTTTGCGAGTAAACTTTGTCAGTGGTTATTTGCACGATTACATCCTAATTTTGGACTTTGGTTGGCGACGAAGTGGGTGTTAAAAAGTAAAGGAGAGAAGCCTCAATCTCCAAAATTTCATGGGATGCAATACGAACGATTGTACAATTATGCTTGTCGAAAGTCAGAAACAGTAGCTGCCGATTATTTCATTTTTGGACATCGACATTTACCCATTAACACAATACTACCTAATGGCAAAAGTCGTTATATAAATATAGGTGACTGGCTTTTTCACAATTCTTACGGTGTATTTGATGGAAAAGAAATGAAAATTGAATTTTTTGAAAGTGAATTGGAAGAAGTGTATACAGCGTAGAAAACAAGTCTGTTATTCATTAAAAAATGATTTTGAGAATAAAACTACTTTTTATAATTTTTTTATTGGTAAATAATTTTTGTCTTGCCCAGAATCTCTCAGATTCCACCTACCAATTCCTCCAAACCATTCCAATAAATAGTAGCTACCTCATTGCTGATAATCTTCAAAATATATATGTAGCTACCGAAAGAGGGCAAGTGATAAAATTTGATAAAAATGGAAATCAACAATTTGAATATAATAATAATCGCTTAGGAGCAATCGGAAAAATAGATGTTCGAAATCCGTTGACTATTTTAGTGTATTATCCAGATTTAGCGGTTGTAGTTATTTTAGATAGAACCTTATCTCCAATTAAAGAACTAAATTTATATGATTTAGATATTATGGCACCAAGAGCTGTGGCGTTGGCTAACGACAACAATATTTGGGTTTATGATGAAGTGACTGCGGTGCTAAAAAAGATGAGTCAAACAGGGCAAACGCTATTTGAGAGTAGGAATTTAAATCAACTCACTCGGAAAAATCTAAGTCCTACTTTTTTGCTCGAGAAAAATAATCTTATTTATCTAAGTGATTTGGAAAATGGCTTGTTTGTTTTTGATAATTTTGGACAGTTAAAGCAGGAAATTTTAATTAAAGGACTTGAGCGATTTCAGGTAGTAGGACCGCAAGTATTTTTTTTAAAAGATGGTATTAGTTATATCTTGGAGACAGATATTTTAGAAACAAATGCTATTACTTTGCCTGTAATGAATGATTCGTTGAAAAGTGTTTATTTGAGTATAGGATACATTTATTTGTCTATGCAAAACACTGTTGAAGTCTATCGAAAATAAAAGAACAGCAGCATGTTTTATGATACTGTTCTTTTATTTTTCTATTTATAAAAACGGATTATGTTCCTTTTCAAAACCAATGGTGGTTGCCTGCATGTGCCCCGGATAAACTTTGGTATCATCAGGTAAAACCAATAATTTTGTTTTAATACTATTGATTAGCGTATTAAAATCTCCGCCCGGTAAATCAGTTCTCCCAATACTACTATGGAACAAAACATCTCCCGCAATGATAAACTTATCGGCTTCACAATAGAATGATAGACTAGCAGGAGAGTGACCTGGAGTAAGAATCGCTTTTAGTTCAGCATTACCAAATTTGATAATATCTCCCTCTTCAATAAAATTGGTCGGTTCAGGAGATGGTTCGACACTAATACCAAATCTGGCCGCAGATTGTGGTGCTTGGGCTAAAACAGGTAATTCCCCTTTGTGTATTTCTAGTCCTAAATCATATTTATTAGCAATAAAGCCGTTTCCAAAAATATGGTCCAAATGACAATGCGTATTGATTAGACGGACTGGTTTTAGGTCATTTTGCTCGATATAACTAACTAATTCCTGTTTTTCAGCGGCATTACTGCAACCGGGGTCAAAAATAATGCACTCTTTAGTCTCATCATGTAAGAGGTAAGTATTTTCTTGAAACGGATTAAATGTAAAAGCTACAACTTTGACCATGGTTTTGTTGTTTTATGTCAAACAATCGTTTGTGAATAAAGGACAATTTTATTTTTGTCCCACTATAAGTATAAGAAGTGCAAAAGTACATTTTGATAATTAAAAAAGCAGGTAATTATTATTATTTTAGTAATGACTAAGTCCTTCTTGGTTATTATCCAAAAAATGGTTGATTTTGACGTAAAAAATGCACATCTTTAAGATGATAAAAATCTAGATATTATCAAATCTTTAATTTTACTTAAAGGTTGTTTCTTAGCATAAATTTTTGGAACTACTTTTAAGCATTAATCTAATCGCCCTCTATGCGAAAATTAATACTAACAACAAGCTGTCTTTTTGCTTTCCTTTTAGCTTTTGCCCAACAAAGGCCTCAGGTTCAATTTGGAAAAAATAGAGTTCAATATCACCAAGATTATGACGAGTGGTTGATGTACGAAAGTAGCAACTTCATTACCTATTGGTATGGAGAAGGGCGATTTATTGGACAATCTGCTGTACAATTTGCAGAGTATGATTTTTTAGAAATTCAAAACATCTTAGAGCATCGGTTGAATAATAAGATAGAGATTATTGTTTATACCGACTTGACGGATTTGAAACAAAGTAATATTGGGAGCGAAGAAACTTTTGAAAGTACAGGTGGAAAGACCAAGATTGTAGGTAATAAAATGTTTGTCCATTTTGATGGCAACCATACACATCTTCGAGAAGATATTCGAGAGGGGATAGCTTCTGTATATTTGAATGCGATGTTGTTTGGGTCTAACCTTCAAGAAATTGTACAAAATGCAGTTTTATTGAGTTTGCCAGACTGGTTTAAGGATGGCTTAGTTGCCTACATTGGAGAGGAGTGGAATACAGCGCTAGATAATCAATTGAGAGATATTTTAGCTCGAAAAGAGCATGAAGACTTTAATGATTTAGTACAAGATTATCCAAAATTAGTAGGACAATCTGTTTGGTTTTATATCAATCAAAATTATGGCAAAGCAACGGTTTCTAACTTACTCTATTTGACGAGAATCAATAGAAGTATTGAAAGTGGATTTCTCTATGTTTTGGGCAATTCTTATGAACAGACTTTGGAAGATTGGCAAAAATTTTACGAAAGACGTTACACGGAGGAAGTTAAACCAATGCAACCGTTGGATGAAAAAAAGAAGATTGCTATCAAGAATAAGTTAAATCTGCCAATCACGCAGATGAAACTAAGCCCAAGTGGTCAGTATGCTGTTTATGTCCAGAATGAAGTAGGAAAGTATAAGGTCTATGTACAAGATTTAATTTCTGGAGATAGAACCTTAGTAAAGAAAAGTGGCTTTAGAAATGTTTTTCAGGCAACAGATTATAATTATCCGTTATTAGCTTGGAATCCAAGTGGGTTTGAATTGGCGATTATGTGGGAGAAGCAAGACGTTATTCAATTATCCAAATACGATTTGAATACCAAAGAAACAACAACCGAAGAAATGGACCCGCAATATCAGCGAGTTTATAGCATGGATTATGTGAATAATGTAGACATGGTCTTATCGGCAACGGTAAGAGGGTTTTCTGACATTTTTTACTATCGGTCAAATGTGCGTGCGACTTCTCGTATAACCAATGATTTTTATGATGATTTGAATGCAAAGGTTGTCAAGATTCGAAATAAAAAAGGAATTCTATTTTCTTCCAATCGAGATACGATAAGTATTGCATCAGCTAAATTAGATACGGTTTTACCATTGAAGTCTTTTGATATTTATTATTACGATTTAGAAACCAAATCTAAAGAATTAGTCCGAGTGACAAATACACCATTTGCTGATGAAAGAGAACCATTAGGTATAGATTCTACTTATTTTTCTTTTCTCTCAGATGAGACAGGCGTCTATAATAGAAAGTATGGTTATTTGGAAGACTATGTTGCCTATATGGAACAAGTAATTCAAATTACGAATGGGGAAGAGTTAATCTTACCCATTGATTCTGTTTGGGAGAATAAAGACTCTTTCTTAATTGATACTAGTTTTATTCGACCCGTAATCAAAACGAGAGCAGTAAATCATACGGCGACGAATTTAAATCGAAATATTATCACGCAGCATAAATCAGCGAGAAGTAATAAAATCATTGATTTAGTGTATAATTTGGGGAGCTATGAGGCATATGTAAGCACGCCTGACCCAATGATAACTGTTACTCCTTCCTTGACGAATTATAAGAGTCAGCAGGTCGTTTTATTATCAAAAAGAGCGAAGGCCCAAGAAATTATTAAAGCGACGAATGAACAGATAAAAGTTCGAGTAACGGAAACGAATCCAAGTACTGCACCGAAGACACAACCTCAAAAAGAGGAAGAGTCAGGTGGATATTTATTTGAAAGTGGTTTTGAAGACCCTGAACCAGCAGTATCAGAAGAAAAAACGCCTCCAAAGAAAAAGGATAGCAAAGAATATTTGTTTCAGACAGAATTTCAAGAACCAGCTTCACCAACAGACATAGTGGAGGGAGAAAATGCCAATAAGCCTCAAAGAGCATCGCGTAATAATACAGAGGGAGGAGGTGTAACGATAAGTCCACCAACAGAACAAGTGGCGGTGGAAGCTATAGCCGAAGTAGACCCTACAAAGAAGAAGGTAACTAAATTTCGTCCTGCTCGAATTACTCCATATCGGTTGAAGTTTAAAACAGACTTTGTAACGACGTCTTTAGATAATAGCTTATTATATGGCGGTTTGGAAAGTCCTGCGGCGAATCCAGATGGTTTTGAAACGCCAGTTCCGGGTATTTTAATTAAGACAAATTTTAAAGACCTCTTCGAAGATTATGTTTTTGAATTAGGGGCTCGTTTCCCAACGAGCTTTGATGGCGATGAATATTTTTTAACTTTTAAGAATAAGAAAAAACGATTAGATAAAACCTTTACAGCCTATAGAAAGACCAGACGATTTACGGTCAATAATAATTTGATTTCGCCGGAGAAATCGAGAGAAGTGGTCTTATTAGGACAAGCTCAATTTAGTTATCCACTAGATATTTTTAGAAGCATCAGAGGGATTGTTAATTTGAGAAACGATAAATTAATTCAGTTGTCTACAGATGCGAATCAATTAGGCGAACCAACGACCAATCAGCAAAGGGTAGGTGCAAGGATAGAATATGTTTTTGACAACACTTTAGATGTATCTTTAAATATTAAAAACGGAACAAGGTATAAAGCTTATGCAGAGATTGTAAAGCGTTTTGACCTAAGTGTATTAGATGGATTTAATTTTGAAGTACCTAAAGGCGCAATGGGTATTATAGGAGTCGATGCTCGACATTATCAGCGTGTTTTAAAGCACAGTGTTTTTGCAACTAGATTCAATGCGGCAACTTCTTTTGGTGCTGAAAAGATTTTGTACTATTTGGGAGGTGTTGAAAATTGGTTGATTCCTAGTTTTAATAATGATATTCCTGGTCCAACAGGAAATGATTTTAGTTATCAAACATTAGCTTCTAACCTAAGAGGGTTTAAGCAGAATATTAGAAATGGAAATTCTTATGCCCTATTAAATACAGAAATGAGGGTACCAATTTTTAGATATTTTAGCAGGTCTACACCTCGGTCTTCTTTCCTTAGAAATTTCCAACTAGTAGGTTTCTTTGATGTAGGTACTGCTTGGCAAGGACTTTCGCCGTTCGAAAAAGATAATCCATTAAATACAGTCTTAATAGAAGGGAGTGATAACCCGAATGATTTTAATCCAGTTTCTGTAAAGGTGAATTTCTTTAGAGACCCAGTTGTCGCAGGCTATGGTGCAGGAATAAGGACGATGCTATTTGGCTATTTTCTTAAGCTAGATTATGCATGGGGAATAGAAACTAGAGTCGTTCAAAAGCCAAGATTATATTTATCAATGGGAACAGACTTTTAAAAGAGGTCAGACCTCAGAGCTTTGATAAGCTCCGTTTTAAACCAAAATACCGCTAGTACTTGAAGTGCTAGCGGTATTTTGGTTTAAGCTGGACCTTTTACTTTTTTTAGCTTTTCGCTATAGTAATCTTGATTTGCTTAATTCGTTTCTTATTAACTTCTACTATTTTAAAGGTAAATCGTTCGTGTTTTATTTCTCTTCCTTTTCTTGGCAATCGTCCAAGGAGTTCCAATATCAAACCCGCTAGAGAGTCCGCATCTCCTCTCACTTCATCAAAGGTATTGGTATCTAAACCAATTACTCGACAAACATCATTTAAAAGTGTTTTACCTTCAAAAATATAATTATAATCATCTAATTTTTGATAGTCTAATTCTATTTCATCATCAAATTCATCTTTAATTTCTCCGATGATTTCTTCCATTATATCTTCTAAAGTAACGATACCCGATGTTCCTCCATATTCATCTACTACGACTGCCATATGTAATCGTTTGGCTTGAAATTCTTTCAGCAAGTCATCTATCTTTTTCGATTCGGGTATATATAAAATTTCTGTCCTCAATAATTGCTGCCATTCAAAATCGTTCTCTTCTTCCAAATGTCCCAGCAAATCTTTGACATATAGTAAACCAGTAATGTGGTCAAAGTTTTCATTATAGACAGGAATTCGAGAGTAGCCAGATTTTTTGACCATTTTGAGTAATTCCTGATAAGAACTTTGGAAATCAACTGCCATTACATCTACTCTAGGTTGCATAATCTGTTTAGCTGCTACATCTCCGAAGTTGACGATACTCTTTAAAATATCAACTTCTTCTGTCGCATTGAACCCTCCTTTGACGGTCAAATCAATAGCTTCTCCTATTTCTTCTTTACTGGCTAAATTATTAGTTGTTCTATGAGCTAATTTTTTTTCAATAATGGAAGTTAAATTGACTAGCATAATACTGAGTGGAGAGAAGAAGCGCTCGAAAAAACTAAGTGACCCAGACATAAATTTAGCTAACTGAACATTATTAATTTTAGCGTAGACTTTAGGTGCGACTTCCCCAAAAAGGACAACTGCGAAAGTGACTAAAACAGTAGTAATTATAAAGCTAATAGCTTCTGCAAGATAGCTTTGGTCCAAAGTTATAAAAGTAAAAGTATTAGAGATAGCCAAAGCCCATCTATTGCAAAGGTCTTCCGTTAAGGTGTTGCGTAGAACGTTTTCGGAAACAATGATGTAGCCAATATTGATAAAATTATTACTAATTAGAATAGTAGCGAGTAGCGTCCGAGGTTTTTCTAGTAGTCGTAATATTCTTTTGGCAACTGGGCTATCTTCTCCTTTTAAGTTATCCAAGTCATTTGGCGATAAGGAAAAGAAGGCAACTTCGGAACCAGAAATAAGTGCAGATGAGATTAATAGGATTAGAATGACGATGCTAGATAAAGCAAGACCAATACTTGAAATTTCAAGTAAAAGATAAGGTAGAACATTTAAAGCTAAATCGAGTGCATCTGGTTCAGCTCCCAATATTTTTTTATTGATATTAGAAAAGAACTATTGCGCCCATGAATGGTGCAATAGTTGTTGATATGTTTATATTTTGACCGTTATTTAGAACGGTAAATCCTCTTCCGCACCACCTTTTGCTGCTGGAGCAGGTTCTGCTGGAGTGGAAGGAGGTGTATTTGTTTTTTGTTGAACAGCAGCTGGCGCATCTGCTGCACTAGGAAAGTTAGACGTATATCCACCACTACCTCCTTCTCGGCTGCCTAGCATTCTAAAGTTATTAGCTACTACTTCTGTTGTATAGCGATTATTGCCATCTTTATCTTGCCATTTTCTATGCGTCAACTTTCCTTCAACATAAACTTGTCTTCCTTTTTTAAGATATTGTTCCGCTAATTCAGCCAATTGTCTCCAAACAACGACATTATGCCATTCTGTTTGGCTTTGTGTTTCCCCATTTCTATCCTTATATTTTTCTGTAGTTGCTACGCTAAATTTTGCCACAGCAACACCACTCTCTAAGCGCCTTACTTCAGGGTCTTGCCCTAAATTTCCTATTAAAGTAACCTTATTAACCATTGTGTAGAATTCTTTGGTTGAAAAAATTTGATGCCTAATAATCTAGACACTTTAAAACAACTCTAAATATAGCGATTTATCTTTAAAATACAAATCAACTATTTTAGGAAAAGCAAAGTTATTAATGTTTTTTTGTTTGACCTCGAAAAAAGAAGAATCATTCACAAGAAGTGCTGATTTTAGTTCAATTTCCCAAAAAATGGCGACTATTTTCTGATGCGTTAATAATTGTTTAAATGGTTTAGATGCTTTTTTGATAGTAAATGCTTGAGTGCCTATTATTTTTTGAAAAACTTCGTTCTCCAATAATTCTTTTTCAGAAAGTAAACTATTAGCCTCGACTAAAGGAAAATCATATAAATTTAGCCAAATATCTTTTTGTTGGCGTTTGTTTAAAACAATAGTATCTGCATTTTTAAAAACTAAATAATTAAAAAATCGGTCTCGTTTTTTTATTTTTTTAGATTTAATAGGCAAGACGGGTATTAGTTTATCTGAGAAAGCAGTACAATGTTTTTGCATTGGGCAAATAGTACAGTTAGGATTAGCAGGCGTACACTGTGTGGCACCAAAATCCATAATCGCCTGATTGTAAACCGCTGCTTTATCTTTCGCTAATAAAGTATCTGCTAATTGGTTAAACTCCTTTTTACCTAAAGTTGTATCAATTGGTGTTTTGATGCCAAAAACTCTAGACAATACTCTAAAAACATTTCCATCGACCACAGCATGTGGCAACCCAAAAGCAAAGGAGGCAATAGCTGCAGCAGTATAAGGCCCAACCCCTTTCAGCCCTAGTATCGCAGTATGTGTATTGGGAAAGATGCCGTTCAATTCAGTGGCAATAAATTTGGCAGTGAAATGTAAATTTCTAGCTCTAGAATAATAGCCTAATCCTTCCCACAATTTCATCACTTGGTCAGCAGGGGCTTTAGCTAAATCAAAAACAGTAGGAAAGGTAGCTTTAAATTTCTCAAAATAGGGGAGTCCTTGCTCAACTCTAGTTTGTTGAAGAATAATTTCTGATAGCCAAATTTTGTATGGATCAGTACTCTTGCGCCATGGTAAACTGCGCTTATTTTCATGATACCAATCTAAAATTTTACTCGAAAATGACATGCTATTCAATACTAAGTTATAAAAGTAGCAGTTTATACACTTAAAATTAACCCATTAGAAAGAAAGATTGAATTTAATTTATATATTTGCAACCCGAAAAAACATACAGAAAATCTAATATTGAAAGATGACGAAAGCGGAAATTGTATCGAAGATCTCAGATAAGCTGGGAATTGAAAAAGGAGATGTACAGGCAACTGTTGAATCTTTTATGGAAGAGGTAAAAACATCACTAGAAAGTGGTGATAATGTTTACCTAAGAGGTTTTGGTAGTTTTATCATTAAAACTAGAGCCGAAAAGACCGGTAGAAATATTTCCAAAAACACAACTATTAAAATACCCGCTCACAACATTCCAGCATTTAAGCCTGCAAAGGTTTTTGTAGAAGGAGTTAAGAGCAACGTACACGTAAAATAATTAATCTTAAAAAAAGAACTTTATGCCAAGCGGTAAGAAAAGAAAGAGACATAAGGTAGCTACACACAAGCGCAAGAAGCGTAGAAGAGCTAACCGACACAAGAAAAAGTAGTTTTAATAACTACTTTTTCTTTTTTTAAAATACGTTCATTGACATAGAGATCCAGAATTCGGATTTCGGCAAATACATAAGTATTTGTCTATGGTATTGTTTAATCAGTTCGTTCCCTATTTTAATAGGCGAAACGACTAAAAATATATTCAGGTGAATAGAGAATTAATCGTAAGATCTAGTTCCCAATCTGTTGACTTTGCCTTGTTAAAGGACGGAAAACTCACTGAACTGCATAAAGAAGAAAATAGTAACGACTTTTCTGTAGGCGATATTTTTCTTGCCAAAATCAGAAAGCCGGTTACCGGGCTTAACGCAGCGTTTGTAAACGTTGGTTATGAGAAAGATGCATTCTTGCATTACCACGACCTTGGTCCGCAGTTATCTTCTATGCTTAAGTTCATTAAACAAGTGAGTACAGGAAAACTAAATGATTACACTTTAGGAAATTTCCCGACCGAGACCGATATTGACAAGAACGGTGTTATTACCGATGTCATAAAAGCGAACCAATCATTATTGGTTCAAATTGTAAAAGAACCTATATCTACTAAAGGACCAAGAATTAGTTCTGAGCTATCAATTGCCGGACGCTACTTGGTAATGGTTCCTTTTTCTGACCGAGTATCCGTATCTCAAAAGATAGCGAGCAAGGAAGAAAAAGACAGGTTAAAAAGACTAGTTAGAAGCATTAAACCTAAAGGTTTTGGTGTTATCATTAGAACAGTCGCAGAAGGACAAAAAGTTGCAGAACTGGACAAAGATCTAGAAAACTTGCTGAACAAATGGACAGCAATGTGTAAAAAATTACAACGTGCTCAAACACCATCAAAAGTATTTGTAGAACTCAATAGAGCATCTTCTATTTTAAGAGATGTATTTAATGATAGTTTTACCGGAATACATGTAGATGACGACACCTTATACAATGAAATTAAGGATTATGTGTCGGAAATTGCTCCTGAAAAAGAGAGCATCGTTAAGCACTACAATAACACCAACGTACCTATTTTTGAGAAATTTGGTATTGAAAGACAAATAAAAACGTCTTTTGGCCGTACTGCCGCAATGAGCAAAGGCGCCTATTTAATTATAGAGCATACAGAAGCACTTCATGTAATAGACGTAAACAGTGGTAACAGATCAAATAAAGCCAAAAACCAAGAAGACACTGCCCTAGAGGTAAATCTTTTATCCGCATCAGAAATTGCAAGACAATTACGTCTTCGTGATATGGGCGGTATTATAGTTGTAGATTTTATCGATATGGTAAAACCACAACATAGAAAAAGGCTATTTGAACATCTTAGAGATGAGATGAAAGATGATCGTGCCAAGCACAAAATACTACCTCCTAGTAAATTTGGTTTAATTCAGATTACCCGACAAAGGGTACGACCTGAAATGAATATTAAAACAACAGAAGAGGACCCTAACAATGCAGGGAAAGAGGTGGAAGCACCTATTGTTTTAATAGATAAAATTACATCGGACCTTGAAAAACTCCTTAAAGGACCTGCAAAAGACAACAGTATATCACTAAATATACACCCGTTTATAGCAGCCTATATTACAAAAGGTTTTCCATCAATGAGAACAAAATGGTTCTTAGAATACAAAAGATGGATTAAAATTCAGCCGCGTGATGCGTATACGTATCTTGAGTATCGTTTTAAAAACAAAGACGGCAAAACAATATATTAATGAAAAAAGCGA
>CALJVJ010000236.1 GCA_937974625.1 uncultured Saprospiraceae bacterium
TTTTATTAAACCGATTCTTTGAAAAGAAGTTATGCTAAGGAATGAAAATTAAATAAGTTAGACCAAGATGCGTAGTTATTTTGTTTTCTAAAAAGGCATGAATTCGTAAAACGAATGAACCGTTTACGGATGGGGTGCCTCTAGACATAGCAGGGCTATGGCGAGCCTGCCGGCAGATGCAGGTATTTTTAACGCATTTAGAATGCAAAAGAACAAGTAGCTTGGCTCATGTTATTTATTTTTCATTTCTAAGCATTGTCACTTTTGAAAAAAGGATAGAACAAGGTCTTGTTTTTAACATTTCAAAGGGTGCGTATGATTACTCTAAATAAATCGTTATATATTTAGTCAATACTTAAGGCTAATTATTATGAAAAACTGTTCCGTATGTTTACTATTTTTCTTGATTCTTCCCTTCTTCTCTTTTGCTCAAATTGCCAAGAAGAATACGATTTTTGATGGAGGAATTACTGGGATTGCCAATGATTTAAATATTTCCAATAGGGTGGAGTGGGATATTCGAGCTACGCCTTCTATTTTATATTTTTTATCCGATGATTTTGCTGTAGGTGGGCAATTGACGGCTGGGGCTACTCCAGATGATGGTGGGATAGCGGGTTTTACTTTGGCTTCCAGATATTATTTTGGGGTAGTAGAATCGCAGGCTTTGTTTATGACCCTCGATGCTGGTTTTGAACGTTTTGATGTCACGACCACTTGGCGTGGGAATATAGGAATCGGCTACGATTATTTTTTGACCAGAAGTATTGCCTTGGAGACTATTTTTAGCTTTGGTTTTGCCCGACCTAAGAACAAATTTTTTGCGACCAACCCAAATCAGTTGCGAATGAATTTGGGTACAGGTATTAAAGTTTTCTTTGACCGAAGTTTTGATTATTATAAAGATAGAGCGGTTGTTTTGCATCAAGGCAATTTCTTTATTGGTGGGTCTTTTGCGGGTTTAGAAATTGTCAAAGTGAAGCAAGAACGGAATAATGGGCACACCTTTACTATCAGGCCGAATATTGGCTATTTTCTTACGACTAAACTTTTACTAGGAACCACATTTACCTACTTTAAAAATAAAGCAGAAATTGGTGCTTTTAAAATTACTCAAATAGGCCTTACTGGTTTTGCTCGATATTACCTGACGTCTAATGCTAATCGTGGGATTCTGTTTGTTGAAATGGGGACTGGTTTTAATAAAAGAAAAGGACAATTTAGTAATTTTAATGGACAAACTATTGACTATGAATATCCTACTGCTCCTACTTATTATGGTAAAATTGGGATTGATTTTTTCTTTACCCCTAAAGTTGCTTTAGAGTCTAAAATAGGTTTTGAAAGAGATGCTTGGGAGGATGATTTTGTTATAAAACAAGGTCTATTGGATGTCAGTTTGCAGTTCTTTTTGGGGAAATAAAACATCTTTCATGAAAGTAATCTCTATTTTTTCAGCCTTCTTTTTAATTTCAAATTATGCTAATGCACAATATTGGATTACAGGAGATACAGTTGGTCGCAAACAAGTTTTTGTAGAGCAGACCTTTGAACCTAACACAAGCTTGATTTTTGATATCGATTGCGATGGAGAAGCAGACCTAAATATTTATTCAAATAATGTTATAAGTGATTACAATGGGCAATTTACAGTTATAAGACACAATTTTCGTTTTAATAAGGTAAATGAAGTAGAAGTATTGCATGATTTTGGAAAAATAAGAATCTATGAAATTGGGGATAGTTTGCCCTATGCTGATTCTTTATGGACTTCTTTACTTGACTATATTTATTTGGAAGATAGAATGGGGTCATATGGACAACGGAACATAGGTAATAAATTTATTGCTTTTCGGAAGAATACAATTGATACAGCTTATTGTTTTATCAGACTTTCTAATTTTGTAAACACGTTTACTATACATGAAATTATCTCTAATTGTGCAGTAAATCCATTAGATATTATCATTACGATTCCCGAAGAACCTGAAGAGCTTGAAAAACCTGAAGAGGATATAATTACTGATTCCTTAACCTTAATCTATCCAAATCCTGCTACTTTTTTATTCAATCAAATCACCATCGATGGGATAGATATAAAGGAGGTTGTTTTTTATGATAATTTTGGAAGAAAGCTTTTCAAAGTACCCTATACCAGACAGATGTATCTTCCACGCTTACCTAAAGGATTAAATTTTGTAAAAGCCATTCATGAGAACGGAGAACAGGAGATTTTAAAATTAATTATTCAATAGCTAACAATTGCCTATTTTTGCTTTGAAAAATTTTTCTACTTCACTTTCCTACTTTTTAATATGGCATTTATCAACGAACCTTTCAAATTGCCTTGCGGAGAAATATTAAATAATCGAATGGCAAAAGCGGCACTTACCGAAAGACTTGCGGACCCTAGTCACTTGCCTAACGAAAAACATATTCAACTCTATAAAACGTGGGCAGAAGGTGGCGCTGGAATGCTGCTGTCTGGTAATATCCTGATTGATGAGCGTTACCTAGAGTCTGCTGGAAATGTAGTCGCACACGGATTATCTCCTGAAGGCCCTTTTAAAAAATGGACAAAAACAGTTACAGATACTCATACTCATTTTTGGGCACAATTGAATCATGCAGGTAGACAAGCTACTATTTTTTCTACGCTTAAACCTGTTTCTGCCTCTGATGTGCAATTGAAGAAAATGGGCTTGTTTGCGAAACCTCGTCCTTTGTTAGAATCTGAGATTGAAGACCTTATTAATCGTTTTGTAAAAGCTACCGTTTTCTGTCGTAGAGTCGGATTTACAGGGGTGCAATTTCATGCAGCACATGGCTATTTATTGAGTCAATTTTTATCTCCAAAGACCAACTTAAGAACCGACAAATGGGGCGGAAGTATAGAGAATAGAGCTAGGTTATTATTGGATACTGTAGCACAAACTCGAAAGGCTATCGGTCATGAATTTCCTATTTCTGTTAAATTGAATTCTGCGGACTTTCAAAGAGGGGGCTTTGAAGAACAAGATGCTTTATACGTTATCAAAGAATTAGAAAAAAGAGGGGTTGATTTATTAGAAATTTCAGGAGGAACCTATGAAGAGGTGACTTTCTTTACCCAAAAAGGTGTGAAAAAATCTACTCAGGAAAGAGAAGCTTATTTTTTAGATTTTGCTAAAGAAGTCAGAAGAGAAAGCCAAATCCCAATTATGGTAACAGGGGGCTTTAGAACTTTAGATTTTTGCAATAAAGTGTTGGAAGACAATGAGTTAGATATTGTTGGGTTTGGCAGGCCTTTCTTGATTAACGAAAATTTTGCAACTGGATTTTTAGATGGCTCGCTTAAAAAAGTAGTAGACCCAGTTATCAAAGCTCCTATCAAAGCCTATTATGATACAGCAGTTGCAGGTTTTTATGATTATCAAATTGAAAGATTAGCGAATGGAAAAAAACTAAATTTGAAATACTCTGGCGGAAGGAGTACCATAAGATTTACCAAGAACGAAATGTGGAAGGGCTTGAAGAATAAGATTAATATTTAAATGGTGAGGTGGAAGAGGAACACGACCTAGGATAAGTCTAACAAGTGCGACCTATAAAAGCTTGCTTTCCCACCCGCTTTGCGGTTCTCTCGCTTGAATGTTCCCCGAACATTCACCCTTCGGGGTCGCTCGTTCATCATGTAAAAAAAAGACGGATAGTTTACTGCCAAAGTATGCGTGCGTGCTAACTTAAAAAGGGCAGAAACTATCCGTCAAAAAAAGGTCTCAAAAAAGAAAACTACACCAATTATTCTTAAATGCTTTTTGTTGTGTTGAACAACGGTGGCATTTTTGCTTTTGTTCAGGGATTATAATTGATGTTGAAATTTGTTGTTGATATTAATTTGTTGTTGTATTGTGTTTTTGGTTGCGCAGACTATTACATCACTCTCTTTCTTCTTCCCAATTGATACTTTACCACTTTTGCCGTTGGAGCTCTAGGAAGTATCATTGCTTGTAAATAATCCTTTGCTTTTTTTAAATCACTAAAACTTGTTAGAATACAGTAAGCATAGTCGCCATTCTCTAGTTTGTCATAATGCACATTGCCAAATTGTTTGAAAAGTTGATTATTTCTTTTCAAAGGCAAATCACTAGTTGTTAATTCAAGGACAATACCTGAATAAGTTAGCGAAAGCTTTCGGTGATGCCGATAATACGTAGGCATCTTTTTGGGGTAAAAATCTTTTTGAGTATTTGTTGTTTTAGCTGATTCAGTAGATTCATGGAGCACAAAAAAGCCATCTTCCTGAGCTGAGAGCGCAGTTAGGCTCACAAAAAGGCATAGGATGCCTAAGTGAAGTCTTTTATAGTGTTTCATGATGTATATCTGTTTACTCTAGTTTCTATAAAATTAGAATTAGAGACTTTTTAAAATCGGTTTTATGCCCGAAAAAAATCGAGCCTGATTGCTTATTGAATTACGATTTACCCGTAGAAAGAATTGATTCCGGTGTAGACTTACTTAGCATACTAAAAGATTTTTGAAATTCTTTTAGTATGATGTCGGTGGAATGGATTTTCTTGATAGAGCTTTCTTCCGAAATATCTTCTGGATTAATACCTTTCTGAAGATTTTCGTCTTTTTCTGAAACTGTAAATTCATCTACTGAGTCCTCTTCTATCATTTCTGAAGTATTAGAAGAAGTTGGGTCATTCTCTGAATCGGTGTTTGATGTAGGATTCTGATGATCTATCAAAAATATTGAAATAGATGAAATGATCATAGCCATAACCGATAATGGTAGGAAATATTCCATAGTGTTCCGTAGGTTCAATTTATATTAAAATAGGTGTCTTTCCTGGCATTGGATAAAGTCAAAACTTCAAGCCAAAGCATTTTTTACGCTATTATAATATACAGGTTTCAGAAAAATTAGCTGACCACATTCCTTTGGATTGTGTAAATAAAAATTATAAAAAATTAGCCTTGATTCTTATTAAGAATCATAAACTTATTTTTATTACAACAAGTGACAATATTCTTGTTCTAATTTTTGTTATTTGCTATGCATAAGCATATCAGTAATTTCAATACAATCGCTTTCGATTGATTTGTTCTTTCCTGTTCATGTAGAGATTATAATCCGTATTAAAAAGTGCTTTATTTGGCGTTTTTTCAGCCCTTGTCCGTTGCACGATGCAAATATTGTATTTATATTATAAAAAAACAAATATATAAGTACTTAATTAATACTTAAAATTCACTTTTTGTGACACTATTATTGTTTTAGAACTTTCTTTGTGCTGGTGAGTTGTTTTAGTAAACGGATTGGATTTGCTCGTTATCGGTCATTTTGAGTCAATTTTACCTCAGAAAATATTCAAATGTGACATTTTTTTTGGTTAAAAAAATTAATATTTTTTTTGATTATTCTTTTTAAGAATCTGCGTGTTTTGATGCTTTTTTCTCTTGAAAATAGCCTGAAAGCCTTTAGTTTATTAGCTTTTTTTAATGTTTGGACACAAATAACTTAATTATTTAGGATGGTCTCTTTTTTTACGTTACTTCCTTAAAAAATAACCTTGGTCAAAAGAGAGATTGCTGCTGTCCAATTACTAATTATTCTTCGAATGCTTCATCTGTATTTCCAAAGGCATATTCATGAAGTTGACAATCTTTATCAGAAAGATAAATTAACTGTTTTTTGTTTTTTTCAAAACAGATAACTGGACGATATTCTTTTTTATTATTTTTTATATTTCCTTGGTCTTGAAGCATGGCCAAGTCAAAAGCAAAATCGCCACAAATTTCTTTTGCTGTATTTTCTTTTATTTTATGCTTTGCTAATGTACTTTTTAGCAATTTTATCATTTGATATTGCCATTCTACTGCTAGCTCTTCATAAACTTTTTTCTGCTTTACTTTCATAACTATTTATACTTCTCTTCTTAATACTTCCAATGGTGGTTTAGAAACTACCTCTCGACTATTCAACATGCCTATGATTATCGTCAGGGTAGTAATACTTGCAAAGACAATCAAAGGTGGTGTAAGTCTTGGTGTAAAAGGTATTTCAAATTGATATTTTGCTAATAACCAACTTATACCAAAAGACAAGAAAATCCCGGTTAAAGTGGAGAGGGTGCCCAGCATAAGGTATTCAAACCCGTTTATTTGTAAAATTTGCTTGCGATTTGCTCCTAAGGTTCTTAATAACACACTCTCTTTGACTCTTTGGTATTTGCTTAAGACAACAGAACTGATTAGTACCAATAACCCTGTTAGGATACTAAACAAAGCCATGAATTTGATAACAAATGATACCTTGTTTAAAATCGTGTCTACTGTTTTTAGAATTTGGGTCAAATCAATGACCGATACATTGGCAAACCCTTTTACTAAATCTCTTTGGAATTTTCCTGATACGTCCTCATTTGGTGTCCGTGTTACCACTACATGAAATTGCGGCGCATTTTCTAATACACCCGTTGGAAATAAGACAAAGAAATTGGTTTGAAGTTGCCCAAATGTAATTTTTCTAATATCACTAACATAGGCTTCAATCAAAGCACCTTGAACATTGAATACCAATTTTGTCCCTACTTCTGCCTTCATACTTCTTTGAATATTATCAGCTATAGATACCCAAACGGTATCACTCTTGGGCCTGTCGCCAAACCAAGTACCTTCCAATATTTCTTCACTGGCAGTCATGGTATCTCGATAGGTTACTCGATATTCTCTACTATAAGCTCTGTTAGATTTATGTGTTTCTGTCGTATCTGCTCTATTTTGTGTTTTAGTGATGCCATCTATCGTTTCCAATCGCATCGTAACTATTGGCACATTTTGAATGAGTGGTAGCTCATAGTCTTTTGTCAATTGTATTACCCCATCCTTTTGACTTGACTGAATGTCATACATAATCATATTTGGTTGATCCCCTCTTCCTGAAAATTCTACTTGATTTAATAAAAGGTCTTGGGTGAAAAAGAGGGTAGAGATTAAAGCGGTGCCTAATCCAATTGAAACCAATAATATGAGTGTTTGATTATTTGGTCGATAAAGATTGGCAATACTTTGTCGCCAGACGTAACTCCATTTTACAGGAAAAAACTTTTTGACTGCCCACATTACCAGTTTAGCGACTCCTGCTAATAGCAAAAAGGAAATACCTACTACGGCAATAAAACCTGCCGCTGTCACCCACTTCCCTGTCTGATACCACGTAAATCCACCTATGAATAGTATGATTAAACCAATTACCAGCCACCTTAAGGGGTCTTTGGCACCCGTCTCTGCTTCATAAGAAGCTCGTAAAGTTTTTAAAGGAGATATTTTTCTGATGCCTAGTAATGGAATTAATGCAAATAAAACTGCTACTGCTACCCCTGTAATGATGCCTAAGAAAACAGCATCTAAAGAAATGTCTGTGCTGACATTTTCTAATGGGAGAAACTCTCCTAATATAACTGGCAAAAGCTTTTGTAAAATACTGCCCAATACTGCACCCATTATGGCGCCTATTAATCCCATGACCAGTATCTGTAAGAGATAGATAATAAACGCTTGTTTCCCACTTGCTCCCAAGGTTCGTAAGACTGCAACGGTACTTAGTTTACTTTTGATGTAGATATGAACGGCACTTGCCACACCAATACATCCTAAAATTAAGGCTATGAATCCTACTAAATTTAAAAAATCGGTCATGGTATTAAAAGCACGACCTAAGTCTTCTTTACGTTCTTCGATGGTGTCAAAACCCATAGAAGCTGGGCGTAGCGTAGCATTTAAGGTGTCTACTAGATTTTTTCCCTCTAATCCTTCTTTTAATTTGTAGTAATAATTATAATCTATTCGACTACCAAATTGGACTAGCTCTGTGGCCTCTAAAAACTGTTTTGGAATATAGACAGCGGGCAAAACTGCTCCAGCAAAACCAGAACGCCCCGGAGCTGTTTTTAATAATCCTTCTATCTCAAAAGTTACCTTTCCTATTTTTATAGAATCTCCCTTTTCTAAGCCAAACTGTACCATTAAGGTTTTTTCTAATAAAGCTTTTTGTCCTTGTTTAAAAGATTGATGCGCATTAGATGGCTCTGTTGAAAATTCTCCATAATAAGGATAGCCTCCTTTTAATGCATTTACCTGAACCATCCTTGTATCATCTGTTTTCGGTAAATAAACCATGGAGGCAAAGGATACAACATCTGACCGCTCGGCTTCTATGTATTTAATCTTTTCGTTGATGGAATCTGGCATCGGAAAATTACTCTCTACTACTAAATCTGCTCCTAATAACTTTTTTGCCTCTTTATTGATGTCTGTTTGGAGATTTTCTCCAAAAGAACTAATCGCAACTAAAGCGGCTATCCCCAATATAATGGAGGAAACAAATAAAAAAAGACGACCTCTATTGCGACGGCTGTCTCGCCAAGCCATTTTTACCAGCCATTGAAAATTGATATTATTCATTCTATTGATTGGATGCATTGTGGAATTTCAGGAATTACTTCCTTCCTTATTTTGATTCCTGAAAAAATAATGTAACTTTATATTTCGTGAGCACTAAATTTTTGCCTTACTTACGGCAAAAGTAACAAGCTAAGTATTATTAGGTTCGACTTTCTTTTAATTATCTCCCCCTTTTCTAATATTTTTAGCTTAATTCCCCCTTTTTACAGACTAATACACCCATTACCTATTCTCATTAGCTGAGGCTATACATCTATTTTCGTACATCCCCTCCAAATATTTGACTATCCTAAAAATTCGTAGTCGGATATAAGATAACTTTTAAAGGCGTCTTTATGCTTTATGTTTGAAGCAATTTTTTACTATATAAATCAATCTACAACTAAACACTGATGAGCGAAACCATTAAGACAATAATCGTAGAAGATGAATCTATTTTTCGAAAGAGTCTTAGTATGTACCTTCGAAATCGCCCCGAATTCGAGGTACTTGGAGATTTTGATGATGGAGAACCTGCCCTACAATTTCTAAAAAGAAAAAATGAAGTAGCAGTCGTTCTTCTAGATCTTAATCTGCCAACGACAGATGGTTTAGAAATGACCCGTAAAATCCTCGAAATTAATCCGAATATTAGTATTCTTATCTTATCTCAAGAAGCGGAAAAATCACTTATCTTACAAGCTTTAAAAAATGGTGCACATGGCTATGTGACCAAAGATGCTCCTATCGACGAATTATTAGTTGGTATTAGGGCTTTGTCAAAAGGGAATAATTATTTTTCAAGTAATATATCGGCGAAGGTCATGGTGCAATTTGCTACAGCTAGAACAGGCATTGCGACCACTAAAATTAAACCTTTTATCACCAATAGAGAACAACAAATTCTGGAATTTTTATATAAAGAATATACAAATAAAGAAATAGCTGACCGATTATTTATCTCACCTCGTACCGTTGATACCCATAAACGAAATTTAAGGAAAAAATTAAATGTCAAAAGTAGCGTTGGACTTATCAAATATTATTTGACTAATTTTCAGAAAACTAAGGCTGTTTATGATGCTGGATAATAGATTTTAATGGTTTAGTCCTTTTGCTGACATATACATATCTAATACTTCGTGTTTTAATTAACACCTGGCACTTATGGTAGCTTATATCGTTTTTATTTGCTTAGATCTTGAACGATTAGCCAAATAAAAATGGTTCAATTAAGACAATTGCGTAAATTGCGTAGTTTTTATTAGAAATTACGGTTTTTAAGTATTTCATAAGCAAATTCATGCCCCTATCTTTGCCTTTATAACAGCAATAAAGATTTACTTCAATTTAATTGTGAGAAAGCTAAACACTAAAAGAGAAAATTGAAAATATTTGCGATTTCAAGTCCCTTTTTCTGTTTTTTTAATTCTACATTTCT
This sequence comes from uncultured Saprospiraceae bacterium, assembly GCA_937974625.1. Taxonomy (GTDB): domain Bacteria; phylum Bacteroidota; class Bacteroidia; order Chitinophagales; family Saprospiraceae; genus JAFMDF01. The sequence goes on from CALJVJ010000236.1 coordinate 9,872, forward strand.
TGAACATCCCCCTACCTTATTGCATACCCCCTCTACAAATTTTACTACCACTTACGAATTAATGAATATTATGAGGTTTTGATACCTTGATGCGATTACTAACTTAAGTTTATTTTAGACGGATTTATCCAGGTGTTTTCTGGTTATCAAGTTTTAATTTAGCCTATTTTACTTTAGCATTTCGGTTATAGCCCATCTAATATTGTAACCATTTTTACCGGGAGTGCGATGCATACTTCCCTCCCGTAAAGACTATTTTTTAACTTTTTAACCGGTAAACTAATTCGTAATGAAAAAATTAACACTTTTAATGGCAATGCTTTGCCTTACTATTGTAGCTGTAACAGCTCAGAACAACAGTGCCAATTCTACTATTGAGGGTAATGTAACTCAAGTAGATATTGTCCAGACTGGTGGAGAAAACAATGTTTTAAACAACGCACTAGGTAACGATAATAATATCGGTTTCCGTCAAGAAGGCTTAAGTAACGGTGCTGCTTCTACTTTCATTGGTAATAATATTGGAAGTACAACTCGTCAAACTGAGGGTGACAGAAACAGTGCTACTCAAACTTTAGAAGGAGATAATATCCAATCTGCTTTATTACACACTGGTAGCGATAACGTTACTAACCAGAATATTGCTGGTAATGACAACGTAACTGAAATTTTATTGACGGGTAATACTAACACAGTTATCCAATCTCAAACTGGTGCTACTAACAATGCTATCCTTATCTCTACAGGTAATGATAACCGAATTACTTCTGACCAAACTGGTGATAACCAAGGTGTTTTGGCTGAGCAATTAGGAAACGGTAACACAGCTGTTTTAGGTCAAAGTTCTACTGTTAACTTTATTGATGCGATTCAAGAAGGTGACGGTAACTCTGCTACTATCTTCCAAACTGGTAATAATAACGTTGCTGGTGACGGTGGTAATAGAACTACTCAAAGAGGAAATGATAACCAATTATCTATCATTCAAGATGGTGGTAATAATGCTTCTTTCAGTAACCAAACTGGTGACGCTAACGCGACTTCTTTAAACCAAATTGGTACTGGAAACTTCATTATCTCTAATTCAACTGGTAACGGAAACGTACATAATATCACTCAAACAGGTGGCAACTAGGATTTTTTTAGAAGAGAGAAGTCAGACCATTTCATTGTCAGACCGTCTTTGACTGTCAGATAGGCTTGACCAATCTGACTTCTGACAGTTCCGATTTATCGGAACGTTCTGACTTCTGACCTCTAAAAGAGATAGTTGTAGCGTTTGTTCGCAAACGTTTTTATATAGTTTCAAATTAAGAGGGAGGCATTTAATTGCTTCCCTACTCTTAATTTTTTGGAAGTGTTTAAATATTTTTTATTTATCCTTCTTTATCTATAACCTGAATGTGCATGATAAGCAAGCGAATTATAATTGGTGTATTAGCCGGCTTCATTGCTTTGAGTGGATTGAGTGCGCAGCAATTATCTTTAGAAGATTTGCTGCTGGAGCCAAGTGCTTTACTACAGGATGAATTGGGGACGGGGAGCAATACTGTTTATCAATTGACAGAGGGTAATGATAATACCATAAGTATTAATCAATTACAACAAAATGGGCAGCAGCTCAACCTCGTCCGAACTTTACAAGTAGGTAGCGACAATCAAGCCTTTTTAGAACAATTAGGTGCTGGGAATCAGTTAGTTTTGATTCAAAATGGTACTGGAAATATTTATTCTCTTGTTCAAGAAGGTATTAATAATAAAACGGTGGCCATCCAAAATGGAGCCGATAATGTCATTACTCAAGAATTAATGAACGCCAGTGGAGTCTATTCTGAATTTATTCAGAATGGAAATGGCAACGAAATAATACATATTACTAGTGGCATGGTTGACCAAAATTTCATCATCCGCCAAAATGGAGATGGATTAAAAGCTACTGTAATACAGTCTAATTGATTTAAGAGGTTAGATGGCAGATGGATTTTTTGTTAAGTTATTCTGAACATTTTAAGTACATTTAAGTCTGACCTCTAAAATCATTTTATGAAACAACTATTTTTTTTATTTTTTGGTCTAAGTACTATATTTTTTACACCAAGTGCTTTTGGCAATACTAGTACTTGTTGGTTACAACAAAAATCAGATGAAACAACCACAATAACCTACTTCACAGACTATAGAGGATTTTTTCATTTTAATAATGGAATTCCTTCCTACTACGAAAAATCACTTTGCCCCCTTAATGGGGACCGATATCTCTTCGGTTTTGATTATTCCCCTCAACGAGATACAACTAAAAAAAAAATAACTCCCTCAGACAAAGGTCTGATTCAACAAAAAAAACAGCAGCAAACGACTACTGAAATTGATGGACTTTTATTGAACGCAACCATTAGTTCTGGGGGATATGATTTTTATGTGGATTTTTCTCACAATTGGACACCCCCAGTTAATGCTCGCGACTATACCATTGTGGTCAAAGAATATGCTGGAAGAGGCGTTAATATTACGGTTGCTATAGAAGTTAATGGAAAACAATTGGTCTATCGAAGGATGCGACCAATTTATCCCGCTATTCATCAATTATCCATTGCAGCTGCCAATTATTTGAACGGATATATTTCAAAAGGCAATCACTTAAGAGGCGTTGATGCAGACGGTAATTTCATTGATGTGCAAGCTACCAATGAAACTAGAAAAATTAAGACACCTTTTGATGTTTATTAAGGGATTAAGAAATAAATAAGTTGCCCAAAGATGTGGTTTTAATTTGTTCTTAGACTAGGCATGAAAAACGGAGTTATGCCTTTGCATAATGAGTATTTTCATAACGACGTATAAGGATAAATTAAAGCGACAGAATGGGGAAGTTATATTTTTTCTAGTCCCTCAAAAAATATAGTACTAACTAGAGCTGATGTTGAGGCACTATCTGGACAGAATAAGGAAAGATTCTATCAAGTATCAGAAATTCCCACCTCTGGTTAGTCTTTTTTAAGTGGTATAAGCGCTAAAGCGCGCTATGGAGGAACTTACTGTAAGTGACAAAGCAAAAGTTATTTTAACCTTTTGTGAAATGAAATTTTTATTAGCTAGACCTCGGTTTAGCCTTGTGGTTCGCTCACAGCAACCCTAATAAAAAATACCTCCCATACCCCCCTTTTTAGACTATTCCTATTAAAGTTGATATTACTTAGAAACTATTTAATCATGAAAAAATGATGGCCTTATTTTTTTATGTTTTTTTACAACTATTTTGAAATGATTAAACGACTACAACTATTAACTATCATTATTTTTTTGAGTATTGGCTTTATCTCAGAGGCTGTTGCGCAACAATTGGTTTATAAACCAATCAATCCAGCTTTTGGAGGCGATACCTTTAATTATAGCTGGCTGTTAAGTTCTGCTCAAGCGCAAGATTCTACCACTGACCCTAATGAGGGGCAATCTACTTCTAGTTTTCAAAGAGCAACTAGTTTAGAAACTTTTCAACAACAACTGAATAGTCAGTTATTAAGTCAATTGTCTAGAAACCTTATCTCTAATCAGTTTGGCGAAGAAGGTCTGGATGATGGTAGTTATAACATTGGTAGCCTTGAGGTAAATGTGGTGACGGGATTAGATGGCGTGACTATTGCCATTATTGATACGAATACTGGAGAATCTACGGAGGTAATTATTCCGTTTTTTTAGTATTATAAATCTAAATAAGGAACGCTGAAAAAATCAAATGGTCAATTTGTTTTTTCATCGGTACAATGGCCTTAATCAAAATTTCAAAGAATTTAATTTTCATTTCTTATACAGACAACGAACAACAACTATTTTGAAACTATACTAAAAACATTATGGGCAAGCGATTACTTAAAAGCTGGTTCGCCCTTGTAGGATGCCTACTGATTTTACAAAGTTGTGGTACTTTTATGCAGCAACCTGTACAGTCAGAGCAAGCTAGAATAGGCGAAGATACCCAGACTGCAATTGACCTTAAAAATTTGCCTCCTCCTAAGGATAAAATTGTGGCTGCGGTCTATCAATTTAGAGACCAAACTGGTCAATATAAAACGGGTGGAGGCTTCTCTACAGCCGTTACCCAAGGTGGTACGAGTATCTTACTAAAGGCATTAAAAGATTCTGGTTGGTTTATACCAATTGAACGAGAAAATGTCAATAATTTATTGAATGAACGGAAAATTGTGCGAAACACTCGTGCGCAATTTAATGCCAACCAAGGCTTAAAACCACTCTTATATGCCAGTGTCCTACTGGAAGGGGGTATCATCTCTTATGACCAAAACATTATTACTGGTGGAGCTGGATTGCGTTATTTTGGCGCAGGTGGCTCTGAACAATATCGGCAGGACCGAGTAACGGTTTACCTACGGGCGATTTCGGTGCAAACTGGTGAAGTCCTTAAAGTAATTTATACATCGAAAACAATTTTATCTCAATCCGTAGACATCGGCCTTTTTAGATTTGTTAGTTTCGGTAAGCTATTAGAAACGGAAACTGGACTGACTTATAATGAACCTACACAAATTGCTGTTTCTGAGGCAATTAGTAAAGCGGTGCAAGGAATGATTATTGAAGGGATTGATGATAATTTATGGAATCTTGGAGAACGTAGATTCGAGGCAGATGAACAAATTAGAGCTTATAAAAAGGAGAAAGAAGAAGCGCCTCAAATTGACCTGTTAGGTAAAAAACAAGATAACCGAAGAAAAAAATATTCTGCGGGATTTAGCACTTCTAGTTTGTTGTACTCTGGTGATTACCCTAATGCAAGAGTTAGAACAGGGATAGAACTTAGTTTTAACTATGAATTGAATCCTACTTTAGGTTTCCAAGCCAATTATGGTATCAGTAGCATGGAGGCAGAACGATTCTATTTTTCTAATGTCAGCTATTTGGAAGCTAATTTGGTTTATCGAGCTTTGCCCTACGATATTTTTACGCCTTATGCTTTTGGTGGCTTTGGGATTATTACCGAAAACGATAAACATCCCTTAGATTTTGCAGTGCATACTTTTACTAAGGCTAACATTGGCCTTGGAGGAGAACTAATGTTGAATGACCGTTTTAGTGTTCGGGCTTCGTTAGATTATAATGTTATTCTAAGTGACAACTTAGATAGGGTTGAACAAGGCCGATATAATGACTTTTACTGGAGAGGGAACGTAGGCGTGAAATATTATTTTGGTGCTCCATTACCTAGTAAACGGAAATTTAAATTGAAAAAAGACTATGATAAGTAGAAGAAATTTAAAATGTAAAATTACAAATCTAAAATTTTAAAGTTTTGACAATCAGTGCTTTGAAAGTTTTAAATAATTATATCGTCAATTTTGGTTTAGCCAAATATTAGTAGCTGAGTGTTTACTTTTATATTTAAAATTTTGAATTTAAGATTTTAGATTTATACCTCACTATCTATTTTGACAAAAAAACAGTAAATTATACTTCTGTTTATTATAGAAAAAAATACTCGCCCCCTATATTAATAATTCCCCCTCACCACTACAATCTGAGAAAACAGTTTGGAAAATCCCTGATTTTCCTTTCGAAAAGTATTTAAAATGAATTTTTTTAAAATATCTATATTATTTCTAGGACTTCTTTTAGTGAATAGTTGTAGAGAAAATACAATCCAACCAACCTTATTTGGGTCAATGGTTGGAACAGTTATTCGAGATGCAGATAATGTAGCTGTTAATAATGCCATTATTTCTACTACACCGCCAACTAGTTTGATTTTGACGGATGAATTTGGGCGTTTTGCACTCAATGACATTGAACCTGGAACTTATACTATTCGAGCGGAGAAAGAAGGCTTTGCTCCTGAAGTGGAGTCGATTACGGTATTTGAAGAGAAAACAGCGAATGTGATTATCAAATTAGCACCAGATACTTTATCTAATACTGCTCCTACTGCTCCTAATTCTCCTATGCCGGAAGATAATGCGATGGAGCAAGCAGTAGATTTGGTATTAGAATGGACGGCTAGTGATAATGACCGAAATGATGAGTTGCGTTATGATGTTTTACTTTGTACGGGTAATCAAACCAACTGTGAAATGGTCGCTATGGATATTACAGAGTCTTCTTTAAGTCTTAGTGATTTAAGACATAACACTGTTTATTTTTGGCAAGTTGTCGCTAAAGATAAAGCAGTGGAAGTGTATAGTAATATTTGGAGTTTTGAAACCAAACCATTTCCTAATCATCGCTTTGTTTATACTAAATGGAAGGAGGACAAATATGATATATTTTCTGCAGATGAAACTGGAGCGGAAATTCAATTGACTTTCGGTGCGGGTAGCAATTATCGGCCAAGGATTAGTCCTGACCGCCAAAAAATTGCTTACATCAGTAATGTGGGAATTGAACCGCATCTTTTTATTATGGATAGAGATGGACAAAATCAAATGCAAGTTACCAATGAAGTACCAATTGATGGTTTCAATAACTTCGATTTAGATTTTGCCTGGTCTCCTGGAAGTAGCCAATTATTGTATATGAACAATGCTATGTTATATGCAATTAATGTCAATGGTACTGCTTTGCGAGCTGTTGCCCAAGCTCCTGAAGGATATACTTTTTCAGAAGTGGATTGGATGTTTTCCAATGAAGGAGACCGCATCGTTGCGAGGGTTACAGGTAATACAATTTATGAATCTGATATTTTTATTTTGGATATAGAAGGCAACTACTTGAGACAGATTTTTACAGACATTACCGGTAGAACTGGAGGCTTACAATTTTCTATTGATGGCAAATTTGTTTTGTACAGTCATGATGTGTCGGAGTTTGAAAACGCAGCAGGTCGTCAATTAGACACTCATATTTTTGTTAAGAATTTAGAGAATAATGTCACTTTCGATTTATCAGGTATTGATTTAAGAGGTAAAGAACCAGGGACAAATGACTTAGACCCAAGATTTTCGCCTGATGGGTCAAAGATTATTTTTGTTAATACCAATAATGACGGGATTTCTGTCAAGAATATTATGTCTATGGATATAGATGGAAAGGATAGAACCATTTTGTTTGAAGGTGCAGAGATGCCCGATTGGCGATAAACTTTAGCGATTCCTTTTAAATAATTAAGGGAACGCTTTAATAGAACAGCGCATAGTGAACGTATTACGGAGAGCATTGCGACTTTTTTAATAGGAAGGTGAAATTAGGTTTCTAGTCTCTCAATTCCGCTTGTAGAATGGTTCCTACGCTCTATTCTGAAAATAAAAACAAACACTATTAAAACCCTGAATGAACAAATTTAGCGGCCATATCATTATTTTATTTTCTTGTTTGGGAATGCTTTGTGCTTCCTTAAACCTAACTGCACGGCCAGATACCACCATTGTTGTTCCTAAACCTGTCATTTCAGCTAATAACCCTGTTTGCGAAAATGCTACCTTAAAATTGGAAACACCTTTCCAAGATGGTGTAATCTTTCATTGGTACGATAAGGAAGGTCTTGAAATTTCGGTGGTGGCAACTGCTACTGTGCCCGATATGCAATTGTCTATGGCTGGTGAATATTCCTTAATCGCAGAGCTAAATGGCTGTTTCTCAGAGCGAGCTACCATTGAGATTGAAGTAACGACTAGACCTGATATGCCTATTGTTTCTAATAATGGTCCTTTGTGTGAAGGCGAGACTTTGCGATTGGATGGGCCTAACTTACCGAATACTTCCTATAAGTGGATTGACCCTTTTGGGACGGTTATCTCTAATGAGGAAGATGTCATGATTACCAATATTCCGAAAGAATTAGCAGGAGATTATTTTCTTGAAATTACGCAGTTTGGTTGCGCTAGTGCTTTAGGCGCTACAGAAGTTGGGGTGATTGCTATTAATGAAATTCCTGCCCTTACCGTTAGCGGCCCTGCTTGTGAAGGTGATAGTTTGTTTATTCGAGGCCCGCATGTTAACGGCGCCAATTATAATTGGACAGGACCGAATGGTTTTACTTCCTCTGCTATTGATTCTCTATTTTTTGATGGGGTGACAACTGATTTAGCTGGAGAGTTTACCTTGTTTTTGGAAGCTTCAGGATGTGAGAGCCCTGTTGGAAAAATAGCAGTTGAAGTGTTTGCTAAACCTCGAGCTATCCTGTCTGGAGGCGGAGCAATATGTGGAGGAACTACCAAAGAATTGTCTTTACAATTAAGCGGTACGGCCCCTTTTGAAGTACACTATGCTTTAGATGAGGAGCCACAAAGACCTGTGATGACCTCCATCAATGATTTTAAAATTGAGGTTGACGATGAGGAAGGGGGGACTTATTCCTTATTGAGTATGTCTGATAAAAATGGATGCCCTGCTACTTTAGTGGGGATTGCCGAAGTGAATGTTTTTCCTGCCCCTCAAATTCAATTGATTACAGATACTTTATGTGATGATAATTTAGAAAATTACCAAGTTAAAATTAATGTTAAAGGAGGCACTCAACCGTATAGTTATCAAGGTTTTGACGGGGAATTAGTCGATAGTATTTTTACTAGCGAATGGATTCCTAGTGGCAGTGCCTATGGTTTTCAAATTATTGATGAAAATAATTGTCAAACAGAACAAATTACGGGTCAACATAATTGCGGGTGTGCGACAAGTGCGGGAACAGTTGATGTTACTCCTATTAATATTTGTGGCTCTGAAACCGCGCAAATTACTCATTTGGGAGATGAAGAACTGGATGGAAATGACCATTTAATTTTTGTATTACATGATAGACCAAATGAATTGGGAACTATTTTAGCCACTTCTGAGACACCATCTTTTTCTTTTTCAGAAGACTTAAATTTTAATCAAACTTATTACATATCTCCTGTCGCAGCCAACCAAAAGGACGGATCTATTGATTTTGAGGATTTGTGTTTATCGGTAGGGCAGGGGACACCTGTAACTTTTCTATCTATTCCGACCGCTCCTGCTATTTCTGGAACGCAAAGTATATGTCCCGGTGGAGCTTTGGCTTTAGACGCGTCGGTTTTGTCGGGAGCTGATAAGTATATTTGGGAAACACCAATAGAAATTATTGAAACGACTAATGCTAAGTTATTAATCGACCCCGTTGATGCAGATTATTCAGGAGATTTTCGAGTAGCAGTGGTGAAAGATGGATGTGCTTCTCTGCCTTCTGAAGATTTTTCAGTGGTGGTGACGATTCCTTCTGGACAAGCGGTTGCTGGCGAGGATACTATTTCTTGCGGAAACCCCGTATTGCAATTGGATGCAACTGCTCCTGAATTTGGATTTGGTCGATGGGTGGATGATGCTGGAGCTTTTGTTGAGGACCCGTTGGACCCTAAAAGTACCGTAAGTAGTTTGCAAGAAGGACGAAATGTATTGCATTGGGTACTTTCTACGGCGGATTGTCCTAATTATGAAAGCGATTCCGTTATTATTTTTTACCGGCCTAATGCTTTGGCATTAAATGATGTGTATGTGTTGGAGAAGGACGAAGTAATACTCGATTTTAATGTATTAGAAAATGATATTATACCCGAAGAACATTCGGTTTGGGTCGAATTATTAGGCCAGGCAGACCAAGGTACTATAGACCAATTGGATGACGCAGGCAATTTTTCTTACCGTCGTCTCTTTAATGGTTTTAAAGGAAATACGGTGTTTAACTATTTACTCTGTTTTGAAACGCCAACCTGCCCCATGCTGTGTGATACTGGAGCCGTTAGTATAGATGTGATGTTAGACCCGCAAGACCCAGGCGTTTACGTTCCTGATGGGATTACGCCGAATAATGACGGGGTCAATGATAGATTGATTATCGAAGGTATAGAGAACCATGAAGAAAATGAACTATTGATATTTGACCGTTGGGGAAACCTCGTTTTTCAAGCCAGCCCATACAAAAATAGTTGGGATGGAAATTATAATAATGTTGGATTACCAGAAGGTGCTTATTATTATGTCTTGAAAACGGATGTGACCAATAAAAAAACTTTAAAAGGCCGAGTTTATATTATTCGTTAAGAAAAACAGTTCATTGAGCTGTGATGGGAATTATAAATGGAGCAAATAATAGGCTCAGCTTACAAAGTTGTGGTGCTTAAAACAAAGCTATGAAATTTAAACAATTAGAAAATATTCGCTATTTTCCTAAGCTATCAATGATTGTTAGTTGCCTAGCCTATTGTTTGATTTTTGGTACGCCCTTGCAAGCACAACAATTACCCACCTTTATCAATTATTCGAACAATTGGAGTTTACTAAATCCCGCTGCTGTTTCTCCTGATTTTTTACTCAATGATTTTTATAGGCTAACGCTGCAAGCTACTTATAGACAGCAATGGGTGGGGATAGAAGATGCACCCCAAACACAAAGTTTTGCTGGAACTTGGATGCCTGACAATCACCCTATTCTTGTAGGTGGTCAATTATTGAATGACAAAACTGGAGCGATTGGTTTGACTGGTGCTTATGGCCAATTTGCTTATAGATTACAATTCAATCGAAAGCATTTTATTTCGGCAGGTATCAATGCAGGTTTAGTACAATATCGAGTAAAAGTATCCGAGATTAGACTATTGGAAAAAAATGATATTCTAGCGGCTCAAGATGGTAATAAAATAATTCCTGATTTTGGCATTGGTCTCTTTTACCAATTTGATGATTGGTTTTATGCAGGTTTATCTGTTCCTCAAACTTTTGGTATTACCAATGTTTTTGCCTCTGATAATCGACGATATCAATTGACTAGAGCTCGACACTATTATGCATTAGCAGGAGCTAATATTTATTTAAATAAAGACAAAACAAGTTACTTTGCATTCTCTTCTTGGGCTAAATATTTGCCAAACGCCCCTTTTACCTTAGACGTAAATGCTAAATATTATTTTCAAGATATCTTTTGGTTAGGTATTGGAAGTGGCACCGCTGACTTGGCACATTTGGAGGTAGGATTTATTATAGGAAACGGAATTGGCTATTTAGATGGTCGCCTATCTCTTGGTTTTGGATATGATTTTGCCTTAAGCACACAAGCTCAATTGCTTGGTAATACGATGGAATTAACCGTCCGATATAGTTTTGAAGAGTAAGGTTATGAGGTTTATGAGGTGATAAGGTTTAGCTATAGGTTCAAAATCATACATTAACATTCATAAACCTGATGGCAAGTTGGGCAGGTCATACCTCATAAACCTCATTACCTCATTACCTCATAAACCTCATTACCTCCATATTATCCTTCCACTAATTCTCTCCCTGCCATTGTGAAGGCTTCTAAATCACTTAAAAGCTCTTTTGCTTGAGCTGCAATTAGGTTTAATTCTCCGACATTTTGTTCCAACTTTTGACGAATAGAACTTGCGACTAGGACCATGTGGAAATCATTTCCTGCTTCTAATACTTGGGTTACCTTTTCAATACTTACCGCTGCTTCTTGGTATGATTTATCCCATTTTTGACGCAACACATCGTTTTTTGCTAATTCTTGATTTCTAAGTGATTCTTTGTTAATGTTATTTACTAACTCATCTAATTTAGCAAAATATGCTTCTGAGGTAGTTCCTACTTTTTCAAAATCACTTTTAAAACCTTTGTATCGCTTTTGGATACCTGTCCATTCCTTTTCAAAATCCTTTGATACTTTTGGTAAATCTGGATTCTCTGCTGTTAGTTTTTCTTCTGCTGTCTCTAAACTGGAAACTAGTTTAACGGATAATGCTTGACGATTTTCTTCAAAATCATTGATAGATGCTTTTAGGCGCTCACCATGTTTCATGGCGTTTTTAGTCGTCTTAGTTTGACAAGCAGGTAAGATTAGTACTGCTGCAAAAAGGAATAATAATAGGTTCTTCATTATTATATTATTTGTTTTTAAGGAATTTGTTATTTAGGGGCGTAATTGCAGTTTCATACAACTATTTTACAAAGAATAACGAGTCTATTAAGCGTGCCCCCCATTATATATGCAAAAATAAGGAGTTTTGCGATAAAGGACTGTATAGCACAAAAAAAAGCGAAAGGACTTATCCTTTCGCTTCAAAATCACGTTTAGGTCGATACCGACAAAAAGTCATAAATGACCCTCCTAATTGCCTGTAAAGCTCCAAATTTTCTTTAGTCGGTGTTAGTTTAAGTTATTCACTATGTAATCATTTTTCAATCATTACATTTTTTATAAGGTATTAAACTAACTCCTATTGTTCAATGGGAATTAAAAATTAAGACCCAATGCTTTTAATGTTTCAATGTTTAAGTTACCAATTGGTAAGCCATTATCCGTTTGGAATTGCTTCAATGCAGTTTGAGTTTGTAAACCCATAACACCATCAATTGGTCCAACAGTATATCCTTTATCAGTTAAAGCTTTTTGTACACCTCTTACAGTTGAACTAGAAGTTTTAGACGCACAAAGGATTTCTGTCCATACAGAGTAACCACCTTTTCTAACTAATCTTCTTTCGTTAACTGTCTTATACTGAGCAGGAATTACTACTTCAGTTACAGATTCTGGAGTAACTAACACCTTTGTTGATACGTTTTTGTATTGAGCATCAACAGGAATTTCAATTACCTTTGCTGGCTCAGAAATTACACGCTTAGTAACTGTTTCATACTTAGCAGGAATAATATCTTCAGTAGTAGTAGCTGGTTGGTCTAATACTTTGTACTTTTCCGTTCTGTACTTTGCAGGTACTTCTTCGTAACAAGCAATGTAGCAATCTTCTGGATTGTCAGAAAAACAGTTAGGGTCTTTCTTCTTCTTTACCCACTGTCCTCTAGCTTCAGAAACTAATACGCTTCTTGTTTCAGTTCTGTATTTTGCAGGTACAGTTCTTACTCTTCTTTGCTCAGGACGAATCATTACTCTTTCTGTAACAGTAGAGTACTTTGCTGGAATTACTTTATAGTCAGTTCTTCCTTCTTTTACCATAAGTCTCTCTGAACCATTTTCGTAAACTGCTGCTACCTTACTTAACTTAGTAGAAGCTTCCTTTACTAATACTTGCTGGCTTACTGTTTCGTAAACATCAGCAGCTTTACATTTTGCATAGCACTTACCAAATTCTTGTGTTGGTGGTAAATCATCGAATGGTATGTCTTGCTCTTGTGCAATTACTGTAGTTGTAAATAATAAAGCTAATAAAAACACACTTAGTGTAGTAAAAACTTTCATAGTTTAGTTGATTTGTAAAATTGTTAATAAAATTATAAAATTAGGGTCTTATAAATAGACGCTAATATTTTCTTAAAGGTCACATTTTTATCAAAAGTATTACGTAATAGGCTATAATTCACCAGAAAATACTTAAAGTTTTAGAAACATTGATTACTACAATGAGTCATGATAGCGTTCTAATAGTTATTTTTTGGCTTATTAATGATTGTGAGGGAATCGCAGAGAAATGATTCTATTGCAATATGTTCAATGCTTTTGCTTGAATATCGCTCAGCTTGCAATAACGAGGCGCAAGTTACTATAATATATTTTGAACTCCCAAATTAATTGTTAAGAAAATAGTGCTTAGCTCAATATTTTTTTTATTAAAATAAATTAAAATAACCTTGTGTCGTTATTGAATTTATTCCATTAGTAATGGGGCACTTTATTTTTCTTTGCCCCCTTAGCCTTTTAGTTCGTTTTTAAAATACTACTAGTCAACTCTTTGTTCAGAGGGAACTAAAACCAAATTGTTTTTTGAAAAAAATATTAAATTTTTCTTAACTTTTAACCCAAAAAAAAATACCAAGGTACATCGCACCTTGGTATTTTTTTTTATAATCATTTCAAGCTTCCTACATCTATCTTTTTTTCCAATTTTTAATGTGGAATACCTAGAGATTGTAGTGTTTCTATATTTAAATTTCCAATGGGTAAATTATTATCAACTTGAAATTGTTTCAGAGAAGCTTGAGTTCTTGTACCCAATACGCCGTCTACTACACCAATACTATAACCTTCCGCTCGCAGTGCTCTTTGCAGTTTTCGAATCGTGGAGGAAGATGTTTTATTTGCGCAAAGTATTTCTGTCCATACGGTATACCCACCTTTTTTAGCTAACCGCTTTTCTAATACTTGTTTGTAAACAGCTGGAACGGGGTTTTCTTTTATCCGTTCTGGGGTCACCATTACTTTTTCTTTTACTGTCTGGTAGATAGGGGCATAAGGTATTTCTTTTACCCTTTCTGGGGTATCGACTACTTGTCTAGTTATGGTCTTATAAACTGCGGGAATAATTTTTACAACTGTATCCGCCGCTGAAACCATTACATCATACGTTTCTGTTTTATAAACTGCTGGTATCTTTTCATAACAAGCAATCAAACAATCTTCAGGATTGTCAGAGAAACAATTCGGGTCTTTTTTCTTCTTTACCCATTCTCCAGATTCTTCTTTGACTAATATTTTTCTGGTTCTCGTTTCGTATTTGGCAGGGACAATATTAATAATGGTTTGTTCTGGTTCCATTAATTCTTTGTCCGTTACCGTTTTATAAGTAGCTGGAATTGTTTTGTAATTGATTCCGCCTTCTGATAGCATCTCCTGTTTTTCTACAGTTTCATAAGTGGCGGGGATGGTTGTTGTTTTGACATAGGCTTCTTCTACTAATACTTTTCGGGAGAAGGTCTCATAGATATCTGGTGTTTTACACTTTGCGTAACATCTACCATATTCTGCTTTGGGAGGTAAATCGCTAAATCGGGCATCATCTGCTATTTGCCCAAAGGATTGGGTAACTCCCAATAGTAGGAATAGGAATGTGAGGATTCGTAACTTCATAGTTTTGCTTTTAGATTAATTCGTTAATAGTCTGAGGAGTGAGTGTCTCCCTGCAAATATAAGAAATGTAGAAACACGAAGGTGAAAAAAAGGAGGGATTGACAGTTTTGGACGGTTAAAATATAAAATCATGGTGCTTTTTCTAATTGTCACGATTTTTTATTTTACTATAATTTAAACTTTTTTAAGATAACTTGCACTGAATATTTAGAAAAAAATAGATAAAACACTTTAGTTTATTCCTACTCTTTTGGCTTTGTCCTATCTTTTTAAAATGGTTTTGCCGTGTTTTTTTGACAAAAAAATAAGCTCATTTTGCCAATTTGTTATTTTATTTTTTAGCATTTAGAATACTTCTTGTTGTTACTTGGTAGTCAAATCCTACTTCACTTCATCCTTTTCCCACTTCACTTCAACCGAGTGGATTCTATCTTATTTTACCCCTTATATTTGTTATATCAAAATGATTGTAAAGATTGCATGAGCTGATCAACTCGGTCTGGCGAAGAAACTTACCAAAAAAATTTTAATTAGAAAAAGTTCTAATTTAAGTTTTGCAGCCGAAAGGAACATCCATCTCCATAATCAACTTCAATTTGATTATTGAGATTGAAAAAAGAAAATGTTTTTTTGCCAGACCGTTGTTTTAATTTCTTAGAAATGGTCACACGGATTTTGATTTTGACATCGCGGGAAACTACACACACACACACAATAAATCTAAAATTTACAATTAGAAATCTAACAATTAAAAGTTAGATTTTTAGACTATATCATAGTTAATGGTAAATGCCATTTTCAAAAGAAATAATTTGACTTCCTATGCTTCAATAGGAAGCAAAAACTATGAACTTTTTTAGTGAACATTAAAAGATATCTGGTATCTATTCAAATCTTAGATTACTGTTTATCAGTACTTTTAGATTTTGAAATAGCCTGTAGGGCACATACAGTCGGACGGGTTTTACATTTTAAACTTTTGATTTCACTTTTATTATAATCCACTTACATTTTAAATGCTAATAACACCGATGAACAGTATTAAGTATCAAACACAATTAACAAAAGTAGGCGAAGATTTAAACCAAGTTCTAAGAAGAGCACAAATGAATCACTCTGAAGAAATGAACTTGAACGCCAGAATTAAGCGAACGTATCCAAAAATGGGATAATCATCCTAAAAGATTTAAACCATTACGAGTCCCTATTTAAACCTTGTGAATAGTTTAGTACTGATTTTAAAATTGGTACTAAACTACCATTCGGAAATAGAAAAGGCTCAAAAAAGAAACAACCAAAACTCAATACAGACCTAGACGGAAGTAGTACGCTACTTTCCGCTGGTCGTATTTGAAACTTCCTTTAAATTTTACACTTTATTTTATTCTCTTAAAATGATTTACTCTAAATCAGCTAACTGCATGCTTGATTTAGGAAAAAGAAGTATATCATTTTAATTCCTGGGCAAAAGTAGTCTTTATTGCATCGCAGTCAACTACCAACGGGGCACGTCCTCGTTGGAGTTTTTTTTCTTTATAGTATCACTAGCGATATGATAAATTGACTAAAAAATATATTTTCTTTTTTATATCAATCTAATTTTAATACCTTTTAGTTTCACCCTTTACGATTTTCTATTTTAATAGATTTTATTATTGGATTGCTGTTTAAAAGACAAGAAAGCCGCAAGTCTCCTCCCGACTTGTGGCTTTTCTCGTTTATAGACCTTTACCAGTGGTTTGTCCTGAAAGGACTAGTTTCTTGCCAAACTTTAAGGGTATAATCCCTAGGTTGAGATTGATTTTTTGAATTTGAAGTTGTTGTTATTGATTTACTTTCCCCTTTAACTGCTCTGACTTTCTGTCTCTTCGCCCTTTCGTCTTTAATCCCTTGCTATTTTTCCGTCATATTTATACACTTTCCTTACGCATTTCTACTTTCTAGCCTATCTTTGTGCAAAATTTAAAAATTCACCTAAGAAAAATATAAAGTTATAGGGAAAATGGTTTTCAATTGCAGTGATTGCTTTACTGTATTCAATCCTTTATTCCTTTAACTCTTCAATCCTTATATATGGAATACGTAGGCGAACATTTACTTCCGGGACAATTAGGCAGATTTGCGCTTGTACTTGGCTTCGTGGCTAGCATTATTGCCGCGGTGGCCTATTATTTTGCAACGCAACGGAGAGCGAATGTGGAAGAGGCAATAGGTTGGCGAAAGATTGGGCGTGCTTCCTTTTTAGTGCATGGATTGAGTTTCCTGACGGTAATTGGCGTACTGTTTTACATTATGGTCAATCAGTACTACGAATACCAATATGTACAACGACATGTTTCTGATGAATTGCCCTTTAAGTATATCTTTTCCGCTTTTTGGCAAGCGCAAGAGGGGAGTTTTTTGTTGTGGATGTTTTGGCATATCGTTTTAGGCTTCATTTTAATTAAAAAAGCGAAAGAGTGGGAAGCACCTGTATTAAGTATATTATCCCTAGTGCAAATGTTTATTGGGACGATGCTATTGGGGGTTTTCATTTATATTGGAGATACTGAATTGAAAATTGGTAGTAATCCGCTAATGCTTTTGAGAGATATGGATACCATTGGTATGCCATTGTTTAATATCTTAGATTATGCCCAGCAAATAAAGGGGACAGGAATGAATCCATTACTCCAAAATTATTGGATGACCATTCACCCGCCTACCTTATTTTTAGGATTCGCTTCTACGGTTGTTCCTTTTTGTTATGCGATTGCTGGCTTATGGACCAATCAACATAAGGCCTGGCTAAAACCTGTTACGCCTTGGGCTTTGTTCTGTGGATTTATTTTGGGAACAGGCATTTTGATGGGTTCCGCATGGGCTTACGAAGCACTTTCTTTTGGAGGCTATTGGGCTTGGGACCCCGTTGAAAATATGTCTTTGGTGCCTTGGATAGTTTTGATGGCAGGTATTCATACCAACCAAGTAGCTAGAAATACAGGGTATTCTATTAAAAGTACTTACTTATTTTATCTACTTTCTTTTCCAATGATTTTGTATTCTACCTTCTTAACTAGAAGTGGAATCTTAGGAGATACCTCTGCACACGCTTTTACAGAAATGGGATTAGAGTGGCAATTAGTGGCTTTTGTTGGCACTTTTATGGTGATGGGGCTGGTCATGTATGCTGCTAAAGCGAAAGCGATTCCGGCACCTGTGAAAGAGGAAGCTAGTACGTCCAAAGAGTTTTGGATGTTTTTAGGTGCTTTAGTTTTATTATTTTCTGCAGTGCTCATTACTTTAGGGACTTCCTTACCAGTTTATAACAAAATAATGTCCTTCTTTGACCCCGCACATATGGACATTACAATCACCGACCAAGAGGAACACCATAACAAATACCAGATGTGGATTGCCGTATTCATTGGCTTTCTATCTGGATTGGCTCAATACTTTCGTTTTAGAGAAATTAATTTTTCAAAGAATGCCAGTAAATTTTGGAAGCATACTGGAATAGCTGCTGCAATCGCTTTGGGCCTAAGTTGGTTGACAACGCAATGGATTGAAGTAAGTGCTTGGCAATATCTATTACTGCTTTTTAGTGGTATTTTTGCGGTGGTGACGAATCTTGATTTTTTAATCAATTTTGCTAGAGGTAATAGTAAAGTTTTTGGGGCAGGAATGGCGCATATTGGTTTTGGATTGATGGTGGTAGGTATTGTGGCTTCGGGAACGAATAAATTCCATATTTCTAAAAATGAATTTGCTATGCGTGGCTTATTCAAGACGGAAGATGGTCAATCAGATGAAAAAAGATTACAGGAAAATGTATTGCTTTTTAAAGGAGAACCGATGTTTATGAGCGGTTTTATGGCAGAATGGAAGCGAGATACCGTTATCGGTAACATTAGAGAATACCATATCGACATAAAGAAATTGGATGCTGATGGAAAAGTGTTAGAAACTTTTTCCGTATCGCCAAATGTCATTTATGACCGTGACTTTGTGATGCAAGCCAATAACCCTTCTACCAAAAGAGCGATTGATAAAGATATTTTTACTTCTTTGAGTGGCATCCCGCCAAATCACCAAAGCCCTGAAGCAGCTCAGGCTATCGAAGATAGTTTGAAATGGGAAACACATTCGGCTATTTTAGGCGATACTGTTTTTGGCACCGACCATTATGCCATCATCCAAGGTATTAACAGAAATGCGACGCATCGAGAATATCAACCAAAAGAGGGAGATATTGCCGTTGGAATAAAAATGGCGGTCCGAAGGAAAGCAAATTTAAAGCATAGAGCGAAAAGAGATAGTACCTATTTAGTAGAACCTGTTTTGGTCTTAAGAGGTCAATTACTGTATAATTACCCAGAACAAATCAATGATTTAGAGATACAAGTTAAACTGCCAGAAGAAATTTTTTCGACCGTCTTTACACCTGATGGCGATTTAGTTTACGAATCTTTTGAAATTAAAGAAGGGGAGTCGTTCCGCTATAAAGACTATCTGGTCCGATTAGCTGGCTTCAACCGACAACCTGACCATCCTCAATATGAGCCTGCAGCAGATGGAAAAGATATTGCCGTTGGTGCCATCTTATCCGTTACCAAAGGGAATAAAACGCCTAAAGTCGTAGAACCACTTTATTACATCCGCCAAAATCGCCCAATGAATGTCAAAGACCAAATAGGCGATTGGAATTTCCATATTCGTTTTACGGGTATCAATCCTGCTACTGGCCAAATGACTTTTGAAGCGGCTCAAGGAGAATTGAAGCAACCACTTATCCCCATAGAAATAGCCGAAAATTCCTACAGAACAGACTATGTTGTTTTAGAAGCAATTGTTTTCCCGGGTATTAACTTTTTCTGGCTAGGTACTGTGATGATGATGTTGGGCTTGTTCGTCAGCTTTTGGAAAAAACGAAAAGATGGGGTGGCAATAGGCAGCCGATAATAGTGCAGCTGGCAATGGCAGTTTGCTTTTCAACCACTAAACCTTTCGACCACTAAACCTTTCAACTTGCATTAAAAATGACCGTTTCCGCTATAGTAGCCATTTCTAACAACCGAGTTATCGGTAGCGATAATGATATTCCTTGGTATCTACCAGCAGATTTAAAGTATTTCAAAAAGATCACTTTAAATCACCATATCATCATGGGGCGCAAAACTTTCCAATCTATTGGCCGACCATTGCCAAAAAGAACAAATGTGGTTTTGACTAGAGATATGTTCTTTATTGCGACTAATTGTTTAGTTACGCATTCGCTTGACCATGCCTTAAATTTGGCAAAAGACAATGGGGAAGAGGAAGCCTTTATCATTGGAGGTGGACAAATCTACGATTTAGCGATGCCTTTGGTGAATAGAATTTATTTGACGGAAGTCGATATTGATATAGCAGAAGATAAGCCTGTGGTTAAGTTTCCAGAATTGCCAGTAGGGGAGTGGAAAGAAGTTTCTGCCGAAGCACATGCCCCAGATGAGAAAAATGAATATGGGTATGTTTTTAAAATCTACGAACGCGTTTAAAAACTTAGCTAGAAGGATAGGCTCACTGATTATGCGGATATAACAGATGGAAACGGATTTTCTATTTAAACGATATCCAAAATTCGCTCAATCCGTAAAATCAGTGGGACCGTCCTACCTAATTTGCCAAATCTATTCCTTCTCTTTAGCAATCAATTCCAAAGTAGCTGCCAACTCCGAATCTATTCCATTCACAATATCTTCAACGTTAGGCGCAACAAACACATCTGGCTCATATCCTTTATCTGGAAAATCTCCAATTTGAAAATCTCCAATGACTGGTATATCTAATTCAATTTTAGAGTTGGGTAAGGTCAGAAAATAAAGTAAACCACCATTGATGCCTTTTTGATTGCCGCCTGTTTGTTGTCCGACTAAGGTCGCAGCACCACTCCTTTTTGCGTCTCCTGCCAAATAATAGGTCGCAGAACTATTGAATGGACTGACCAATAAATAAACTTTCCCTTTATAGTTATTTTTATTAGGATTAATACTTTGCCCTTCAGTGATTTTTCCATCAATTGCGTAATACCCATCACCCATTGACTTCATTTTTTTGATACCTTTTTTTTCAAACCAATCATCCCAAGTACCAATATGTGGTTTGACAGTAGTAGGAAATTCTGAAAAACGAGCCAATTCTTTTCTAGCTGGGAATACGATAGGTTGCTGACTAATATTTTTTAAGATTTCTAAACCGACCATATCAGCGCCGCCACCGTTTAGTCGAATATCAATAATTAAGTTAGGGACTTTCTTATCTTTTAAAGTGGTAAAAACATTTTTAATATAATCTTCCCAAACAAAATCCCAGTTCCATATAGAAAAAGAATGTAAGGTCAATAAAGCCGTTTCTTCATCTAACATTTTAAAATTCCATAAACCTGGCCCAACTTCGGGTATGGTATTTGGGAAGCGTTTTTTGATAATTTTTGTTCGCTCTTTTTTACTCATCGCAGGAACGGTAATCGTCGATTTTTGAGCATTATTTAAATCTACTATAGATAATTCATATTGCCCATTGACAGGCGGAAAAAGTGTTGGGAAGTACATATCAAATGCTTCAAACTTATCGGCACCGAATAATTGTAAGTTGACTATTTGTTGCCCTATATTAGACCCATCTGTTCGCTGTAAAGGGATTAAAGTGGCCAAAATATCTTTAACAGCATGTCCATTGATAGCGAGTACTTCTGTGCCTCTTTTAAGCAAGGATTCATTAGCTGCACTTTGGGTAACTAGCATTCTGTTTTCTGCCAATCGGAAGTGAAAAGGGACTTTATCCGCCTGATAAGTGATGGCTCTTTTAACAAGCATGGGCTGATTCCAAAAATTAGCATAAGTATGTCCGCATTTAATTTGAGCAACAAACTTGGAAAAGGCGATGTAAGCTTCTGGAATGGTCAAATCTTTGGAACAGTCGGCTTTTAATGCCGCTAAGTGCTGGTCTATTTGTTCAGGTGTATTATAGCGATATAACCCTGGGTGCATCGTCGTATAGGCTGTTTTGACTATTTCAAAATCTTCTAATAACTTTTCTTTGGGTATGGTTAAGGCTTTTATTTCTGCTTTGGTTAGTGGTGGATTTTCATTCCAATTAAAAGTTAGGGATAACTCTTTTTGACTTAAATCAATCACCCGATTTGTTTCTGTTGCCAATTCCCAAACTACATTATCATAGACAAATTTAAATTCTAGTGGTTTAGCAGCAGCAGCAAAATTTATACTACCTTCATAAATGCCATCTTTATCATCATCTTTTAGAAAATAAGTTTTCTCCCAACTTAAAGGTGCTATATTGCCTCTGATACCAATGGATTTTTTATCTTCAACATCCGCTAATACTTCATTCATATCTACTTGTAGGGTTAGGGAAATCGGTGGATTAGTTTTCCCACAAATAGACAAGGAGATGGAAACAGTCATCAATCCTAATAACAGCATTTCTAATAAGGTGATTTTTTTCATGATTCATTTTTTTGTAAAATCAATATTTGATACACCAAAATTGAGGAAAAGGATAGTTTAGTGCGCTGCAAAACATGATTTGATGCGTCTCAGATTATGATTTGAGCCGAAAAGTGGAAAAGGCAAGTTCAAGTGTCAAGTTCAAGTTCAAAAAGTTACGGTGGAACCCTTTGAGTTTGAACTTGATTCTTGAGTTTGAACTTAAAAAAAAATACGCATAACCTAATGATATTGAATTAAACATACCCTTCTATTTTTTCATGATTCTCTAGTTATTCCCCCTGCATAAACTCTCTCGGGGACATTCCCGTAAATTTCTTAAAAGAACGATTAAAAGTGGCTTTTGAATTAAATCCGCAATCATAGGCGATGGCTGTCAAAGTGAGGTGTTTAGTATCTGGACTAGCCATTTTTTTCTTAACGGCTTCTACTCTAAAAGAATTGATAAAGTCATTAAAATTTTGGTCAAACCCTGAATTGATGACTTTAGAAAGGATGGACGCATTGGTTTTGAGTTGAAGGGCTGTTTCTTTAAGCGTTAAGTCCGTTTGTAGATATAGCTCTTGGTCAGTCATCAGCGCTAAAAGTCGTGTTTTGTACCTATCTATTTCTGGTATTTCGGTTACTGCTTTGTCCACTTCAGGAGAATGATTTGGAACGAAATCTAACTTCTGAGTAGATTTGCCAATTCGATTATAGCCTAAAATACTAATGGCATAGAGTACAATAGAATATCCAAAATAGGCAATCCATTTTCCTTTATAGCCTTCGTACTCAATAAAATTACTTGAAATGTCTACTAAAAATTCAAAAATAAAACCTGCTATAACAAGATATAAGATATTCCTTATCCAATTAAATTGAATAGCCTCCGTATCAGAATAATTATCGTTGATGTATTGTCGGTATTGTTTGTAAATACGGACCGTCAATACTAAATAGATAACAAAAGAAATGGTGTTGAAGTGAATAAATACACTGTCTATTACCGATTGTCGATAGTCCGACCACGCGCCTTGTGTCCCAAAGTGGTAGGGTAATTCTCCTTGAGAAAACCATTTGTTATACCCAATATCAACGATAAAAGTCAATAATATAATGCTACAATAAATAACGCCCGGTAGAAAATGCCAAACATCCTTTTTGCTAAACTTGAAATTATCATTGGTCAAACTTCTAAAATAAAAATAAAATAGGGGGCCCATCCACAAGACATTATGAAAAGGAAAATAAAACATAAAAGTAGCATACCCACCTTTAATCACATCAGCCTCATTATTATACCAACCTGCAAAACCAAGCATATACTGGGCTATGTGTAAACTAATCAACAGTAATAAGGTCGCTAATAATTTGTCAGATAATTTATCTTTTTTAAAACCTCTTGAAAACAAGAGAATGGAGTAAACCATGCCTTGTAGAAAGCCAATTAGTAATAAAACACTGTAAAAATGAAAATTAAAGGGCATGTAAAGTCGGATGTTATATGTTTGATTGTTTATAACAAAAGACCTTGAATTTGGTTTAGAGTTGCATATTGTTGTGAAATAGAGGTGAATTTATTATTGAATTATCTGTTGGCAACCATCCGTTGGCATAATTATTTTGCCAACGGATGATTGCCAACGGATTACTGTATATTGAAAGCGAAACAAGGTGTTACTTCTTTACTATCGGTAATCGAATCTGAGAAGGATGTTCTGCCGAATGATGGACTTTATTATGTGCAATCACGCCTTCCGACTCATTATAATTATCTCCACCTGTATTTAAATTTCTTGTAAATCTTGGAAAATTACTACTAGAAATTTCCACTCGAATACTATGTCCTTTTTTGAAAAAATTGCTAGTGGACATTGGCGTTAAATCTACTTTGTAGACATTCCCTTTTTCCATAAAGACTTCTTTGTCATAGCCTTCTCTATACCGCACTCTTTGAATCGTTTCATCCAAATTATAAGCGCTGCCATCTGGATGTACATCAATCAATTTGATAGTAAAATCGGTGTCTTTTACATCCGAAGAAACATATAATGTAGATTCAATAAATCCACTTACCTCGATGCCTTCAGCTAATGGTTCTGTGGTATACACTAAAATATCATGTCGAGCTTCCATTGGTCGTTGGTCAAAAGAACCACCGTCAATCGCATTGCCTGTACAACACACATTACCACCGTAAGATTTCACTGGATTCATCGGGTCGTAGAAAAAGTCATCAGGGTTATCCGTTGTTGGTTTGGTGCTGCTTAATGCTCCATCACCATATAAACTATTCGCATCTCCACCAGAATTTAAATAAAAAGTAGTCATTTCTGCTGCTGCTGGAGGCCAAACATCTGCACTTTGCCATTCATTACTACCCATCGTATAGTATTGAACTCTAGGTGTCTTGGTTTTAAAATCATTGCTTTCTCCTTTCATCAGCATATCATAAAAGCCGTAAATTTGTTCGTCATAATTTAATCTTGCATCGCCTACACTTCTTTCGCCTACGATGGTATTTTCAGTTGCTCTGGTATATCGACAATGAAGTGTCGGTGCAATCACTAAGTACTGATTATCAGCTTGTTTACTCGTTTTTCTAACATGGTTGAATAAAGTGATATTCGGAGTAGCCGAAACATCATACCAACTCACAAACCAAAACGCGGGCACATCAATCGGCTGGTCATCATGATAAATACCACCTTCGAACCACGCAGGGTCATTAGGCTTACGTTTTATCATTTTATCAAAAATCTCTTTTTTGCCATCTATATTTTTAATGAAATCACTAAAAGGCAAATGTGCCAAAGCTTTTTTCATATCCACTTTGGGATTCTCTGGTGCTAAATCATAAAATCGAGCGATTCTATTTAAGTCTTCGGTCGTTGCGCCTGTAGGTATTCTGGGTTTAAATTTATCATGCTCCACGCCGTATAACCATGCTGAAAATAGCGTTTGATGTGCACCCCCTCGATACCAATTCCCTTGCTCGTATAAGCCACCAACTCTACCGACGCCTGCCCCAAAACCTTGAGGGACCATGGCTGCCAAAGCAGGATGATTTTGTGTCGCGGCTTCCATCTGCCATTCTGCGGTAGAGGAACAACCTTGTAAACCAATTTTACCATTCGACCAAGCTTGATTTTGCATCCAAGTAAAGGCATCATAAGCATCCGTTACAGGTGTGCCTAAAATGTCCCATTCGCCTTCTGAAAAATAGCGACCTCGCTCGTTTTGTACAACGTAGGCATAGCCTCTTTTGACGGCTTCATAAGCTCGTTGTCGAGTACGTGTTCTTTCTTCGCCATCTCCCCAAGAGTTGAAGTTATAAGGCGTCCGAGAAAAAATAATCGGTACTTTTCCATCTGTTTTGGGGCGGTAAATATCGGTGCATAAGCGAATGCCATCTCGCATGGGCATCATCACTCTGGTTTCTTTAATGGAGATGTCTTCTAGTTTTTGGACAATATCTGATTGTGCGTTTAAATCTATATAACTAGTTGATAAGCAACAAATTAATAGGAATGCTAGAATTTTGTAATTAAACATAATGGCCTAATTTGATTAAGTAATCTTTTGTTGATTTGGTAAGGTACAAATTCTTAGGACATTTTTATTAAAGGTAGGAGGAGATATGGGGCTTGAATGGATTAAGATTTTTATTCGATTAATTTTTTAAATTCAACATCCTCTTTAGCCAACAAGTGCAAATAATCATTTTTTTCTTTACTTAAATTGTTTATACTTGCACCGCTTTTTAAAAGTAACTTTATACAATCTAGGTGTTGGTCTTCCTTCCTATTTTTGTTTGTTTGTAAACATTGCACCGCCCAACCAAGAGGTGTACTATTATAAGTATTGTCGGGTGTATCAATGGAGGCATTTGCTTTAATTAGCTTGTCCACTAACTTGGCTTGGCCACAATAAGCTGCCCAATGTAAGGCTGAGACACCATCATTTTTATAAGTATAATGAACATCCGCTCCCTTTTCTATATACAGCATTCCGACCTGTTCCGCACGAAGACTGGCTGCTGCTAAAAGTGGCGTACCTTCTTTTTTAATTTTATCGCCATCGATATTTGCGCCGTTGGCTAAAAATATTTTTGCTAATTTAACGGATTCGCCAGCTGTTATTTTAGCTGAAAAGACACCATCACAAATCCTATGCAATGGATGTGCCTTTGCTTTACACAAGAAGTCGAAAGGTATGGTAATGCCCTTATTAGCAAGATTTGGCTCAGCTGCTAGTCTTTGTTGTAGTCCAGCAAAATCCTTTCGCTCAATTAGTTTTTTTATTGAGGACTTAAATAAATTCATTTTGTAGGGATTGAATTATTGACATAATCTAAGAGTATGTCTAAAATTCCATCAATTGGCTGCGAGCGTCAAATTTTGTTTTGTACGTCGTTAAAAATTTTGACCAGCCAAAAGGATGCTAAAAATTTTTGCCTAGTACAAAATAAAATTTCCTTGCTCTCGCTCAATC
>CALJVJ010000237.1 GCA_937974625.1 uncultured Saprospiraceae bacterium
GAAGGGACGGGCTGCCAGTTTTTTTTGACTTGATTTTTTGTTTCTTTTTTATCATGAGGAAATATATTTCCGAACCCGAAGGGATGGGATGCCAAAAGAAAAGGACATCTAGTCAGCATCTAGTTCTGATTTTTTTCAAAAAATTGATTTACAAAAAATTAAACATTAGATTAATTTGTTGTTCAGTAGAATACTAAATCTATAAAACAAAGACTTGGTAGTTACGAAAACTAACCAAGTCTTTATTTATTTAAAACGTAAAAATAAGGGCTAAAAAACAATTCGACAAGTAGGGTTTTATTGTAAAACTGTAGCTTTTAGCAACTATGCTTTTCTCAGAGATGTTATTGCCTCCCATGCTGCTTTAAAATCCTTGTTTATAGCATTTTTCCATTTGCCATTAGGTTTAGCTTGAATTTCTTTCAAAAGCGCTAATTGACGTGGAGATAATAAGGCATCTGGTAATTGTCTTTGTCCGATTAAGCTATTGACTTTAGTCGCTTGCATTTGAGTCATCGGAACAAAACGATAGATTGTTTTCCCAAGGTAATATTTAGGTTCTTTGTCTTGTTTGAATTTGCCTAAATCTCCAACTTTTCCTTTTCCAAGAATATTTTTAGTCGCTTCAACTTGTGCCTTGTCTTCTGTATAAACAGTACTTGCACAACTTGCCCTATTGGAACTTTTTAATAAATCGTTATAAGCTATCACCGATGGGTCATACTTTACAGATACTACTTCTCTACCATTCATGAACCCCGCTTGGGTCTCTACCACTCCATCTAATTTCCCTATTTCTTTTTCCCCTGTCCAAAAGCAATACATAGAAAAGACAGCAGAGTTTGTACCTGTTTGGTCTGCTAATAACTCTTCCTCTAGTAAGCTTAAATAACTCGGTACGGTTTTATCCGCTACTTGAAGTGCTTCTCGCATCGCTTGTACGATTCCCAATTGGGTATAATTCCCATTCACTCTTTTGACTAAGTTCTCTTTTTTTGCATCTACAATTCTTACCACTGGATTATTCCAAGAAGGCTCTCTGTAAAAATCCAGTACTTTTGCATCCGCACCTCTTTTATTATTAAAAATGGCTACAGGTACGAATAGACTCTCAATTGCCTCTACAATCAATGGATGACTTAATACATTTTGACCATAATTTCGGCAAGTACTACAGCCCGGAACTTCTTGAAATAATAAAAAAACAGGTTTGTTTTCCGTGGCAGATTTAGCAATACCTTTTTCAAAATTTCTGAGCCAATTGACCTTCCCCAACTCCTTTGGATTTCCGTCACCTGCTATCAAATTAGGCATATTTATAAATAGCAGGGCGATGATAATTAATTTTAGTTGTTGCATGGTTGTTGATTTTAAAGTTAAAGGGTCAAGATCAAAACTTTTTCAATTGGAAACTGGAACTTGATATTTGCTCTTGCACTTAATTTATGGCAAATATTCCTTTTTCAAAATAGCCTTAAATACCTTCTCTACTTTCTCCACCTTCGGCTTACTCACATTAGCAATATAAGGGTTGTCTTGATTACTAGGATAATAATCTTGGTGATAGGCTTCTGCTACCCAAAACTCCTCGTATTTACTTATAATTGTTGCTATCGGACGGCTCAATTTTCCAGAACTATCTAATTTTTTAATATAGGCTTCACTTGCTGCTTTTTGTGCTGCATCATGGTAGTAAATCTCCGACCTGTATTGTGGCCCTCTATCTGGTCCTTGACGGTTTATCTGGGTACCATCATGCGCTACATAAAACACCTCTAGCAATGTCTCAAAAGAAACTATTTCAGCATCATAATAAATTTGAATAGCTTCAGCATGTTTAGTACTTCCACTCGCCACTTGTCGATAGGTTGGATGTTTGATTTTTCCTCCTGAATACCCACTAATCACCTCTGCTACCCCATTGATTCGCTCGAAAGAAGCCTCTGTACACCAAAAACACCCCCCTGCAAAAGTTGCTACGGCATATTTATCTAAATTTTTGCCCGCAATATAATCTGCAATAGCAGGTACCTCTTTCATTTTTGATTGGTCCTTCAGCGGTGTGCCTTGTTGTTGGCCGCAACTCGTTAGTACTAAACCAAAGAAGGCGACTAAAAAAAATAAGCTTTGCTTTAACATAAATTATTATTTTTTTGAAAAAATGAAGGTGTTTTCTGTGGGAACTTTACAGATACAAATTTAAAGTTTAATTATCACAGAAGCATAACGAGGAAGTAAAATTTTAATAACTCAGGAAAGTAGGCCTTTGAAATACAGGCAAGGAATTGGGGCTTTGAGTTTTAAATAAAGGAATTCATCTAAAAGTTGATTTATGTTAATTAGGGGTGAAAGAAAAATAAAGGGGTATAACATTACGGTGTAACTTCCCGTAAACCCGTAATTTTAAAACTACTTTAAAGTCAAACAAAATTTACTGGAACAGTCCTAATTCCTTTTTTATCAACTTCACATTTCCTTCATGAAATTGCTTCATTATTTTAGGAAAATGATACGCCTTCATTAATTTTTCAAAATCAAAAGGTAGCTCGTTTTTTAAAGAAGTCCGTAAATCAGTAATATACTTTATGGAATCTTCTTTTCTTTTTAAGATGTCCGATTTATCAAGAGCAATATCGCCGTGTCCCGTAATCAGCATTTTAATCATATGATTCGATAAAATGGGGGTTACTTTTGCCATCGTCTGTTCATATGCTAAAGAACTATGGTAAATGTAAGGGAATTCAATATTACTCAAATAATCTCCTGCAATCCAAACACCTAATGGTTCCACAATGGTAAAAAGCCCATCAACATTATGGCCAGGAGCTAAGTAAAAAGTTAAGGTAGTCGCGCCTATTTTAAGTTGCTGTCCGTCTGCTCGAATGACTACATCTACGCTCGGATAATCAATTGGATAATTGCGCCGAATATAATTTTCATCATCCCAATCCTTAATTTGTTCAAGGATTTTATTTCTACCCTTATTGTCTACAAAAGCTTGACTAGCAATAATTTGTGCTGTTGAAAAAGCACGATAGCCGATGATATGGTCATAGTCAGAATGTGTAAATAGCACAAAAAACGGCTTATTATTTCGTTGACGATGAACGGCTAATTGCAGACACTCAATTTCGTTTGGCAACCAATTTGGGTCCACCAAAAGTAATATATCATCTGTTTCAATTAGGGTAGATGTTGTTCGAAAAAGGGCCGATTCATAGACCGTGATATTGGCATCCTTATATTGAATGGCGCTCATTTACATTTTTTGAAATTTAAGGACTTTCTCTTTTTGTCCAATTAAGGCGTAAGTTAATTTTTTGTCCGTCAATTCTAAAATTTCCAAACAGTTTTCAGCACGTTTGCCATCTGTTACCAAGCAAGGCATTTGCGCCATACCTTTTGGGACACATTTGGACACACAATTATGATAAATCATTAAAGATTCATCCGCCAATTTCAAACCATCGTAATAAGAATACATCCTTGTTTGTGTCAATTCAATCACCGATTTAGGATTATCTACTGCTTGCCATTTTCCAAGTAAAATTTCTAAATCTATTTTGACAACGCCATCCTCTTTGGTGGCCACTTCATTCGATTGGCAGCTCAGTATTAAAGTAAGGAGTAACAAAAAAGGTAAAAAAAGTCCTGTTTTTCTAGTGTTTCTTAACATTGGTAGCAATTTTTTAAATAATTCAAAGAGTTAAGATAATTTGTATTTTGAGGAGCGTTAAAAGCGTAGATAGTAAATGAATTACCAAACTCTATTAATTCCAAGTCCTTAAAATAAATTCAACTTTTGGTTAATGAAAACCTTATTTTTTTTAGTAATAAAAATCGTTTTGCTACTTTCTTTACCTTTTATCTGCTTTGTAAGGGGAGCTGTTTATCTCTATGAGCAACAAAATTATGGTTCTTGGTTCTCCATTTTTGGAGCTGCTGGCATAACCACTTTCTTGTTAATCATTTATCTGCTTTTCTTTTACGGAAGTTTGACTGGAAAGGTAGGTAGTTTGAAAAATAAATTAATAGTTGCGCTAATTTTAGTTCTAGGCTATGGTACGCATGCGCTCTATTTTTTCTCTGAAGAAAATGCTAAACATAGCAGTGTCCAAAACGAATTTACCAGCCTCCACCCTATTTTACGATTGAGTATTAGCACCATTATTCATCTCGACGATGGGCTAATTATGACCGATGCCAATCGCCAACCAGAAGATTACCGTAAAATGGGTCTAAAATCAAAGAAAAATTCCTTGCATTATCGACAAAAAAACGGCTATGTACACGCCTTTGATGTGCGAGTAAAAAATCGTAGTTGGATTAGAAATGGCTTGTTGCAATTGTATTTCAAAGCAATGGGATTTAATACGCTTCGGCACGGGGGAACGGGCGACCATTTGCACGTTTCTTTAACAAGTCGGGATAGACCTTGGGCAATATAGCACTAAGTGGTAAGTTTTAAGTGGTGAGTGATAAATCTGTATCGTTTGTAAATAAATGATATTGATTTCCTAATCCCACTTTTAAATTTACTACTTTCTATTCACTACAAAAGTCCGAGACACTTGTGCATTCGCTGTTTTTAAATTCATAATGTATAACCCTTCAGATAAATGGTCAGTCGGTAAATCAAGTCTCCCTTTTTGAAAGGATTGCCAGTTTTCTATCAATAATTGTTGGCCTAAATTATTAAAAATGGTGAGTTGCAAATCAGTAACTTCGTCAAACTCATAGTTGATAAACAATTGATTATCAACAGGATTAGGGTACAAATTCAAGTCTTTTGCCCAATCAGGTTCACGAGTAGCTAAGGGTAATGGGCCTAAAAAAAGATTAAAGGTAAACCCTTCATTAGAACCATGGTCATCCCAATAAATTAAGTAAGTTTTACCTCCTTCAACAATAGGAAAACTGAAATCCAAACTAGAACCATTTGAACCATTACAACTATTATCATCTTGTGAGAAAATCTGTAATTCTCCACAAATTCCTTCCCAAATAAACAGTCGAGTATCTACATTGCTACTACAAGAATTTATCCATAGGATTCCGTCAAATTCAGGTGTATAACTATACCATTTGGCACTTACCGCGTCTAAAAAAGCTGCTCCTGTTCCAATCAACGTATCAATTTCGTGGTCACCATCAGTAATCATTTCAGCGGTTTCACAGGCTGCTCCTGGGGGTGTTATTGTTTCTGGCTCAAATGTTAAATTCCAAGTAAAGCCATCTTCGCTTTGGCCATTGTCCCAATAAATCACAAAAGAAAAACCGGGGACAGCAACTACATCCAAAGTGGAAGCAGTCATTCCTCCATTTCCGTCTGCACAATTATCTTCCACAGAGTTGATGATTTGTAAATTTGTAATCGCCGAACAATCATCTAATAGCATCACTACTAAGCGAGTATTTCCACCTCCGTCACAGGAACTCACCGTAAATACCCCTCGTTCTGTTGGTTCATAACGATACCAAACAGCGGCAGTCGCACCATCAAAAACTGCACCATCTCCTGTAAATGCAGTAACTTCATAGGTGCCTTCCTCTATGAGTATTGCCTCAGCGCAAGAAGTATTATCAGCATTTGAAAAAATCGGAAAAGCAATTATAAACAGGCAAGCAAAAATACTATTCAATAGGTGCTTGTACATGGGTCAAAATTTCGGTTAACTTATGGTCATTCAACACAAATGTGCACTTTATTATACAATTTTGGTAAAACAAATTATTGAAATACCTAATATGCGACAAAGGTAAGTGAGTCCATAGTAAAAACTAAGGCTGGATTTTTTAAAAACAAAGTAATACCAGATGGTTTATAGTTGGCAATTCTTAGGTAACGAGCAACTTATTTACAACTTAATATAAGTGTAGTTAGTCTCATCAGACATACTTTCATTGAAAATATAATCATTTACTTCTAGTGATTTAAGCTGCGTTTCATCCGTGATTTTGTATTTGACAATTTGCTTTGCCATAGCTCCACGTGCCTTCTTTGCATTAAAGGCGATGACTTTAAATTTATCGCCACGCTTTTCTCGGAAGTGAATATTAATTAGTTTTCCTTTTAACTCTTTTTCTTTAACCGAATGGAAATATTCTTTGGAGGCTAGATTAATAATTGCATCCCCTGTTGTATTTGATAAGTCTTGGTTGATAAGTTTTGTAATTCTATTATCCCAAAATTCATATAAATTCTTAAATTTCTCCGTCTTCAGTTTAGTTCCCATTTCTAATCTATAAGGCTGCATCAAATCCATTGGACGTAAAATTCCGTATAATCC
>CALJVJ010000238.1 GCA_937974625.1 uncultured Saprospiraceae bacterium
TGATATAACATATTTTATTTTTCATTAAATAATTTTATTCTAATGGACAACAATTTTTTATAATATGTATTTCATAATAATTCAGATTTTAAAATGAGAATTAGACTTAGCTAGACGTTCTTTTCTTTTTTTCAATTGAACTCACGTTTCGTGTAAAACGAAATAAATAAAAAAAATAATCTCAATATATAATTTTGAATTAAAGAATTAAATCGGGTTATTCCGAATTAAATATCAAAATCTTGTTCTTTTCCTTAGATGAAAAGAACCAAAAATCAAGGCAAAAAAAACTCCTCCGTCAAACAGTTTTTTGCCTTCCTTTCCCGCTTAGATGCGCGTACAAGTGATTGAAAAAACATCAATTACCTGGACAAAATTTTATTCTCTAAAAATTTACACGAAACATGAGATTGAAAAAAAAAGAAACAAAAAATTCTAGTTTGTTTAATTCGCTCCGCGTAAACAAACGGCAACCGCCACCAAATTAAACGTGTTCCTAGACGTTGAGCCTAAGTGCTAAAGGTATAATTCTAATTTTTAATAAATTACATATTACCATTTTACATTGTCCAGTAGAATAACCATGATGTATTGTTATCGCGTTCCATATTTGTAAAAGTCTTAAAATTAGGTATAAAATTGCTAGCTTAGAAGTACATAATTGATTACCTTCAACTGGACTTAAATCAAAATTAGAAATATTATTTTTTAAATAATTATTTATGAGTCAAGAAGTTTATATCATTGCCCAAATTGAGGTTAAGAATAGAGACTTTAAAGCGTACTTTGAGCATTATGCTTTAAAGCTGAAAGATATACTGCCAAAATATGAAGGCGTAGTCTTAGCTGGAACGACTAAAGGAGAATTACTAGAAGGAGAACGCTTTGGTAACTGGACAGTGATTATCAAATTCCCTTCTAGGGAATTAGCAATTGCCTGTGTCACTTCTGAAGAATATAAGCCTATAGCAGAGGTTAGGATTAAAGAATTGCAAACGGGAGGTAATGTTTTATTAATACCAGGACAGTAGAAATGTAACAACTTAATTATATCCGAAAGGGCATGAAAAAAGGGCTGCAATTTATTTTGCAGCCCTTTTTAATCGCTAAGCTAGATTAATTATTGAGTTAATAATTCTGGTCCATCAGTTCCTGCACCAACCATTAAACTAGTAATGATACACAAGACAAATAAACATATTGCTAAGCCCCAAGTCAACTTTTCTATAAAGTCAGTTGAACGAGCGGCACCCAACATTTGGTTAGCAGATTGTCCACCGAAAGTAGAATCGACACCACCACCTTTAGGGTTTTGAATTAAAACTGCTGCCATCAATAAGACGCAAACCAAAGCGATTAAAATTACCATTGCTGTTAAGCCCATATCTAAAAGAATTTATTTATTGTTTATTTAATTTTTATCAAAAATCCTTGAAAATGATTGCCAAAAAAAATATTCTAGATGAAATTTACTGATTCTTCTACGAAGGTTCATCTGGAAGGTTTTGAATTTTTTCAATTTCGCCTGCAAAGAAACTACTTTTTTTAGGCATAATCAAGCATAATTCTTTATACATAGCTCTTGCTTGACTGTATTGTCCTTGTTTAACCAATAGTTGTGCCAAGGTTTCTGAGGCAATGCCCTCTGTCATCGTTAAACTCTCTTCTGCAAAGGCAACTGTTTTCTCAAATTGCTTTCGCACAATTTTCTTTCTTTTTTTAATAACCTTGCCCGTCGACTTTTCCAGAGGCACCAAGTTGACTCCAGATAAGGATTCCACACCAGAATATTGTTGTTGCCAGCTATTAAATCCTGATTTTGGGACAGGTGTGGTAAAAGGTTTTAATTTATCCTTTATTAGTTTTGCTTCAAATTGGTCTAAACTATCAAAGGTAAAAGATTCGACTGGAACTCGAGTTTTTTTAGGCTGTGGTAAGACCTGTGATTTCTTTGGTTCTTCCATGATTGGTTGTGCTTGAGTCTCTTTGGACAACTCCTCCATTTTGTCTAACGAAGCGGTTTTAGACGTTTCTGTTTCCGGAGGAGTTACATTTTCGTTAGCTATAGGGTCTAATTCTGAATAACTTATCTCAAAAGGAATTTGAGGTCTAGGTTTAGCTGTGTTGGCTAAATTTTCCGATACGTCTAATTTATTTTCAAGGGCCTCATTTTCAGCATCCGTCTTTTTATTATTTGACATAGCTTCAAGAATAGTCGCAGAAGAAATCACCTTTTCACTTTCTTCAATTAATAAGGCCTCAGGGTTATCTATGTATGCTTTTGAATCACTTACAGCTTCTTCCGCTAAAATTTCTGCTTCTGCTTCTTTGAATAAATCGTTAATCTGTGGGTCTTGAACTCCTTTTAGTTCTTGGTAATTATCATTAATTTCTACCGCATCAGCAGGTAAACCATTTTCATCAAATTCAATTTCTTGAAGGGAGAAAGACTCAGAAGGAGCCAACTCATCACTTGAATCGGCTGTTCCTATTTCTTCTAAACTATCTTCTTCAAAATCCATAATGATGAAATCTTCTTTGTCTTCCTCGATTTCTGGACTATTTTCTATTGTATCTGATTCGTCTTTGAGTGGACTTTCTATGGTCGGTTCCGATAGGGCAGGAGCTTCCGATAAGTCCTTGCTTTTAATAAAGCTGGCGCCTCCAATTAAAGCGGATGTTCCTATCACTTTACCAATACCAGTTGCTTCAGTAGGCGCTACTTCTTCTAATTCAGGCTCGTCTGAAATCAATGCTTCGCTAGGGATTTTATTAATATCGTCAACTGTTTCGTGTATTGGGAGGGTATCAGTTACATCAACACTTTCTTCCGTTGTTGTCTCTATTTGATTGGCTATAGCCGAAGTAGTGCTTTCTTCCAAAAAGGAAATGCTACTGATTTTATTTTCAACCAAATCACCTTCAATTTCCCTTTCCAAAGCAGAAAGTTCTTTCAGTTCTAAATAGTCTTCGCCCATGATAATCGTTTCCTCCAAATCTTCAAGGACAATCGGGTCTTCACTGAAAATTTTATGTAGATGAGCGCGGTCAATCCCGTAGGTAGCCAACATTTCGATATTTCTACCAAGGTCAGTATTATCCTCTTGTTGACTTTTCATAGCCAACAAATACCTTAGACTAAGGCTGTAGGGATATTGTACTACCATCGACTTAAGCTCCTGATAAGAAACTTGATGAAGGTACTCTCGATTTCCGAGAAATTTTAATAAATTATCTGAAGTCATAGACCGCTATTTTCCGTGGAAACTTACTTATTTTAGATTTCCTCGAAAGGCAATTAATAAAGCACCCTAAAAACCAAGTTGAAAATACTTGATTATTAATGGGAAAATCACCTTTTGTTTGTGTAGTTCACTAAAAAGTTACCGTTGCTTTGATTATTGAAAAACAACAGCTTTTCGCAATATAGCAGGAATCAAGGAAAGGAAAAAGTGTTTGGAAGGGAAATATTATTGTAGAAGGGGAAGAAAAAGTTAAAAGGCAACAAAATTGTAAATGAATAATGTAGTTACCTTTTAACTTTTTAGTATTAAAGCCCCTTATTCTATAAGCAGCATCTTTTTTATAGCTTGTCCATGAGGTGTAGTTATTTTATAAAAATAAACACCTCCATTTGGTAAATCAGTTCGCTGAATTTCCCAATTATTCCATCCTTTTTGCCCATTAGCCTTGGTACTTTTTATTAAACTACCTTGAATGTCAAAAATTTGTAATTGTATATCACCACTTTCTGGTAATTGGTATTTAATTACGGTGGAATTAGCAAAAGGGTTAGGTTGGTTTTGAGATAAACTAAAAATTGGGGCTGTTTCGCTATTTTTTTCAACAAAATTAAGCCCAATATTGGCTTTTTGACCATTTACCTCATAACCTTCTGCTTGTAAAAATGCAGAACTTATCGCGATTAAATCACTAATTTTTCCAGTTTTTAGTACTTTAAATGTAAGTGAGAACGAAAGGGTTTCTTTTTTGGGTTGTCCAACCTCAGGATTAACCCAACTTGTCAATAGATAGCCTCTATCTAAAAGACTTGTACCAAAATTATCTTTAGTAATTAGACCATTGTTTTCTATATTAACTACAGCTAAATCCGATGGATTAAACTTTAAAGTAAATTGAAATCCTAAGGTTTTAATTAAAGAGGTTCCATCGAAAGTAATGGTGGTTGTTTCTCCTGCTTTTACATATTTATCCTCAACTGATAATTCAATTTTCCTGTTTGAAAAGTTTCTTGATTCATTTTGAATAAAATCATTAGGGGTGGCGGTATTATTTACATCTCCCACTTTTATCCCAATGAAATCAGCGATTAAGTTTTTATTGGATAGATTAATAGTGGAAGAAGTAGGAAATATTTCGACAAAAGGATTTTCTGGATTTGGAAATTCATATGCTTTTGGCACAAAGACCCAAGATTCATTTTTAGTAAAATCAGTGATGTCTACCAATAATAATTTACGCAATTCCAAAATATCAGAAACAGTGACTGTTCCAGTTTTATTGACATCCGCCGCAATAATTTTATAAGGGGAATCTAATTTTTCGTTACCTAAAATATGATTTTGAATAATTACTAAATCAAAGGTAGAGACCCCATTAAGGATATTTACTTCCTTTTTAGGCGTTATTTCATAAGTGCTAGGTGAAGGGAGGTCTTCAAAAAGATAGGTTCCATCTTGTTTGTTGGTTTGGTCATCTGCGTTAGAATTACGGATTTGTACCTGACTAATATTCATTCCATCTTCCGTAACAATTTGACCTGAGATATTAGCAGTTTGTCCAGTGGATCCACCATTTCCTACACATATCTGACCAGTTCGCAAAAAGGATTCAACCTCTACTTCTGAACTGCCTACTTTTTTGTACACTTGGATAGGAAGGGGTTCATCCGTAATCAGCACAGCAGTACATGCATCATCTACTAGTAATTCTATTTCTACTTGATAGATGATGGTGGAATCAGGTAAGTCACGTCCTTCAATACTCCCATCAAACCAAGAGACTGCCCATTGATTGTCCTTTATATTAAACAAACTAGCGGACAAACCATCTAAGTTGATATCTGTTATTCCAATAATTTTTGCAACGGTTGGGTCCGCTAACTCAACAGATTTTTGAAATCCAACAGTAGATTTGAAATTTTTAACATATACCGGTAATTTTATCCTTTCACCTACTGAACCGCTAATTTCTCCAAAATCGAATTCAAAAGATTTATTGGTATTTAATGCTTCAATAGTATAGGTTTCGCAATAGGTATCTGAACCGCAATCATTCCTTGCAGTCAAACAAATATTATAAGTGCCTTCATTTTCAAAAGTATGATTGGCATTATTAGAATTTGCCGTTTCTCCATCTCCAAAATCCCAACTGTAGGTCGTACCATTTTCTGTATTATTTGTAAATGACCCTTGTAATTCGTCAAAGCTATAGTCAAAAGCGGCTAATGGACTATTATCTGTTTCATTACCCAAAACCACAGGCACTTTTGTCGAGCAACCACCACCATCTGTCACGGTTATATCATATTGTCCTGCACTCAAATTACTAAACGCTGGAAATGGACTAATTTCCGTCTCACTCATCGCATATAAAAAGGGAGGAATCCCTTTTGTAACATTAATTTG
Organism: uncultured Saprospiraceae bacterium; assembly: GCA_937974625.1. Lineage (GTDB taxonomy): Bacteria > Bacteroidota > Bacteroidia > Chitinophagales > Saprospiraceae > JAFMDF01. The sequence goes on from CALJVJ010000238.1 coordinate 5,649, forward strand.
AATACGGCCATTATCGGCATTACAACCTGGTTGACTGATGATTGCAATATTTGCTTCGGGTTCTTGATTAGAAATATTTACAACTAAACTTTGCGTTTTTTGACAACCTGCTGCATCTTTTACAACTAGTTGGTATAAACCTGGACTTATATCTCTGAAAGAAGACAAAGTAGTCTCTCCTTCTCCAATATCATAGGTGTAAGGTGCTTGACCTTGTGTAGCATTCACATTTATGGTTGCACTAACATCTCCACATCCAGAGAGCACCTCAACGTCCAAGACCGGGCCGTCAGACTCGGCTATTTCAACACTACTTGTTGTTCTACAACCATTTATATCAGTGGAAGAAACAGTGTAAGTCCCACCACTTAAACCAGTAAATATAGGATTTGAACTTACTTCACCATTGATGGTATAGGTATAGGGGCCTTGACCACCCGAAGCGTTTAAAGTAAATGTTCCATTTGCGTCCCCACAAGCAGAAGGCAATTTATCAGAGACCGTAAGCAAAACTTCTGTCTCAGCTTGAATTTCAATTGATTTTACTTGACTACAACTGCTAGCATCTGTTATGGTTACTTCATAATTACCAGCAGTTAAATTTTGAAAAGTAGCATTAGTTGATTCACCATTTCCTATATCAAAAAAGTAAGGGGCTACACCACCTGTCACTTGCAAATCAAAACTTCCATCAGCTGAGCCACAATTGGTAGATTGCACATTCATTATATCAACTTCAGGCATTTCAATTCCTTCAATTCCGACTAACAAAGAAGCAGAACAATTATTCGCATCTGTAACGATAACGTTATAATTGCCTTTCGCTAAATCAGTAAAAACTGGATTATCACTGATGTTACTTCCAACCGTAAATTTATAAGGCGGAAGGCCACCGAAAGCAGAAACGTTGAAGCCACCATTGGCTTCTCCACAACTAGCATCTTGAATATTTCCAATACCAAATGCGGGTGCTGGAAGATTGCCTAAGGTAACGGACTGGGTAGCTTGGCAGCCATTTCCGTCCGTTAAAGTGACTACATAATTTCCACCAGCCAGATTTGCAAATTCAGGATTGTTTGTTGGGCCATCACCAATATCATAAGTGTAAGGTTCAAATCCACCAAAGACACTTACCGTAAAAGAGCCATTATCTTTATCACATTTTGCTTCTGATGTGTTCCGAATATTTAATTGAGGACCTCCGGTGCTTTCAATTTCAATAGTGGTACTTGCCGTACAATTATTATCATCTGTCAGGGTAACCGTATAGGTGCCTTCGCTTAAATTTGTAAAAGTAGAATTAGTAGTCGGCCCATTTCCAATATCATAAGTGAAGGGAGCAATACCTGAACCTTCCACCGTTAGGATAGCATTGCTTAAGTTGCAGGAAGCATCTTGCATGCTAATTACTTCAACTGAAGGAGTAGGGGAGTTACTTATATTTACATTGGCTACATCTGTACAGTTATTAGCATCATAAACGGTAATGTTATAATTACCTTCTGCTAAATTGCTAAAATTTGGATTGGTGGTAATACCATTTCCAATATCATAGGTATAAGGAGCTAATCCATTATTAGATACAACTGAAATTGTCCCATTGGCATTTCCACAAGCAGCATTTTGGGTAGAAAGTACACTTAAAGAAGGGGTTGTTGGTTCGTTAATGGTAATGGATTGATTGGTTGTACAATTATTAGCATCCGTCACTGTAATCGTATAGTTTCCAGCAGATAAACTAGAAAAAGTAGAAGACGATACATTGCCGTTGCCTATATTATATTGAAAAGGTGCTCGACCTCCAGAAACAGAAATACTTACAGATCCTGATGGTTGATTACAAGAAGTTTGTACAATATTGTCAATTGCTGCTACTGGGGCGGTGCCACCATTGATATTAATGTTCGCAACAGTAGAACAATTATTAGCATCAGCTACGGTAACAGAATAATTGCCAGCAGTCAATCCTGAAAATTGATTAGAGGATACTGCTCCATTTCCAAGGTCATAAGTATAAGGTGTTTGACCACCCGAAGCGGCAATTCTAAAGGAACCAGAAGCTGCATTACAATTGTCATCTCGCATATCTGCAATGTTGACATTGATATTGCCAGTTCGTTGAATAGTTAAGGATTGAGTTGCGATACAACCATTATTATCTATGACCGAAACGGTATAATTACCTGAAGCTAGATTACTAAAAGTAGGAGAACGTTTGATATCGCCATCCGATAGCTCATATAAATAAGGGCCTTGTCCTCCAGTTGCTAATACAGTAAAACTTCCATCATTCGACCCGCAATTTTCATTGCTTGTTGAAACTAAACTTAAAGTTGGTGTTGGGTCTTGAGAAATGATTACATTTAATGATTGAGAACAACCTACTGCATCAACTGCAAAAACATCATAAACACCAGCTGTAAGGTCACTAAAAACAGGGTTTTGAGTAGTTTGATTTTGATAAGTAAAGGTAATCGGTAATGTCGCATTGCTGGCTGAAAGGGTAAATTTACCATCATTGCCTGCACAAGTTTCATTGCTAAAGTTAGAGATGCCCAAATTCAAAGTACAATCAGTTGGCGGAGGAGTTACCCCTTCCACAAAAACACAGGCTCCAAAGGCAGAAGTACTACCTGTAGGACTAGTTGACAAACTGGTAACCTGTTGACCACCTGATAATTCAATACCATTCAAGAATGGAGCATCTAAGCGCCAAGTATTATTACTAACGGTAGTTATTCCTATTAAGGTCTTTCCTTGACAAGGAGTATCTGCACAGTCAGTCGCCGCCGTATAGATTTCAATTACATCACCGTTAGTTCCTGTCCCATTTATAACAGAAACAGAAGCAATATTGATGGTTGGCGCTACTTGCTGATTGTTTCCTGTATCGCCCAATTCTATTCCATCATTTTCATTACAGTAAAAGGAATTGCCAGAAATACGATTATTAAAATTTCCATTTAATATACTTATTCCTATTGGATGATTGGCGATGATATTCCCTTCGCCAATCCCTGTTCCGCCAATGATATTGTTACTACTACTGTTTTGGGTAATAATACCACAAAGCTCATTCCCAATAGTTAGGGTTTGTAAGTAATCTGTACCTATTATATTCCCTTGAACAATACAATTTTGTGCTCCTTCCTTAAGGACAATCCCGCAACCATTGTATATTCTTTGCTGTGGGTCATCTTCAAAAACATCTTTTTCCAAACCACAATTATAGATGACATTACCTTTATTAGGTGCGCCAATGATATTAAAATCACCTCCAGTCACATCAATACCATCATCAGGAAAGTTTCTTACCTCTAAACCATAAATTTCGCAATTATCTGCTCTAACAAAAATTGCATTATGGGGAAAACGCCAATCATGACGACTTCCATCAATAATTATTTGTGGCATATAACTGCCTCCAACTCCAAATCCTGGTTGTGTAGTTGCATCGATTATCGTGCCTCCATCTCTTAACCAAGGAAGTTCATCCCCAGTGGTTGAACCAACAAATATTTCTTTTCTGCCGCCTCCAGGAATATTAAATTGAATCGTATTAGGTCCAGGAGTTTCGTTGGCACATTCGATGGCTGCCCTTAAAGAGCCTGTACCTTCATCGTCACTATTGGTTACCCAGATGATGCCATTTGCATCTGAACAATTGGCGATTGCTAAAGCAACTTGACAAGCGCTAAAAGTAGACGTTCGATTATTATTATCAGTCGCTGTCGCCGTAATACTTTCTCCACCATTCAAGCTCTGGGAAAAAGGAGCATTTAAGACCCAAGTACCATTATTGGCAACAATGGCTCTACCCAAAAAAGTACCGCCTTGGCAAGGTGCTGCATTACAAGTGGAGGAGATAAAAACTTCAATTTCATTCCCTGCGCTGCCCGTTCCACTTATTTGAGTATTGGTTGAATTATTGATAACTGGTGGCGCTTTATCATCATTTCCACCTGAGGAGAATTCTATTCCAGTAGAATCGTTACAAGACATTTCGTTTTCAGAAATCGTAATCCCAAAGGCATTTCGGACGCCAACACCAACTTCATTTGCTGTAATAACGTTACCTTCAACTAAGGTAAAGTCAGACCCATTTCTAATAAAGATTCCTGCCCATTCATTACCTAAATTAGGAGAACGGTTATAATCTGTTCCAATTATATTATTAAGGATTTCACAATTATCTGCATTAGAACTAACAACTATCCCGACCCCATTATAGGGTCCATTATTGCCAGTAGCAGGAAAAAAGTCTTGAACAATCCCACAATTATAAATAACATTACCAGCTTCTTCATCTCCAATTATGGTATTACTCCCTCCTTGAACATCAATCCCATCATCTGGGAAATTTCTAATTTCCAAGCCATATATTTCTATATTATCACCACGAACAGTGATTGCATTGATTGGGGCATCCCAATTGGGAAAACCGCCATCCAAAATAATTTTAGGTTCAAAATTGCCATTATTGCCAAACCCATTTTGGGTAGTACCATCAATAATGGTGGCATCGTTCTCCAAAAAGGGTAGTGCTTGGTTCGAGGTACGCCCCACTTGAATAATTGCACGATTTACGTTAGGAATTTGGAAAATAATACGGTTTGGGCCAGGTAGGGTATTGGCACATGCAATAGCCGCTCTAAGTGTTCCAACACCTTCATCTGCGGCAGAATTTACGATAATGGTGCCATTTGCTTGGGCACATTGACTTTTTAAGGAAATAGAAAAAAAAGGGATAAACAAGGTAAGAAGCGCTACTTGTTTAAAGTAGGTAAAAATGTTCATAAGCCCACGGTTTTTGGTCGAGGAGAAAGTTAATTGAAAAATCATAAGAATTTCTTGATAAGAAATTAATAATAATCAACTTTCCCTTCTGATGTTCATGAAATTTGTTGCGTAACGAATCGGACACAAAAACTCCAATATACTTAAATTGAGTTGGTTAAAAGATTATAAGCGTTGTTCAAATGAGGTATTATAATTACGCTTATTGGACTATGAACTTATAATCTAATGGATAATAATAGGACGTTACACAATACACAAAGTTACACTTTTTTGAAATTTCTTATTTGTCAAATAATAGCATTTTAGCTGAAAAAGGTCGATAAGCCTGCTTTGTCGAATCTTCTAAAGGAGGTAAGTTGTTTATTGTCAGGAAGTTAGAAAAAAGGGATGTTTGATTAATTAAAATTAAGTTAAATGTATAGGTCCTTGAAAATAAATTTAAAATACATAAAATATTTTGACTAAATGTTTCCTGAATTTTTAGAGCTTGGCAATTGTTACCCTATTTTAGGTATGGAATTTGAATAGGTACAATATCTAAACACGCAAAAAAAATCAAATATTGGGACTTCCAATTATTAAGAAAATATCCAATTTTCCGAATGACAAATTGCCAGTACTAGTATTTGTTCATGGCGCCTGGCATGGAGCTTGGTGCTGGGAAGAACACTTCTTACCCTTCTTTGCCAAAAATGGATATGAAAGCTATGCTTTTGACCTACCAAATCATGGGCACTTCAAAAATCAAAAAGGAATAAATAAGCATAGAATTTCTGATTATGTCGATACGTTGAAGACCGTATTATCAGAAATTGATAAGCCGCATGTATTGATAGGACATTCTATGGGAGGTTATATCGTCCAGCAATATTTAGAAACCAATGATTGTGAGGCGGCAATTTTATTGGCGTCTGTTCCTAGTGAACCCATATGGGGATTATTATTAAAAATGACTTTAGCCTTTCCCTTTTCTATGTGTAAGTCATTTTTAGGTTTGAATCTATTAAACCTAATGAATACCTCAAAAAAAGCTAGACAATTTTTATTTTCTTCTGCTTTACCCGTTCAAAAGGTTGAAAAATATGCCGCTTTAATGAGTTCAGAATCAATGAAAGTAATCATCCTAGATTTTCTTTTCTCTAAGTTGAAGCGTCGAAAAAATTTAACTTATCCAGTATTGGTACAATGCGCTGCAAATGATAAAATGATTACTGTTGCAGAGAAGCAGCATATCGCTGAATTTCAAAAGGCTGATTTTGTAAAAATTAGAGATTTAGCGCATGACGTTATGCTAGATGTTAATTGGGAATATTCGGCTATAAATATCCTCGATTGGCTTAAAGAAAATTTGCCAAATACTTCTAATGAAGAAATAGAAAAAGCAACAAATGAAAAAAATCCTAAAGTTAATATTGATTTCTCCGATGCTGTTCCAAATTTAATTGCTAATTTGGGCAAAAAAAATAGTGTCGATGCCAGCAAAACGAAAATATTGGGGTTGGGGAAATCTAAACGAAAAAATTGACCCAGCTATTTTAAGCCAATACATTGTTTCACTCAAAACAATGTTTCAAGTAAAAGAATTGGAAGACCTACAACCAATTCCAATTAATCAACTTTCTCTTCGGTCTGCTCGATTTTCCTTGCCTAAACAATTTGCCTCCTTTTGTACAGATGCTGTTGCAGAAAGAGCAGCTCACAGTTATGGCAAATCATTTCGAGATGTTTGGCGTGGGCTACATGGTCAATTTGATAATCCACCAGATTACGTCGCCTTTCCAAAAACAGAAATCCAAATTTTAGAAATAATGAAATTTGCCGAAAAGGAGAAAATCGCCTTAGTTCCATTTGGTGGTGGGTCTAGTGTATCAGGCGGAGTAGAACCTACTAAAGATAATAAATACCAAGGAGTGATTACGGTTGATATGCGTCATTTCGACCAGATTTTAGCTATTGATAAAAAATCTCGTGCTGCAAATATTCAAGGAGGTATTTTTGGTCCGGTCTTAGAAGCTGGTTTAAAACCACATGGCTTGACGATGCGTCATTATCCTCAAAGTTTCGAATTTTCTACCTTGGGTGGTTGGATTGTGACTCGGTCAGGAGGACATTTTGCTACCTTATATACCCATATTGACGAATTTGTCCAAAGTGTAAGAATGGTCACCCCACAAGGTATCATGGAAAGTCGTCGCTTACCAGGGCATGGTGCAGGGCCAAGTGAAGAAAGATTGGTAACAGGTTCAGAAGGTATTTTTGGGATAGTGACAAGTGCATGGATGCGCTTACAAAATATTCCCAAGTATAAAGTAGCAAAAACCATAAAGTTTAAAGCGTTTGAGGACGCTGTAGAAGCAACAAGATTAATAGCACAAAGTGGTTTGAATCCAGCGAATGCTCGGCTAGTTGACCCAATAGAAGCCCTCTCGAATGGTTTAGGAGATGGCGTTTCAACGATGGTTATCATTGGTTTTGAATCGCACCATCACCCCGTTGACCAATGGATGGAAATCGCCTTAGAGATCTGTGAAAAACAAGGCGGAACCTATAGCAAAAAAGCAGCTAAAAGTGGTCGGAGTGCCAAGGCGGACGCATGGAAAAATTCTTTTTTGAAAGCACCTTATTTACGAGATGAGCTGATGAAAAAAGGATTTATTTTAGAAACATTTGAGACTGCGGTGACTTGGGACCAATTTCCTACTTTCCATAAAAATGTTAAAAAAGCTACCCAAGATGCAGTCAATAAACATTGTGGAGCAGGAACGGTTACTTGTCGGTTTACGCATTTATACCCTGATGGTCCAGCACCTTATTACACGATAATTGCAAAAGGAGCAGCGGGTAAACAAATGGAACAATGGGATGCTGTAAAAGTAGCAGCCTCTAAAGCCATTATTGAAAACGGCGGTACGATTACGCACCATCATGCAGTGGGCAAAGACCATCAACCTTATTATGCGGACCAACAATCAACGATTTTCGGAGAAGCGCTTTGGGCAGTAAAAGATAAATTAGACCCTCATGGAATTTTAAATCCAGAGGTACTTATAAACAGAAAATAATGGTATATGGACCAAGGAGGCAAAAATCGGGATTAACAACCCTTAACCCTGCGCCCTTTGTCCAAAACCAGATTTACAACTAACAATTTAAAACTCATAACTATTTATGGATTTTTTTAAAGACAAATGTGCAGTAGTTACCGGAGCTGCTAACGGAATAGGACAAGCAACCGCAGTATTATTAGGTCAACATGGCGCAAAAGTCATAGTATCTGACCTAAAGGAAGAAGAAGGAAATGAAACGGTTAAAATGATTGAAGCTGCAGGAGGAACGGCTAAATTTATTGCCTGTAATGTAGCTAGTAAAGAACAAGTGAAAGAACTAATGGTACAATCAATTGCGGCATTCGGTCCAGTGAAGTTTGCGGTAAATAATGCAGGAATAGGTGGTAAGTTAGCACCTACTCATGAAATAAAATTTGCGGATTGGGATAAAATGATTGCCGTAAATTTGAGCGGTGTTTTTTATTGTATGCGGGAAGAAATTAGTGCGATGTTACATCACGGCGGCGGTAATATCGTCAATGTCGCTTCTTTAGCAGGATTAGGACCTGTTCCAAGAGGCAATTCATATTGTGCTGCCAAGCATGGAGTCGTTGGACTAACTAGGACAGCAGCTGTAGAATATGCCAAATTAGCTATTCGGGTGAATGCCGTTTGTCCAGGGTGGACAGAGACCGCTATTTTAGATAATTTACCTGAGGAAATGTTGGGTAACAGTTTAAAAAATTATGTACCAATGGGGCGATTAGGGAAACCATCTGAAGTTGCCGAAACGATAATTTGGTTATTGAGTGATAAATCTTCCTTTGTTACGGGGCATTGTCTTGCGATTGATGGAGGAATGAAGTCAAGTTGATATCATTGAGTTCAAGTTCAAGTTCAAGAAACAAGTGCATGTTCAAAACTTGATGCCTGAACTTGAATAAGAAAATATCTACTGTGGCATGAGTCAAAATTTAGTAGTAGTTTATTTTTATCGCTAAACATTGGCGATTTTAAATAAAAATACTTATTTTTGCAGCCGATTAAGAAAAAACGGGTTTTTGTTATAACTTTTATAGACAATTACTCGTAAAACCTTTTTTTCAACTAAAAAACAATCAAGGAGTATTTATGTTAATTATTGAAGTAAAAGATAACGAGTCAATCGACAAAGCATTAAGAAGATACAAGCGTAAATTCCAACAAGTAGGAACTTTAAAGGAATTGAGAAGAAGAAAGCACTTTACAAAACCATCTGTAGAGCGTAGAGACGAAGTTTTAAAAGCTTCTTATAAGAAAAAGAAATTCGGCGATAGTTAATATCGTTTAAAGTATATGGATTTGAGGTTTAGCCTCAATGATGCCTGTAGTTTTCCGTTGTGTAAGCTACAGGCATTGTTCGTTTGTACCTACTACAGTGAATTTATGCCTTTTAGGGGTTCACTAACATAAGTATTTACTTTGTAACTAGTTTCCGAAATAAACACCACCACCTTCTTTTTACCATTTAGTTCATAGGAGTGGATTTAAGTATTCACTCTAATGGCTAGAATGAAATCTAAAATGACATTCCACATCCCAAAAAGCTATTGGTTATTCCTATTTGAAAATTGAAAATTATCAAAAAGAACACTATTTCAATTTTTAAAGACACTACATTATTCTCCTTCCATAATAAGGCAACTCTGCTACAAAAAAAGTAACTTTCCCGTTAAAAAGGAGAAAATGCTACACATTCCAGGATTATATATAACCGAATCAGAAGGGCGAGGAAGAGGTGTTTTTACTGCTGTAGAAATTAATAAAGGGGACATTATAGAATACTGCCCATTGATTATTATCCCTCCCAGCCAGCTAAAATTTATAGATAAAACCATTTTTTACGAGTACTATTATAATTGGCCAGAACCAGAAGGTGCTGCCTGTGTTCCCTTAGGCTATGGTTCGATTTATAACCATTCTAATGACCCCAATGCCGAGATAGTTTTGGATATTGATGGAAAGATGCTACAATTTCATTGTTTGAAAAAAACGGAAGCAGGGGAGGAAATATTTATTGATTATAAAGGTGGGGAGGCCGAGGAACTTTGGTTCGAGGAGGTTTGATAGAAGTTGAATTTTATAATGGCGAATTGGCAGTTTTTTCGGGCGGCATCACATCATAAATCATAAATTTTAAATCATAAATCCATCTAGTATAGTATTAGATGGATTTATGATTTATGATGTATGATTCCAGATTTGTGATTTTTGGACTTCCCAAAAACAGAATTCAATTTAAAAAGGGAACCTTCATACTGAAGATTCCCTCAAAGTAGTACCCTCACAGACTAATTCTTGCAAGTATAATACTCGATATTTTGATACAGATTTACTGTAGTTTTTATTGTTTTATGAACTTCATCGCCTTTATTTCTCTACCAGAAATGACCTTAATTATATAAACGCCAGCGCTCAGCGAAGATACATCCAAATGGGTCATATTGATACCATTTTTCGCATTGTATTTTTGTCTATAAATAGCATTACTATTTATTGAGGAGATTTGAACCTCAAATTGTTTAGTTTCTACCAGATTTAGCTCCAATGTAAGGCTGTTATGAGCTGGATTTGGGTATAATTCGGCCTTTTCAATAATTAATTCTTTATCCTCCGTATCTGAGGTACCAAATGCAGCAGCCATAGCATCTTGTAATAAATCTTCACAGAAAGACAATTCTTCAATGGAAAAACCAGCAGCTAATGCTTCACATGGATTTTTAAACTCTTGGGTATTGCCAGCTCCGTCTACCACACAAACGGGTACATTTAAGCCAAATCCTTCACAATCATTCCCATCAATTCCATCCAATACATTATTACATATTTCAATGTTGTCTGGGGTGAATCCTTGACTTAAAGCGTCACATAATTGCAGTTCTACTTGTTCGCCTAAATCATTTTTTACACAGACTGCGAAAGGCAAATCAAAATCAAAACTTTCACAATCCAAATCTCCTAATACTTCCGTAGGGAACCCTTCGCAGAAAGAAATTTGATTAATGGCTAAGCCAGCCGCTAAAGCATCGCAAGGGTTATTGAACTTTACTTCATTACCTTCTGAGTCAACACTACAAACTGGTAAGTTTACCCCTAAACCACTGCAATCAATGCCATCTAAAGCACCATCGCACAAATCAAGACTGTTGATATTTAAACCTTGATTCAGTGCCTCACAGAGCATTAGTTCAACTTGCTCGCCAGCTTCATTGACCGTACATACTGGAATATCTACTTCTAAGCCTAAGCTTTCACAATCTAAGCCATTGAGGACGCCATCTAATAAATTGTCACAAAGAGTGATTTCATTTAACTCCAATCCTGCGGCTAAAGCATCACAAGGGTTAGCATAATTGTACGCAACGCCATTGGCATCTACTCCACAAACGGGTAAATCTATCGGTAACTGAGCGCAATCTATCCCGTCCAATGCACCTTCACAGATTTCTATTCCTTCTAAATCTAGTCCTTCATTAATCGCCTCACAAAGCATTAATTCTACTTGTTCCCCAGCCTCATTGACCGTACAAACTGGAATGTCTCCATTTATGCCTAATTCTTCACAATCAATATTTTCTAAAATACCATCCACTAATCCATCACAAAAAGTAAGTTCATTGATACCTAATCCAGCAGCTAGGGCATCACAAGGATTATCAAATTTTACTTCATTGCCATCAGCATCCGTTACACAAACGGGTAAATCTACTCCAAGTCCTGCACAATCAATCTCGTCTAATGCACCTTCACACAAAGTCAGCCCTTCTAAATCAAATCCTTGAGTCAAGGCATCACAGAGCATTAATTCTACTTGCTCGCCAGCGGCATTCGTGGCACAAACTGGAATATCCACTTCCATACCTAAACTTTCACAATCAAATCCACCTAAACCTCCTTCCAAAATATCATTACAAATGGTAAATTCATTCAAAGCGACTCCTGCTGCTATGGCTTCACAAGGGCTGGAAAAATTGATGGTTTCACCATTCGAATTTGTGGCACAAACAGGCACATTAATGCCTAATGCTTCACAATCTGCTTCCTCTAAATTGCCAAAATCTCCCAATCCGCCTTCACAAAATTCAATTTGACTTAATGGGTATCCATCTTCTAGTGCCTCACATAAAGGAATTTTTAAGGCTGTACCATTGCTGTCTTTAACACAAACATTAATTGGTAATTCAAAACCTAGATCCCCACAGTTGATATTGCCATCAATTCCATTACCAAACCCACCTCCTGTAAAGTCACTGCATAACTTAAGTTGATTAAATTTTGCGCCAGCATCCACTGCTTCACAGGCGTTGGCATATTCTATAGTGTTGCCGTCGCCGTCTGCCACACATACCGGGATATCTAATCCTAATGCTTCACAATTAAAAAAGTCTGGGAAGCCATTTTCATCATCGTCTTTCTCATCGTCCTCCTCCTCTGTTTCTTCTTCTTCTTCTTCTCCAGTTATGATTTCTGGATTACAAACAAGTAGGTTAACCGTTGCACTGCTTCCTTCTTTTTCTATTGTTTCTACTAAAATATTTCCAGTACATTGGTCAATGACGGTTATTTCAAAAGTAACTTTTTCATCAGCAGGAATATCAAAAGTATGATTATACTTACCAGAAAAAGAGGTTTTAACTTCAGCTACATATTTTCCTGCTGTATCCGCAATTTTAACATCATACAGCGGTAGAGGAACAGATGCTTGCACAATAGAAACCTTCCCACTAATCTTGAAATTATCAGCTAGAAGGGTATTGCCAAAGCATAGAAGAAATAACAAATGAATAAATAGTAAATTTTTTCGCATCATGTGTAAATTTTTTAAACCAAATTGTGCTAAAAAATGGTTGTAGGTTTGGTTAAACAAATCGGGAAATTGTAAGATTTTTTGTAAGTTTTTGCTGTCTTTTTGCTGGATTGTCGTTAATAAGAAAACGGTTCGATTGAAAAAGTAAGGCAAAAAGGAAATTCAGCAGTACAAATATGGGTGGACTTGGTAAGAAAAAAAAGAATAAATAATAGAGTTTGTACGGATAAATTAAAAGTTAATAGGAATATAAATAGTTGATAATGAAATCTTTATTATAAATAAAAGCTTGATTTCTGTTCAATTATTTTAAATAAATGTTTGGTTCAACTAGGAATTTTATGGTAAAATTGACGGCTATTTTTCAATTGTAGACCGTTTTTGCTTTTTTTTATGGACTTTATTAAAAGATGGTATGCTAGAAATACCAATTTTGAACCTCGTTTTTGAGTAAAAAGCAAAAGAAAATCCCTACTCGTGAAAGTAGGGACTTACCAAAAATTAAATAGAACATTATTTTTAAGCAGGCAGCAATTTTTAATAATTGATACCTTGTTATTTATCTTTGTTAATTTCAATAGTAGCAGGAATGCAAATTATTTGCTCACACCCAATTCCTATTAAGAAATCTTCTATTTCTCCTGAATTAGCAGGCCCATAAGGCGTCAAGCCGTCCGTGTTACTCAATCGCAATCGGACACCCAACTGACTTCCTACTTTAGCATCGCTAGGAACTGCAATTGACCAGATGGTAGGAAAGCTAGAGGCACTATCGTCCATATTCGCAACTATTTCATTAGGGTCATTAAAGTCGCCATCTCCATTCCAATCAATCCAAGCTTCAAAGTAAGCTGTATTTCCAGTTCCATTGGTGATAGATAATGGGAGCATGATAGTATTGCCAGGGACAATATCTAAAGTAGGGAATATAGTGATGCCGTCTTCATCAACTCCATCTCCAAAAGCATTGCCATCTGGTTGTCCATCAGTTTCTGCATCTACCGTTGACCCTAAAAATAAGTCATCGATTATAACGTGACTTGGTCCGTTATTGGATACAAGTGTCTCATAATCATCCATTGCTGTTCCATTGTTGGAATCAGGTAAATCACCCAAATCTGTCGGACAAATATCCGTTGCTACCGGAACAGCGGAAGAGATAGCAGGACAAAGAGTTCCAACACGATTAGCTTTTACTAAATATTCTCCACCAGAGGTAGGAATAAAAACATTGCTAAAACTATTGAATACTAAAATTTCTGTTCCTGTGGAAACGTCATACCAAGTGTAAGTATCCCATCCCGTATCAGCAGTTAAGGTAGGAGGTAAAAGTGGATTATAGCAATGAATCGTATCTGCCAAAACATTAATGCTATTAGTAGGGTAATGTTTAACTGGAAATTGTAAAACCTCTTGACAATTACCTTCTGCATAGGTTATGGTTGCTTCAAAAGTCACATCCGCGGTTAGGCCACATGCTTTTACTCTAAAATCTGTTGGGTCATCTATCAGACCTGCAGGTGTCCAAGCCACGGTCATACCACTTGTAGCATCATTTGGAATAATCAATTCTAAAGTAATACACTCGGCTCCACAGACTACGGTATCTCCTTCTATTTCAATTGGAGGGGTGCCAGATTGCCATATTTCAATAGTTTCTGTTACTGCACAGTCTCCAGTACCCGTAGTAAATGTAACTGGCCAAGGGGTCTCAATACCGACTTCTACCGGTATACATATCGTTGCTATATTACCTGCAACGGTAACAGGTGCCATTCCTTGAAAAGGAATTCCTGCACCTTCTAGCCTAAACTCTGAGGTTGCCCAGTTTCTGTTAACAGAATTAGAAGAAACTCTAAAATGTTGAGCTGTGATTGGGGTCGCTAATATATTTTCTTTAATGGTTGGGGTATTGGGAACAAATAAGCCCGTTTCCGCCAGTGTCCAGTTAATTCCGTCCGATGAATATTCCAATTTCATAGAGGTGCCGCCATAGACATGGATAACATTCCCCCAACCTGTTATGTCCCCTCCTCCAAGATAAAATCTTTCGACTTTAACAGGTTCAAGGTAACTTGCAACAATATAGCCATCATCATAACCCGCTGTTTGTTCTGCAATTAACATATTATTATCTCCATTACCAATGCTATTATCAGTCAAGTCTTCATAAGTAATAAATGCCGAAGGTGGGCCATTGGATGGATAGGTATAGGTATTGGCACCATTCCAATCTAGAGAAACTAAATATTCAACCCCTGTTGCTCCTTGGATGGAATCTGCTCCAACACTGATAAAGTCACAGATTTCAATGTCAATACAACTACCCGGACACATGGTCAACGGCTCGTCATAATCTCTCAGCCCTAAGAATTTGATATTATCATAATAGGCCTCTGTTCTATCACAAGTACAATCCGTGTCATAAACTACTTCGAATAATACAGGACAAGATTTGTCTGCCGCAATGGTTACCTCACCTGAAATTTTAATGGAAGCCCCATCATTGACGGTAAAAGAATTAGCAGTAGTTGCCAACAATTCATCAATATTGGTATTCAAGGTTTGCGAACCATCAATATCATCGTAGAAGTTAACTGTATAAGCTTGATTGACTGCATCTGTTCCATCATGATTGATATCATATTCAAAATATAATTTTACACTATCTGCACTCGGTGCACAATCCGTAAAAACAACTAAGTTTTCTGCAATAAATGGAGGCGCCAATTCTACATTAACAGAAGCATTTAAACTATTCTGAACGAATACCCCACAACTATCTGGTGGTCCAGGACTACAAGCAACCATATCCACAAAACTCTTAACATCCGTACCAATTCTAATATCGCCACAAGCCGCATTTTTATCCATTACCGCATCAAAGTTGATACTCATTGAACCATAGGCTCCGATGGCTGGTGCATTGAAGCAAATTTCTTCTGTTGTTCCAATAGTCGTTTTGATAACATTCCCTGTTACAAAATCAGCTGGGGAAACAAACATTATCGAACCATCCGTATAGGTTAGTTGTTCAGGAATGGTCAAACAAAAGAGGACACTATCACTAGTTGATTTGTCACTAGTATTGATAGCAGTGATACCAAAAGTGTTATCATTTCCTTCACAATTAATTATCTCTGGGTCTGAAATCAACAGTAATTGAGCAAAATTTATAGGGTTTGCACCATTTATTATTACGCCTGGACTTTCCACGGTTCCAGTAGTGGTTATCCTATCAGAACAAGGGTCGTTAGCGGATGTTTCTGTGATAAATTTAGAGCCAGACAAAAATTTATCACAAGTAGTGGTTGCTCTAAATCTAAAAGCTACTTTATTGCTATCTAAGGTTACATTAGCCGCCGAAACGCCTTGTAAACCGTCCGAATTAATTTTAGCACTCCAAATCGCATCGTCAGAATAGGTATAAGTATTTCCTAAAATGCTATCAGGGTCACTACCAATTGGTTGCCAATTTAGCGGTGCAGCTTCTCCACCGGGGTAAGAAACTTCCCAAGAACCCGAAATAGGTTCGATTCCTGGTGGCAAATTAAAAGTAGGAACTAAATCCAATATGACTAATTCTTTGACATTTTTGATACGGACATTAAAAGTAACTTCCTCACAAAGCGCTGGTGTGGCTGGATGGTCAAACCATTCTGATTGAATACCAACTTCCCCAGTGATGTAAGCATAACATACATCTGAATTAGCGCATCCACCAGAGCCACCCAATGCTGCTTTCACTTCATCAGGTGCGCAACCAGAAAAGGTAGAAACACACACTTTAGGTAAAGGGTCAAGTGGGTCAGGGCAAAAGAGTAGGGTAGTACCTACATAGATGGAATCTTTTTCGTTAGCGGCTAAGTTGTCAGAAGTAAGCGTAATGGCATAAATCTTATACTGACCATCATCAGATATTAAGGTTTTAGTCAGCGGCATCGTTCCTGCTGCATCAGTGTAGACATCTACTAATTTTACAGCAGAAGGTACTTTTACAGATGCACCAACACCAGTTGCCCCCATAGAACCGTCTGTATTATGAATACTAATCTTTTGAATTTCCTCGCTTACCCCTGGGGCATCCGAGGATAATAAATTAGCGCCTTGATTATTAATAGTCACCGGAGCTTGTGGCGTACGATTGTCAAACAACAAGAACACTTCGCTTAAAACATCCGTTTTATTAGATAAAGAATCTAAACCTAATTGGTCATACCAATCACTAGATTGAACAAAGTTAAGTTCGTCACAGATAGAATTTGCTTCCTGACTCGCCGTAGAGATATTACAAATATATTGGTTAAAACCAGTATTGGTCCCTCTTTCTTTCACTGTATTTACATAAGACCAATCGTAGTATAAATCATATTCAGCGATTCCAGTTATATCTTGTGGGCAAATCATGCATAAATCATAGCTTAATTTAAGCGTATCGCAGTTGTCGAAGCCTATACCTAGCGCAGGAACACCTTGGTCGGTCAAATTAAAGAAGATATTCCCTAAAGTCTCGCTAGAATCTACCCCACAAATATTTTCATCAAACCCTGCAACAGGCGCACAGAATAAATTTTGAGTAGAGTCAACAGATACATCATAGGTGACCCCTAATGCGGTGACTTGTGCATTGGCACAATAGGCTAGGGGCGCACGAATTAAACCGTTCACCCTTGTAATATCCATAAAAGGACGATACTCATGCGTAAACCATGGGTCACCAATAGGGCCAGGTAAATCATTTACTACAAAAGTATGTTCTATGGTTCCGCCACAATCATCTAGAATCATCCGAGTAGACGCATCAATTTCACCAGCAACATCAAGGAAAATTGGCGTTAGTTCTCGACAAGCTGAACCGATATTAGTTTCACAATAAGCGGCACTTCCACTAATAGGGTCATGCTGATATACCGTTAAATCACTTCTAATTTTTGCTTCATTTTTTAAGTCAGATTCAACACCTAAAATTGTTTCTGCTGCTCGATATGGATTAATAATTAGCGGTGCAGAAAATTGGATATGAATCGTATCGCCTACTTCGAGATTAAAGGCATTCATCATTTCATCAAAACAATTACCTGAACCTAAATGAGCATTATCACCACAACCTTCAATTTTGCTATAATTCCAAATATAGAAAGCTGGATTGCTATTATCTACTCGGTCGTTAGAAGAGTTTTGCGACTTTCGATGACCAATACTATCGTCCCAAGGTGTTTGGTTAAAATAATTCCATATAGACCCATAAGTATCATAGGTACCATCTTCTGGGTTTAAACAACTAGAAAAGGCACCAAAATCAATATCTGAACGCGTTGTGACCCCATCTTTTGAAATCATAAATTTATCCAGCACCGCATTATGTGCATCAAGACTTAAAGGTAAATCTGGTGAAGAAGATGTTGCTTCATTATCACCTACGAGGTACCAATTGAAAGCCCATCGACTTACGTTATCTAACGCGATTTCATCTTTTATTACATAATAATTATAATGGGTTAAAGTATCGCCAGGCAAAAATCTGGTTAGGTCAATGGACCCTCCGGCCGATATTAAACTTTCTTTGGTATGCTTAGTAGTAGCTGTTTTATCCGTATACCCAAAGTTAGTACGCTCAGAGCTATGTACACCTTGTTCAACGATACAATCACAGTCTTTACAATTAGGGTCTGCCCGAAAAGTAGCTGCTCTACAAGCTTTTAAAATCTCACAACCATCGGTACAATCTGAACAACTAGAAACCACTTGCTGACTTCCTGTAAAATATCCCACAGGAGAACAAAGACAAGTATCTAGCGCCACGGAATATTTATAACAGACATTCATATCCTCTGAACCCATATTCAAAATAAGGGTCGCATTTTCGTCATCTGCTTTTGTAAAAGTGACTAGTGCATCTGAAATGGGGGTGTAGGTTGCGCCACTGTCTATAGACCAACTAGAAGAGTTAGCGCTATATTCAAGGTCTTTAATAAAGCGTGGTGCTCCATTGAAATCTACTCTTAAGAAGTTATCAGCACCACTTGGGCAATCTTCAATATTCAATTTATCAAAAGTATAACAGAATTCAACTTCCAATGCAGAAGAATCTGTACTAATTGTATCTGTATTATCGCTATAAGTACCAAAATCATATCCAAACACCCCTGTACTTCCAAATTCCGCTTCTGTAGGATTAGATACAGATGTAGGGCCATACAATAAATCAAAAGCATCGGGTACTGGGAAATCTTTAAAGGAGTTGCCGCAGTTAAACTTAGCATCGACGTAAAATTGTACATCTTGACAATCAATAACCGCACATTCCTCCGGGTTAAGCCCACAGGAAACTTCAATTAAAACCACCGCTGTTAAAGAACTTCCTCCTGGTAAGTCATCAAAAAAGCCATCTTTGTCATGGTCAATTAAACCAATTGTTTCATCTAGGTTGGTACGCAAATCAATATTGATATCATCTCCCACCCAAGTATAAAAAGTATCAGGAATGGTTATTCCTCCCACGGTTACACCCGCCACTTCAAGGTTAGGTTTATTACAAGTTTGAAAACCAAGTTGAAGGTCGGTATAGACGTTTTGGGCCGTATTGGTATTCGGATTGCTTACTGTAATGCTTACTTCTCCAGGGTTACCGCATATTTCAATCCCTTCAGTGTTTAGAGAAGCGGTTGCCAGAGGTAACATCGCACCTGTCGGTCTAATTCGAATGAAAGAATTTTGTCCAGAATCGTCACAAATTTCATCATCACAACCAAATTTAGCATTGTAACGAAACGGCATATCAGCAGAACTTGGACAAACATCTGTTTGATAACAAATTTCAATTTCTACTAACTCGTTCGTATTCATTTGATTATCCGCAGGATTATTAAATGAATTATTAAGAAAGTAAGTACCATCTATTAATAGAGTTGTATTCATCGTAATAGCATCGTACATAATATCACCCGTAGGATAAGCCATACTATTGACCGCTATTGATACCAACTGTAAATCACCATCTAATTCTAAATTTAAAATTTCAAACGTAAAACTATCTACATAAGAATTTAATCCATCTTGAGAGATTTCAATGGTTTGACAATATGGATTAGATAAAGAACCTAAAACCGCTTCCGCAGGAGAAAGAGGACTTAACATATTTAAAACTGGCATGTGAACCGCTGAGTTAAATTCTTGCTCTGGAGTAAATGTTCCTGAGCAGTTATGTAAGACATTGGAAGTATCAATAAATACATATTCATAATTGTAATCAAAAAACAACATTTCGTTTTTATCAACTTCACAATTTGTTCTAACCCCAATATTTACAATTACTAAACTATCTCCAGTTATTCCATCAACTAAAAATGTTGGGCGATTAGGATCAGGATCAGCAGCATTAATTGAGGTTCCTCCCAATTGAGCATATTCCCAGCCTGCATATTCGATACCATCTGGAAAGTCTATTTCAAATTCAAATCCTTTGATTTCTCCAGGATCTCCCGTAAAAATAATCATGGATAATGTATCCGCCGCCCCACAAACTGTCAAATCATTAATCTGAGGATAACCAGGAACGTCTCTTAAATCAATAAATTCGACATCGGGACAATCACCCATCATTACAAATGGGAGATCATTTTCAGCTATTGATTTCCCTAAAACTTCTTTTTTATAAAATTGAATTTCTTCAACTGTTTTAGGATAAAACACTTTCGTTTCAGTTCCCAAAATCAAGTTTTTGAGTTCCTCAAAAAAGCCAGTAATAGATAATGTGAAATTTAGATTTGCGTTGGGCAACACCTTAGAAAAATTTCCTTCAATTTCATCTGTAGGAGTCAACTCAAGAGTTTGAGTTGTAAAGCAGAGAGGCGCAAAAAGCTGAGGCGCAAAAAATTTCTCATTCGATTGAGTAATTTTCAACTCAGGCATTTCCTCTATTGCAATATTTTTTGTAAAAAAAATGTTGCAAAGAGCAATTAATATAAAGATTGTTCTTATGTTTTTAGTAAATACTCTTCTCATCATTTAGTAATTGTGCAGCTATGAAAACTATTTTTTAAAACAAAAGGCGAAACATACCCCCTACATTCATAGGAAGATGTAGTTTTTAAAAAAACAGTAATTTTAAGTGATTTCGAAAAAATTATAGTGTCATGCTCATTGAATGGAATACAGAAGGATAAACAAAACTTATACCAGAAGTCCATTTTTGATTTAAATAAAAAAAAGGCCCCAATTTTCACTTTCGTGAAAACCGAGCCTCCAATAACAAGAAGAATATTTTTAAAATTTCTAAACGGAACTTTTAAAAATTCAAAAGAATCTTAATTTCCTCCATTTGAAATAATCACATTAACTGGTAAACAAGTATTCGGATCACAATCCAATTGAATCAAATAATCCTCAATCTCTCCTGCCTCAGCCAAACCGTAAGGCGTCATATCATCCGTATTACTCAATCGAAAACGAACACCAAGTATCGTATTTATTGCTGCATCAGACGGGACTGTTACTGTAAAATAAGTTGGAAAAACGCCTAAAGATGCCGAATCATCAATATCCAAAATCATCTCATTCAAACCCGTAAATTCTCCATCTCCATTCCAATCAATCCATGCTTCCAGATGAGCCGTTTCTCCTGTCGTATTCACTACACTCAAAGGCAAACGGAACGTAGAATTCGGTTGTATATCCAACGAACTAGGAAAATCCGTAGTATTTTCATCCATGCCATCACCCAATGCATCCGAACTTGGTTGTCCGTCTAATTCATCATCTACATTCGGCCCCAAATGCAATCCGTCTATGATGATGTGGTACGGTCCGTTGTTCGCCAATAATGTTTCGTAATTTACATTGGATGTTCCTGCCCCAGTGTCTGGTAAGTCTCCCAAATCAAGCAAACAAGCATTATTCGGAATTGTAAAACTCTCGGAAACAGCAGGACACATAACCCCAGCCCTGCTTGCTTGCAAATAATAGGTTGCTCCTGGTGTAGGAATAAAAGTATTTTCAGTACTACTATATGCAATGAATCCAGTTCCACTAAGTACCTGATACCAATTGTATAAATCCCATCCTGTATCTCCTGTCAAAACCGGTGGTTCCACCATATTGTAGCAATCGATTTCTTCTCCTTGCACATCAATTGAATTTTCAGGAAAATATTGAACTGGCCAATCTATCACATCAACACACGCGCCGTCATTGTAACTAACCGTAGCTTGAAATGTCGTATTCATTGTAAGACTGCAAGCTTCTACACGAAATGCAGTCGGGTCATCAATCAGCGCAGCCGGTGTCCAACTGACTGTCATTCCGGCAACTGCATCATTTGGAACAATGATTTCCATATCTACACATTGATTCTCGCAAGCAGTCGTATCTCCTTCTAAAGTAATGCCTGGAGTATCAATTCCATATATTTCTAAAGTTTCTTCTACTAAACAGTTTCCTGTACCAGTTGTAAAAGTAATCGGCCATGGTCCATCAATTCCTGCTCCATCAGGAATGCAGATAGTAGCGGTATTGCCAGCAATTGATACTGGAGCAAAGCCTTCATAGGGAATGCCAGAACCTACAAGTCTAAACTCTGAAGTTCCCCAGTTTCCTGATGATGTACCTGTTGAATGAGTCGAAGAAATTCGCCAATACTGAGCATCAATCTTTGAGGGCAATGCATATCCTACGACCGCATCTACAGTCGGCACTTCAAAATCAGTTACGTTTGCATCTGCCCAAGTTATACCATCATTTGAATATTCCATCGTCATAGCCCGACCTCCGTAGCTACCATGAATAGAATTAGAGACAGCCCAACCTGAGACTCTTCC
>CALJVJ010000239.1 GCA_937974625.1 uncultured Saprospiraceae bacterium
GAAGAAGTATTGCGCCTTTTCCAAGAAGGTCAACACCAAACTTTTACGATTGAATCTATTTATCAAAAGGCTGGCTTCAAATCAAAATCTTCTTTCCAAAAAGCTTTCAAAGCAAAAACTGGAGTGACTGCTACTCATTATTTAAATCATATTTCTTAGTCCCCCAATCATACAATAGGGTAGATAAAAAACTATTTAAAGGGGTTTTATTACCTTTAAAGGTAATAAAACCCCTTTAAATAGGGATTGATTTATAAATAGGTCCTTATTTCATTTTGCCAAAGCTAATTTTGTGGCTAATTTTACCGTCAAATCTACTACTATTATCCCCCTCAAAATTCCACAAAAAATATTAGCACGTTTCTCAATTATCTTTTGTTTTGATACTTAACCTAATCAATGAAAACCAAAGTCTAGTTTATTGCAATGGTAAAACTATTTACTTGTAATAGAGAGAATCTAAAAGGCAAATTTATTATCATAGACTTAGCTTTCGAATAGGTGATTTTTATTGCCTAGTTAGGTATGATGCTTACGATTGATTTCTAGAGGGACGTGCGCTTTTTCAATAGGGCATAATTGCCATAATTACTTATTGTTTCTTACAATACAAATACACCAATAATAAACATTAAAGATTATTTGAAAATCGCTTATTATTAGTGATCTAGATTTCTAAACACAATATCAAATAAAAAAGCGCAACACTCAATTGAGAATGTTGCGCTATTTTTATATCGTTTAGGTTGATATTTATCCTGCCAAAGCTGCTGCTCCACCCACAATCTCTGACAATTCTTTTGTAATTGCCTCCTGTCGTGCTTTGTTGTAAGAGATTTTTAATTCTTTCACCAAATCCTCCGCATTCTCGGTAGCGGCGTCCATAGCCGTCATACGAGCGCCATGCTCAGAAGCATGTGTATCTAAAACAAATTTTTGAAATTGTGTCTGTAAGATACTTGGAATCAATTGCTCTAATAATAATTCTTTGCTTGGCTCAAAAATATAATCTGCTTTGTGCTTTTGTACATTATCCCCTTCTGGTTCCAATTTCTCTACTGGCAAAAACTGTACACATTCTGGATATTGGACCGCTGCATTTCTAAATCGACCATATGCCACATGAACAGCATCATATTCCTTTCCCTCAAACGCGTCCATCAATTTTTGAGATACCTGCGCTACATTGTCGAAGCTTAAATCATCGAACAATAATACGTGGTCTTCAATAATGGTACAATCCGTATATCTTTTCTTAAAGTACGCATTTCCTTTTTTACCAATTGGTAAAATAGTCAACTTCCCTGCTGCTTTTTGAGCGGCATACTTTTCATTGATTGTCGCTACTGCTGCTTTTATTACATTCGTATTAAAAGCTCCACAAAGTCCCTTATTTGAAGTAACGACTACTACACAAGCATTCTCTATTGCTCTTTCATCTCCAAATGAAGTATTTGCATCTCCTTCTAAATTAGACAAGATATTCTTCAACATCGAGTTCAACTTATTGGCATAAGGACGCATCTGCGTAATTGCCATTTGTGCTCTACGCAACTTTGATGCCGATACCATCTTCATCGCCTTGGTAATCTGCTGCGTATTTTTAACGGATTTAATCCGTTCTCTTACTTCTTTAAGATTAGCCATATTTTTAATTAGTGGTAAGTGGTGAGTTGTAAGTGGTAAGTTATGCGTGTCTCCACTTACAACTCACCACTTACAACTTATCACTTATAATTATTTATACTGAGCAGTCAATTCTGCTGCTAAGTCTACTACTACTTTTACTGCATCATCAGCCAACTTCCCTGATTGGAAAGTCTTCAATGTTTCAGGACTTCTTTGTTCTAAAGTAGACAAGAATAACTCTTCGAATTCTTTCACTTTCTCTACTGGTACATTCTTTAATAAACCTTTTGTACCTAAGTAAATAATCGCTACCTGCTTTTCTACCGATACTGGAGAATATTGAGGTTGCTTTAAGATTTCTACGTTACGCTTACCTTTCTCTAAGATAGCCATCGTCGCAGCATCCAAATCAGAGCCAAACTTAGAGAATGCTTCTAATTCACGGTATTGTGCTTGGTCTAACTTCAAGGTACCTGATACCTTCTTCATCGACTTAATCTGAGCGTTACCACCCACACGAGATACCGATACCCCTACGTTAATCGCAGGACGTACACCAGCGTTAAATAAGTTGGTCTCTAAGAATATCTGACCATCTGTAATAGAAATTACGTTGGTTGGGATATAGGCAGAAACGTCACCCGCTTGTGTTTCGATAATTGGTAAGGCAGTCAAAGAACCACCACCTTTTACGATACCAGCATCCTTCAAAGACTTTGGTAAATCGTTCATTTCATTCGCAATCTTATCATCGTTGATGATTTTTGCCGCACGCTCTAATAAACGAGAGTGCAAATAAAATACATCACCTGGATATGCTTCCCGGCCTGGAGGACGTCTTAATAATAAAGATACCTCTCTATAAGCTACCGCTTGCTTTGATAAATCATCATAAACAATCAATGCAGGTCTTCCAGTATCTCTGAAAAACTCTCCAATCGCTGCGCCCGCAAATGGTGCGTAGTACTGAAGTGGAGCTGGGTCAGCCGCTGAAGCAGAAACGATACAAGTATATGCCATCGCTCCGTTTTCTTCCAAGGTCTTCGCCACGTTTGCTACTGTTGATGCCTTCTGTCCAGAAGCCACATAAATACAGTAAACAGGTTCTCCTTTATCGTAAAATTCTTTTTGGTTGATAATGGTATCAATCGCAATCGCCGTCTTTCCAATTTGACGGTCACCAATGATTAATTCCCGCTGACCTCTACCAATTGGAATCATCGCGTCAATCGCTTTGATACCTGTCTGTAATGGCTCTGCTACTGGCTCTCTGTAGATTACACCTGGTGCTTTACGCTCCAATGCAATTTCGTAAGTTTCACCAGCAATAGGTCCTTTTCCGTCAATTGGTGTTCCTAAGGCATCTACAACTCTTCCCATGAATCCTTCTCCAACATTGATAGAAGCAATCCGACCTGTTCTTCGTACAGTCGCTCCTTCCTTAATGCCTTCTCCAGAACCCATCAATACTACCCCTACGTTGTCTTCTTCTAAGTTCAAAACAATTGCTTGTACTCCTGTCTCAAATTCTACCAATTCCCCTGCTTGTGCAGAGTTCAGTCCATATACACGTGCAATACCATCTCCTACTTGAAGCACGGTACCTACTTCTTCTAATTCGGACGATGTTTTGAAACCAGAAAGTTGCTGCTTTAGAATTGCAGAAATTTCGTCAGGTTTTACGTTAACCATATCTATATAATTTAGTAATTAGTTATGAGTGATGAGTTATGAGTTGTCAAGTTAAGCGCATTCATCGCTCATAACTCCTAACCCATAATTAAAAAATTTACATGTTGTTTACGTACTGATTGCCCGTGAACTCTTTTTTGAGTTTGCTCAATTTGTGAGCTACACTAGCATCGTATAATTTATCCGCAAATTCGATTATAAAACCACCGATTAAATCTGGGTTAACTGCTGTTTCTATTTCGATATTTACTGCTGTTTCGCTACTTCCTTGCAACTGCGCTTTGATGGCTTCTAGACCTGCTTCCGTTAAAGGTGCTGCTGTCGTAACTTTTACTGTAGAAATTTGCTTCAAAGTTCTATATTGCTCTACAAATTCGTTGGCAATGTCTGGTAAATACTCTTCTCTTCCTTTACGAAGAATGATATTGATAAAAGCCATTGACAATTCATCAAACTTACCACTAAAGATTTCTTTCAAAATAGTGCCCTTTTTGTCTGGATTGACAATTGGACTCTTTAATAATAAAAAGAAATCTCTTTGCTCCGTAGCTTTTTGGAATGCTTGAATATCTTCCAATACTCGCTCCAATTTGTTTTGCTCTTGCGACAAATCAATTAGCGACTTCGCGTATCTTGATGCTATTCTTGTTACTGACATCTGAATTAGTTGTAAGTGGTAAGTGGTAAGTTGTGAGCGGGATTTACCACTTACAACTTACCACTAATCACTAATTTAATTTTATTTCTCCTACTAACTTGTCTACAAAAGACGCTTGGTCTGGATTGCCTTGTAATTCTTTGCGAATTACTTTTTCTGCAATCGTCAATGCCATTTGTCCTACTTCATTCTTCACTTCTACTAAAGCAGCTTTCTTTTGCGCTTCGATTTCTGCTTTTGCAGAACTAACGATTCTATTCGCCTCTTCTTTTGCCTTTGCTTTTGCATCGTTAATCATCGATTCTTTAGCGGCCTTCGCTTCTTTGATAATCAATGCTCTTTGCTCTTGCGCTTCTTTGATTAAATCTTCGTTCTTACTATTCAAGGCTTGCATCTCTTCTTTTGCCTTTTTTGCTTCATCCAAAGCATCCTGAATATCAGCAGTACGCTTCTTTAAAGATTCTGCAATTGGTTTGAATGCAAACTTCCCGATTAAAACCCAGAAAAGTACAAAGAAGATAGATGTCCAGAATAATAATCCAAAATCTGGCTTGATTACATTAAAATCTGCTAAAAAAAACATAAGTCGATGTATTTATAATTGAATCTAGAATTCGAGTATACGTAATTCTAGATTTGAAATTTTAAATTGGTAAAACTGGCCCACAACCAACCGTTGCGTAGCCAGTTTTAATTCTTTTGCGGGAATTAAGCCACTAAGAAAGAAAGGATTAACGCGATAAGCGCAGCACCCTCAATGAACGCAGCCATCAAGATCATATTCGCACGAATATCACCTACTGCTTCTGGCTGACGAGCAATACTTTCCATAGCACTTGAACCAATCCAGCCGATTCCTAAACCAGCTCCGATTACTGCTAATCCCATACCGATAGCTACTATTGAACCACCCATAATTTGAAGATTTTATATAAATGAAAAAATATCTTGTTAGTGATTGGTAATTGATGACTAGTGATTGGTGTATGCATTAAGCCAACCTCTTTCTAATTTTCAACTACTTTTCACTTTTGATTATTCTTATTATTTCGATTCACTGCTGAACCAAATTTCTATCTATATTTAGAATTATTTGATTGATAACTAGAGTAGATTCAATGAAAAACAAAAACTATTCACCAATCTACCAATTACCAGTCACTATAATTAATGTGCATGTGCATCATCATGGTGATGCTCCTCTGTCGCTGCTCCGATATAAGAAGCTGTCAAAATCGTAAATACGAACGCTTGTACAAACGCAACGACTAACTCGATTGCCATCATAAACAAGGTCAATAACCCGGCTCCAACTACGCCACCCATCGCTCCTGGAATACTTTCCCCGCTCTTACCGAAGATAAAAATGAAACTTACAAAAATTAAGATTACCATGTGCCCTGCGGTGATGTTGGCAAACAAACGTAGCATTAAGGTAACTGGCTTAATAAATAAGCCTAATAATTCTACAGGTATCAAAATTATCTTCACGAACCAAGGTGTACCTGGTGCAGTAAATAAGTGACCCCAGTAATCTCTATTTCCATTGATATTGGTAATAATAAAGGTAATAATCGCTAAAACAGCGGTTACTGCCAAGTTACCTGTTACGTTCGAACCACCAAAGAATGGAATCTGTCCGAATAAATTTAAGCCTAAAATGAAAAAGAAGATGGCTAATAAAAACGGTAAGAATTTATCCGACTTTTCTCCTAGGAATGGTATCGCTACTTCATCTTGAATGAATCCTACAAATGGCTCCATGAAGTTTTGCAAGCCAGTTGGCGCTTTCCCTTCATTTCGCTTTGCTGCTCTAGCTACTGATAAGAATAACCAACTTAAGAATGATAGTACAATTGCCATTGAAGTTACATTCTTCGTGATTGAAAAATCATAGAATGAAGTGATTCCTCCTCCAAACAATCCACCATCCGCTGTACTTTTTGCGTCCGTTGGATAAAGGTTATTATTATAACAAACAAAAGCTGCATCTCTTTTCTTTCCATCCACTTCAATCTCTTTGTGCACAATACCACTGATGTTTACTTCGCCTTCTGGAAATCCTGCTCCCGTTACTCTTTTTACAGAGCCTCCATCCAATACATATCCATTATAAGCAACATGTCCATCTCCGTGACCAACAAGCTCCACATGAAACTTAGATGCCATGAAAAAATCCCATCCTTTGTCTGGTGCGTATAAAATCACTGGTAAAGGAATCTGAAGTGGTCCAATGCTATAAACATTTGCATCTGAAATGTGGTGAATCGCATTATCACCAGCATTGAACTCGTGATGTGCTTGTTCTCCACAAATAGTCGCACCGTGTCCATGACCGCCATCTGCTGCATGACTATGGTCTCCATGGTCATGTCCATCTCCGTGGTCGTGATTATGGTCGTGTTGAGCTAGGCCCAATAAAGCAAAGGAAAATATATATATGGTAGATAAGAAAAAACGAAGCATTGATATAGTATTTTGAAATTCTGCTTTTTTATAAAAAATAAAATTGCTAATTAGGCTCAAGTTCGAAAATGGCCTTATTTTGCCGTTTTTTGTTACTTTCTAGCCTCTTTTCAAAAATCGGTGCAAAGGTATTATTATTAAGTTGCTTATAAAAGCCTATTTTCATCTTTTTTTGAGAAAATTTAACCTTTTTTAAAATGATGAAAATCAACTAGTTGCCTCACTGAATTTCCTTCCAACTGCTATATTCTGCAAATTAAGGCATATTCCATATTTAATTTCTAGCTTCTAGGGCACCATTTTTCAAAAATAGCTTAATGGTAAAAAAATCAAAATTTCTTGTTTCGGTCGGTTTATCTACCCATTCGAATCGTTCGTATAAAAAAACAATCCTTTACCAGCGAATCCAAGTAACTTTTCATTCAAAAAAATAGTCACTTTAAAATAAATCACCATGTCTGACTCAAAAATTACCGCATTAGCCAAAGCACAACCGATTATCAAACGCCATGTCTTCTTTTCTATGGGTGCGGGATTTATTCCGATTCCTATCGTGGATATTGCAGCTGTCACTGCGGTACAACTGGATATGCTAAGGCAATTGTGCAAGCTCTATGACCAAGATTATAATGATTCTAGCGGGAAGGCTTTTGTCGGTACTTTAGCTGGCAATACTTTATCTCGAATAGCTGCACATACCGTGGGTTCTGTTTTTAAAGTTGTCCCAATTATTGGTTCGGCTTTGGGAGGTGCAACTGTTTCCGCCTTTTCTGGTGCAACGACCTACGCTATTGGACAAGTCGTTGCTCAACATTTTGCCTCTGGTGGGTCCATCAATGAATTTGATGCAGAAGAATTACGCGATTTTTATCAAGAACAATTTCAAAAAGGAAAAGCGGTTGTCGAAGATTGGGCAGATAAAGCAGAGGATATCAAGGAAGATGTAGAAGAGGAAATCCAAGATGCTATTGACAATATCTTTGAAGAGGAAGACCAACAGAAAAGTGAAACGGATAAGAAATTGGCTAAACT
>CALJVJ010000240.1 GCA_937974625.1 uncultured Saprospiraceae bacterium
TTATCTACTTCTTTTCTTTTTTAATTCTCTTTGAAAAATAGTATAGCTAAGGCTTAGGCCATAGTGGTAATTACGTAAAAATTCTACATCTTGAGCGGCGAGAGGAACGTTATCAATAGCTACAAATTCCTTATTCTTATAAAATTTCTTTACGCTAAAAATATACCTCCCATTTATTGCAAAACCATTTTTCCAAGTGTGTCCAAACCCTAATAAGATAGATAAGTCATCCTTACCAAAATCTGCCGTAATCTCTTCATAAGAAAAATCAACTTGAGGGTTGTTTATTCTTTCGGTAACCTTAGTTCTTATCAATCTGGAATAAACACCTCCTGCTTCAATATGCCAAGTACTTGCTAAGTCCTTCAATAGCCATTTAAAATACATGGGGGCATCTACATAGGTTAAATCAATGATTCTATTTTTCATAGGATTAGAGGCAAACTGGAAACCTTCTGAATAAATTTTACTACCTTTTTGACTATACAACATTTCAATATTAAAATCTAGTCGAGAAGTAATTCTCGCAATACCTCTTATTCCTCCCATTAATCCGATTTTATCGAAACCCGCTTGGAAATCGCCGTCCATCTGTGCATTATTAAAACCTAAGAGTACCCCTGCACTAAACCGTTCGGAATCAGCTATATTTTTGCTGTACTTTTCTTGTGCAAATACCGACTGCGTACAAAAAAGACAAAGGGCTATCAAACTTAATGTAGGAAGGATTTTTTTCATGATTATAACCTTATGGAGTGAAGGAAGTCTTTTGATGCTACTATCCACCTGAATAGTGTAATAATTAAAAATTAGGTTGCTTCTAATTGCGTGGAAAAGGTAGGAAAAATCTATAGGATACAATAAAAAAGAGCCTCATTTAACACAATGAAGCTCTTTTTTATTATTTATATGTCGAGAAGAAATTATTTCCCTCCGTCTAATTCATCTTGTAATGCATTTAGCTCGTCAAATTTACCTGCTGCAGCTAAACCTGCTTGCTTTGGCCATGAACCAGGATTGTGCATTTGGTAACGTGGTCCTGCTGCTATAAGGATTTCCTTAATAGCCTCTGGAGTAGATGCAGCGACTTTTGCCCATGTATCCAAACCACCTTCTGCCAATAAACCAGCAATCTTTGGTCCAACACCTTCAATGATTTTCAAATCATCTTGCTTTACACCTTTTGGTAAAGCTACTGCACCCGCTGCTGCACTAGTTGCCGCTGCTGCTTTTGCTGCATCCGCTGCCGCCTTATCAGCCGCTGCTTTTGCTGCTGCGTCTGCTGCCGCCTTATCAGCCGCCGCTTTTGCTGCTGCGTCTGCCGCCGCCTTATCAGCCGCCGCTTTTGCTGCTGCATCCGCCGCTGCCTTATCAGCTGCTGCTTTTGCTGCTGCGTCTGCTGCTGCATCTGCCGCTGAAGTATCTGCTAGAGCTATAGGAGCTGGTGCTTCTACTTTTGCTTTTGGAGCTGCTTTTGGAGCTGCTTTTTTCTTAGGCTTTACTTTTGCAACTGTTTCTTGTACTGCATCAAATGGAGTGATGTCAACAAAAGTTCTATTATATTTTCTCTTACGGAAAGAAACAATACCATCTACTTTTGCATGTACTGTAAAATCTTTACCTAAGTAAGTATTTAAGCCAGCGTGAAATCTAGTTCCTCTTTGGCGAATAATAATATTTCCTGCCTTTGCTGTTTGCCCACCGAATAACTTGACCCCTAGTCTTTTACTAATACTATCACGTCCGTTATCCGTACTACTGGCGGCTTTTTTATGTGCCATGATTTTTATTTTTAGCAATTTCGATTATCAAAATCGAGATTGTAAGTTTTAAAATTAAGTGAATTGATTTTCGGAGATTATCCGATTGAATCAATCTTTATTTTAGTAAAGCTTTGGCGGTGACCGTTTTTCTTTCGGTATCCTTTTCTTCTTTTCTTTTTGAAGATAATTACTTTATCTCCTTTTTGGTGGCCCAAAACCGTAGCTTTCACACTAGTTCCAGACACTGTTGGTGCGCCAACGGTTACAGAACCGTTGTTATTGAGAAGTAAGACATCTGAGAAACTCACATTATCTCCTTCGTTGGCGGCTAACTGGTGGACAAAGATTTCTTGATCTTTCTCAACTTTAAACTGCTGACCAGCTATCGTCACAATTGCAAACATGTCAATGTATTTTAAATTAAAAAAAACTGCTTTTTTCTAAGCGGCTGCAAAGATAGTTGTTTATTCTATATTTCGCAAGGGGAATGCGCAGGTAAAAAGTTGGATAAACTTAGGGGCCAAATAGCTTTTGTACCAACCTATTTGCCTCTCCCACTTTTAGCCCCTCCCTCTACTATTTACACCTTCACAAATATCTTCTTCTTAAACATAAAATATGCGACTATCCAATGCATAAAGACATAGAAGAGCGCAAACATAAACGATCCCCATTCATTATTTCCAGCAATGGCGGCAAATACATTTTCGTATAAACCTCTATAACCACTAACTACTTCTCCATCCTTTCCTACCGTCTTTATCCAAAAAAGTATTTTTACTGAAATACTCGACATCGCATAGATAAACAATGGATTGAGCCCAAAAACGACAAATGGTTTAGTCCACTTTGATTGTCCCTTGATGTCCATAAAATATAAACTAAATGCCAATATTATCATCCCTAATCCACATGTGTGTAATACATAGGAACT
The DNA here is from genome assembly GCA_937974625.1 of uncultured Saprospiraceae bacterium. Lineage (GTDB taxonomy): Bacteria > Bacteroidota > Bacteroidia > Chitinophagales > Saprospiraceae > JAFMDF01. Next base: position 2,698 of record CALJVJ010000240.1, read on the forward strand.
TGACCAAATTGGTTTGTTGATGGGAAAAAATGGATGCCATAAATACGCCAAAAGGATTAATGGAAAGCCGTATAACATCAATTGAAAGACCGCCTCTTTTTTATCTTTATTGTCGCTAATAATCTTCCCCGCTAAAAATCCAATAATCACATTCCCTACCGAAGGCAAAGTACTCAGTAAACCTTCTGGGTCAAAGGCTATATTATTCCCTGTTTTATCCACATACCCATGATACATATGCGGGTCCCCTAATATCGCTAAATCAACCACTCTTTGAAAATTTCCCTCTAAAGTCAAATCCCCAAACCCAATCATTATTAACCAATACCCTACTAAAATACTCACCAAAGCAACTATTAATGCTTTTCCTTTGAATAATAGACACACAAATGCCCCCAATCCAAAGGCTAATGCAATCCGTTGCAATACTCCCAAAATTCGCAATTCATTGCCCTGTAGGGTAAACATAAATAAGCCTATTAGCATAACTAAACTCAACCATTCTAAGTTTCTTAAAAGCCCTGCTGTTACTTTATCTTTCCACCAAGGCATAGTTAACCACATGGTCAAAAACACTCCGAACACCCCTTTCCAGGCGATGTGATGTTCCGCTATCTTTTGAGGAAAAGCATTTAAAAGTAAGCCTACCAGAAATATAGCCGCTGTACGTTTCAGTACTTTCTCCGCACTTCTTGCGGTTAATTCATGATTGTATCTTTTGAAGGAGAAATACATAGACACCCCGACAATAAATAGAAAAAATGGAAAGACTAAATCTGTTGGTGTCCAACCATCCCAAGGAGCATGTCGTAAAGGCGGAAAAACATGGTTCCAAGTCCCTGGTGTATTGACCAAAATCATGAGGGCGATGGTCATCCCTCTGAAGGCATCGAGCGCGGTTAATCGTTTTGTCATTTTCGTATGTTTTGTTTCGTAGGAGGTTTATTTTGCGAAAAATAGGAATTTCTTTGGATTATTTTACGCTAAAAGGATTTTTATTATAGCAGGCGCAGAGGGCGTAGTAGATATTCCAATTAATAATGTCGGGTAGCATCAGCCAAACCCGCCTGAATGGAAGGGGTAGATTCATTTGGCTAGTTTAACAGTAAATTGGCATTGTAAATTATTTGTGTCAACATCCAGTTCCGAGTTAATAAAAATCCGAGTTTAAACGTGCCATTTTAAACTTCTATTTTAACTGCGAATAAGCGTAACTCGGAACTAGATGTTGACGAATTACCCGACAACACTATTAACTGGACTAACTACTTAGGGCAGAGGGTAACAACTATGACTTAAAATACAAAATGGCCGATAATGCACTTGACATTACCGACCATTTTTATAGATTAGCGTTAGTTATAAAAACTAATTAAGCCACTTTCTCTTTTTTCTTACTTTTTCCTGATTTCCCATTTCCAGAACTACCACTTCCTCCTTTCACGCCCTTTTTCTTGCCTTTCACTTTACTCGCTTTTTGGACTGCTTTATAAGCATTTACAACCCCTCCTGTCACACTCAAAGTCTTAAATGGAACTTTCTCCCCATCAGAACCTGGCTTGATGACTTGGGTATTTAATGGTGTTACAGAGTCCATCAGAATACTTTTCACTTGCTTTGCTGTCAATTTTGGAAATTGAGACCGAAGCAATGCCGCAACGCCTGCAACTACAGGGGAAGCCATACTAGTTCCTTGTAAGTTCTCATATTTATTATCTGGAATAGTAGAATAAATGGCTACACCCGGTGCAAATAAATCTACATTCTCTTGGTCATAATTAGAGAAAGTTGCTACTGCATTCTCTCCTCCTTTCCAACTTAATGCACCTACTTCAATCCAGTTTTGTGCATTTTTCTTTCCGAAAAATTTCTTCTTTTCATACTTATCGTTGGGAAAGTTATTATTGGATTCTACTTCCATATGGCTATTTCCTGCCGCATGCACTAATAAAACATCCTTTTTAGCGGCATATCTTACTGCGTCATCTACTACTTTTTTATTCCAAGAAAAGCCTTTACCAAAACTCATGTTTACTACCGTTGCTCCATTATCTACTGCATACCGAATCGCATTTGCTACGTCTTTGTCTCTTTCATCACCATCAGGTACTGCTCGAATAGACATAATTTGTACATTATTCGCTACACCATTCATCCCAATATCGTTGTTTCTTACAGCGCCAATAATGCCTGCTACGTGCGTTCCGTGGCGAGCGTCTGGTCCTTGCACATCATTATTCCCATATCCTTTTTCTGTCTGGTTGGCATAATTATCACCAATCACTGTTCGTGCATTAAAATCGGGGTTCAAGCCATATTCTAATTGATTGGCAAAATGGTCGATACCTTCTTGTAATTGACCACTCATCTCTTCTTTGATTTCGTTCATTGAATCAAATGTTCCCCCTTGCCCCAATACATCCATTACTACACTCTGTCCAATCGCTAAAGAACGGTCAGCACCTACATCTAATCCTTTTATATTATCCATAGTTGGCGCTTTGCCAGCTAATAATTTCTCTACTGCATCTAAGGATTCCAAAATAATTGGCTTCATGCTTTCATACTGTGCTAAATTAGCCCCTGCTTTTTCGCGTCCTTCCTCTATTTCTTTTTTTGCTTTTAAATAGATGGCATATTCTTTTTTGTCTTTCACTGCTGCTGCAGATTTGCCATCATATTTTTTGTGCAGCTTTTTATAGACTCTGGCTACCTCTAAATTATCTTCTTTGACATTTTTACCGTCTTTGCCTCCTATAAAATTCCAGCCATGAATATCATCTACATATCCATTTTTATCATCATCTATTCCATTTCCTGGAATTTCTCCTGGATTTACCCACATTACCTCTTTTAAATCTTCATGGTTGGCATCTACCCCAGAATCAATTACCGCAACGATGACGGTTTTCCCTTTTTTGCCTTTAAGAATATCGGTATACACCTTTTCCGTACTCACTCCTTGAACATTGGCACTACTCTTATCTAGATTAAACCAATTTTCTGGTACTGAATCTTGTGCATTAATTGTTGCTATTAGGCAAAAAGAAAACATTAATGCCATCCAATTTCTTACTTTCATTTCTTAGTTGATTTATTTTTTAAAAAACTTATAACTGGTACTTTTAACGTTAGACGATGGAAAGTTGTTTTGTGGGACATTTTTTATCTTCGACTTTCGTCAAAATTGTTGTTCCTCGAACAGATATTATTTCCATTTGCAATAAATTAAATATTTTTAATATATTTAAGTCATTTTTATTAAAAGTGTAAAATTCCTTAAAAAGAATGGATAAATTGCCGATTATGGGTCTTTTTCTTTCAAAAAACAGTTTGCCTGCTTTTCACAAATCAGTCTTGCGCTTATTGTATATCTCTTTCTTTTTAGGTACCCTGCTCCCCTGCTCCTTCGCTCAAACTTTAGAATTGGGTTTATTGGTGGGTGGCTCCAACTATCAAGGAGATTTGGCATCTAGTGAATTTTCCGTTATTGCCAAACAAACGGATATTACCTTTGGCGGCTTCTTGAGATATTCTTTTAATGAAAGTTTTGCTATCAAATTGCAAGCGGTCAAAACAGAATTAAAAGCAGATGATGCCAACTCTAGTTTGGATTTCTTAAAACAAAGAAATCTGCGTTTTTTCTCTCCTTTAGTTGATATTAGTTTACGCACAGAATGGTATCCTTTTACTGCGAATGCTGATTATCAGCAGGTTATATTGCCTTATGTTTCTTTAGGAGCAAGCTTCTTTTCGTTTAACCCACAGGCTGTATATCGTGGAACAACCTACGAATTACAACCCTTAACCACTGAAGGACAAGGACTTGCTTCATTCCCAGACCGAAAACCCTATCAGCTATATAATGGTAGTTTGCTTGCAGGTTTGGGTGTTAAATTTTTAATAAATGAAGATATTACCTTGGGAATAGATGTGTCCGCAAATTATACGTTCACCGATTATTTGGATGATGTTAGTACTACTTATGCGAATTATGAGGAGTTGGCATTTGCTAATAGTACCCTTGCCGCAGATATTTCTTATCAAGTAGACGATTTTTTTGATATTAATCAAACAACTCCCTTACCTGATACCCGACGAGGTAACCCTAATGTCAATGATTGGTTTTTTATTGCAGGTATTACCCTTTCCTATAATTTAGTGAATCCTGACCGAGCTAATGGCAAAGGGATTGGATGCCCGACTTTTTAAGGGAGGGCTGGACTGTTTATTTTTATATAATTTTATAAATGGTTCATCGAATCTAAAATCCCGCCCATCAAAGGTAGGCTCAACAACCAATATCCTGCATTAATCAACATATTCGTCCAAGAACGTTCATTATAAAGTACGCCAGTAATAGAAATTGGAATAATTACTAAAAAACTCAAGATTAATCCATGGAAGGCTCCATGCTGAAAAGTATCATGAATTCCTTCTTGTCCTGGACCATTACAATAAATCAGCAGAAAAAAGGAGAGTAAAAAACAGACTATAAAAGAAATACAAAAATTCCATATAAGCGGCAACTTAATTCTTTGCGTTTTCGGCATTGAAATAGTTGAAACCCATGCTTTGCCAAAAAGTGCCTTTTGATAATATACAAAGCCAATTATTATAGGGGTCAAGGTTGCTAAAATCATAGAAAGCCAGTTAATTTTTTCCATAATTTAGTTTTACTGAGACTTGCTACTTTGATATTTTAATGGCAAACGAATAAATTTTGAACCAAGTTTTATCCTCCGCTACTCCTCCTTAACGCTACTTACCTAATAAAATTCCGCTCAAGCACCGCTCGATTCCCTCTGTCATCCTTTAGCGTAATTTTTAGGGTATGTTCTCCTTTTGAAATACGATTATCAAAACGATGGATGAGTAAATCATTTTTTTCATCATATTGCATCAATATCCATTTTCCATCAACTGTAGCTTTAAAAGATAGTCCTTTCGCTCTGCCCGTCGTTGGCATTTCATCTTTTATTTTAAAGGTCATTTTTGAACTACCCCGCATATCTTTTCGGAAAGAAATAGGGGTAATGGTAGGTGGAGTATCATCCACCATAATGCAGTAATCTCCTAATGACCGAACCTTTGTAGAAATAAAACCATTCTTATAAGTTCCTCCACTATTCGCCACTTTGTTTTTTTCATTACAAAAAGCAATAAATGCCTTTTTTCGTAAATTTTCAGGTAAATTTTCTGTCTTAATACTAAGATTATAATATTTATGAACAGGAATACTTACATCGTGCAGATGGTGCATATCTGAATAAATATCGTCTGAATTGTCCGTTGACATCTCATAATTTAGATAAGCATTTTCATAAAAAGTGCCTTTTGAAAAGACCGCTTTCATCGAGCCATTATCAATCGTGTTACTTTGATTATACACCATCGAATAATTATAAGCCCCTGAATTAGAAGGATTTACTTCTGCTCGCTTTACCCAAAAATCTAAAACCGATTTATTTCCATCCACATCCAAAGCCACTACTTTTATTTTAGAAGGCACATGTTTATGTAGCGTTACTACACCTTCGTTTTTGTCATAAATAGATAGCTTATTTCCTGGTAATTTGAAGCTTCGATTATAATAGGCTTTATTTAATTTCTGTTCGGCATAGTCAATATGTGCATTGATATAACGGCTTTCGCCAAAGGCAAAAGTTTCCATATCAAAAGCATGTATTAAGTTGTCATCTTGGTAGATTTCTAAAGCGTAAATGCCATTCCAATTGGATACGCCATTATGGTGGTCATATACTTTTATACCAAAACCTGCCCGCCATGCACCAATCGCTAAGGTGTCTCCTTTGATGCTATATTTTCCCCCTCCTTTTTTGACTAAAGAATGGATTTTAGTATCAATGGTTTCTAATTTATCGTTGAGGTGATAGATTTTTATATTATGCAACTTGGGACGAACATCGTCCACCATTTTTAAGCCAAAAAGCAATGGATTGATTGGTTTTTGTGTCTTATTATCTCTAATTTCAAAGTGTAAATGCGGCCCAAAAGAGCGACCAGAAGTACCCAAATTACCTATTTTTTCGCCTTTTTTAACGCTAAAAGTCTCTCCGTTCAAATATAAATCTACATTGAAATTTTGCTTTTCGTACTGTGTTTTTTTGACATAGGCAGCTACATCTTTTTCGAATTTTTGTAAGTGTGCATATACAGACATATACCCATTTGGATGTACCAAATACAAAGCATTTCCATAACCACCAGATTGCACTTTTATTCTTGCGATATAACCGTCAGCAATGGCATAAATGGGCTGTCCATTTTTTCCATCTTTAGCTTTAATATCAATTCCAGAATGTAAATGATTGGGTCGCAATTCACCAAAAGTACCCGATAAACGAATGGGTTGGTCGATAGGCGAACGGAAGTAATCTTGTGGATAAGCTTTGGTTGGTTTTCGTGTATTAATCGCAAAACCTACTGTCAAAAGTAGGATAGTCAAAAGTATTGTCAATCGCATAGTATGAAAGCTTAATTTTTAGGAGATGCGGGCAAAATACAGGAATTCTAGATTTATATCAAAAATGAGGTGGGTTTTATGTTTTTTTTAAAGTAATGTGTTAAATATCGAGTTCTATTGGTTATTATATTTGGAAAGTGCACTAATGTCTGGTGACTCAATAGATACTTTTATTTTAATTTGAACTTTCCTGTAATATTTATTACAATTTACCCTAACATAAGCCATCCCTTCATATTTCTTATTCTGATAATAGTAATAGTATTTAACTTTACAGTTATCTCTAGAAGTCGATTCTTTTTCTATAACAACACCATCCAAAATTTCATGATTTTGATTGAGCAGATGCCATCTTTTAAAGGTTAGTGAAACTAATATAATCAAAACAATTAAAAAGATAATTCTACCTATTTTTGTCAAAAAATCACTCATAATTAATACGTATAATCTTTCCGCTATCACGGCAGTTACCTTACCGATGTTGGAAGTTTTCAACTTCCAACCAATATATTTAACGATTTCATCGTGTCTAGTTACTCCTTATAACAAAAATTACGCTAGTTTACTCTATACAAGAACTGAGCTAGACATGATAAAATCATGAAAGATAGTCGTGTCAAGATACAATCCCGATTACTATCGTGGATGACACATCGACCCAATGGTTTGTGCAAGTATGAAAAAACAGCCGATTGCCTATAAAGACAAACAGTTGTGGTATTCTTAAAATATCGGTTTTATATCAAAAATGAACTACACTTTATGTTTTTTTTTAAACAAAAATAGTCAGAAAATAAATATGGCTTTTCGCCTTCAAAATGCAAAAATTTCCAATCGTTCTTTAAATCAAAATCACTTAAAAATAAGCAAGTAATTTCCTGCAAAAAAACACCTGAAATTTAGGCAGAACTATTATACCTTTTTAGGATTATTTATTGCCGCTATTTTCTTTCCGCATCTGTTATTTTTATACCTAGAACATGACAAACAAATCAATTAACAAATTACACATTTTTTGTATTCTAAATTTATCTATAAGTTACTGATTGTTAATTTATTACTTTTAATTCTTATCAGAATTTTTATTCTTAATTCCAACCCTTTTTGGCATAGCTTTTGCACTATATTATAATGTAATAACGATTACCTTTTTCTTTCAAAACCAACCTCCTTTTTGACTAGAAATTGCACCAAAAATAAAGTTTAAAAAAAGAAGTTTTTCAACTCACTTTTGGCATCATTTTTGAACTATTATAAGTATAACAGTGATTACTAATTTTGCATCAAGAATCACTTCCATATATTACCTCCCATCAAGTAAATTCCATTAAATAAAATCAAGTAAATAACCATCGAATTAAATCAAGTATTTTCCATCAAAATAGTATTTTTCATCGTATTAAAACCTACATTATTATGATTAATAACAAAAAAAAAGCGACCAAATGACATGTCTGCCTTTGGCCGCGTTAACATAGCGCTGTCTTAACGACATTCTCTTATGTTGTCCATTCGGTTGCTAAAAAAAAGAAAAAAATTATAATTTTACTACCTGAATCTTCTTCACTGACATCCCATCCTTCGTCACAACACGCAAAAAATAAGTTCCAGGCTTCCAATCAGACGTATTTATAGTGGTATCAATCGTATTTCCTCTTGTAGAAGACGCTACCATTTTCATTCCTGAAGCAGAAATCACAGATAAATCGATAGACCCCGCACTTTTTAAGTCTTTTTTCACTCTGAAATAGTCCGTAGTTGGGTTAGGAAAAGTTTGAACTTCCAAATCTTGACCTACTTCATCCTCCAAGCTTGTAATTGCATCAATTTCAAAAGATTTGGTGATACTGCATCCATTTGCATCCTCGATAGTCACTTCATGACTGCCTGCCGAAAAATTAGTACCATACGTTTCCGTTGTTCCGTCACTCCATAAAAAATTGTAATCAGGTGTACCACCTGCTACTTCTACCATCACATCTTCTTCCATTACTTTCACCTCCGCCTCTAATACATTTGGCGCACTAACTGGAAATTCAAAAGTACTCACACAGCCCTTTGCATCCACCACTTCTAAACTATGCACTCCAGCTGCTAAATTTGTTGCTTCTACGCCTGTTTCTCCGTTCGACCACTGCGTCTCGTAAGGGAAGTTTCCTCCTTTTAAATCCACCAAAATAGCACCGTTATCACTATCATGACAAGTGATTGGCGTCATCGAAATATCACTTAAAGCGATTGGTGCTACCGCTTGAATGCTTCTGCTGATAACTACCTGACAACCAACTGCATCTGTAACAGTTGCCGTGTAAATTCCAGCTTCTAAATTTTCAATTTCTGCGCCAGTCTTGCCATTGTTCCAATTGATTTCAAAAGGACTATCTGTAGTCACTGCTAAAGCGATACTTCCTTCTCCTTTGGCACAAGCATCCGCTACTACATTAGCGACTGATACTTGTGGAACTCCCTGCTTCAAAACTTCCATTTCTGCCTTTGTTTGACATTGATTTACGGTATCTGTAATAGTCATTGCATAAGTTCCTGCTGCATTGACGCTTAAGAACAAAACATTGCTATTGGGAATCGTTTCACCGTTTCTACTCCACTCTATTTTAGAGGTAGCATTAATTACCGAACCTTCCCCGCTAAGTGTGGTTGTCAATTGATTACAAGTCAACATTTCAGGTGTTGAGATAGTCGCTTCTGGTCTTGCTGCTTCTCGTACACTGGCAAAAGTTGCATCGGAACAGCCTGTAATCGTATCTGTTACAATAAGGGTATAAACACCCGGTGCATCTATTATAATCTCCTTCGCATCTCGATTAGAGACGATATTCCCGTTTTCTGTCACCCAATTATAAACCGTATTTTCAGCATTATTTCCAATAGCCGCTGTTAGCGTTAAAGAAGATTCTGAACAGGTCAATACTTTATCATTATCGATTCTTGCAGAAATAGCTGAGGCTGCCTCTATGGTTACCGTTTCTATCGTTACACATTCTGTTTCTAAATCTCTTATGGTCAAAGCATAAGTTCCTGCCTCATTGACCGAAATCATCAATTCATTAATTTGGTGAATAATATTCCCATCTTCCGTTGTCCATTCTACCGCAACATTTCCTCTTAACGTAGAGGCTGAGGCATCAATTGTTACTACTTCTTGTTGGCAAGAAATGGCAGTTGTTGCCGCAAATTCTATCTCCGAAGTTCCTTTCTGATTGACCGTTACTGAAGCCGTATTACTACACCCCGTTGCATTCGTCACTCTCACTTGGTAAATTCCAGGAGTGGTTACGGTTGGATTGCTTTCTGTTGAAGTAAAATTATCTGGTCCTGTCCAGTTGATGATTAAATCATTGGCTGGTGTAACTAACTTTAAAGTGGTGCTTGGATTGGCACAAGTTAAATCGTTGGCTTTCAACTCAATACTTGGTAATTCCGTTTGAGCATTTACCGTGAATACCTCCGTTGTCGTACAGCCATATTCGTTCATTGCGGTTACTTTGTAAGTACCCGCCTCTATGATGTCAACAGCTTGATTATTGCTAATGATACCATTGCTATCTTCCCATGTGTAACTTTGAATATTATCGTTCGAAAGTCCTTTTAAGGTAATTTTATTGGTGGCACAGGTTAAGTCTTCGCCCCTAATAGCTACATGTGGTCCCTCCGTTTTTGATTCTATTAAAACATCTAAAGTAGTTGCACAACCCGCTTCTTTTTTAGCCACAAGTCTATAAATACCCGGTATAGCAACAGTTGGTGTTTGTTCATTAGACACAAAACCATTTGGCCCTTTCCAATTATAAGTCAAATCAACTTCATCCGTTACTACAACAAACGTAGCTGTTGGTCGATTACAATCCAATACACTTCCTTTTGCTGTAATTTGTGGCTGCGTAGTTTCTTTTGTTACGGATACGGTAGTTTCACTACTACAACCATTTGCGGTAGTTACTTCTAAAGTATACTCTCCTGCTGCTTCCACTATTGGCTGGTGTTCTGTTGATTTAAAATTATTTGGCCCCGTCCAGCTATAAGTTACATTTGCCGTAGTAGTAGCCGTCAATTGAATACTCGAATGCTCACAGGTAATTGTTCCTCCCTGAGCAGCAATAACGGGTGCTTCATTATCCGCAATAACGGATACCGTTGTTTGATTGGTACATCCATTTTCTGCAGTAACTTTTACTGTATACTCCCCAACTTGGTCAACAGTTGGATTTGCAGCGCTTGCCGTAAAACCATTTGGACCATCCCAGCTATAAGTAACAACGGTTGTTGAATTAGCAGACAGTTGAGTTGTATTATTTCCACAACTAATGACACCTCCAACAGCATTAATTGCTGGTCGCGCCGTATTTCCTGTTATCTCAATATCTTTTTCTGTCGTACACCCGTTTGTACCTGTCACCACTACGGTATAGCTTCCTACTTCAGATACGATAGGTCTGGCAGCTAAACTGCTAAAACCATTAGGCCCCGACCATTGATAAGTAGCAATCGTTGGAGAACCAGTCGTTCTAATCTCTGTATTTAATCTTTCACATGATAAAGCCTCCGCAGATAAAGTTAAAGCTGGTGATGCAAAATCTTCTGTCACTTCTACCGTATCTTTCACAATACATCCTGTGTCTTCATTACTTACGGTCAACACGTAAACACCTGGTTCTGAAACGGATATAATTTCTTTATTTGTATTTCCGTATAAATTTCCACTTAAACTTGACCATTTATAGTCATAAGAAAAACCATTTCTAGAATCACTACCATCCAAGGAAACAATTGGCTCCGCACACCCGATAACTTGGTCAGCTCCGGCACTGACGAAGAATGGTTCAGAACCATTTACTTTAGCCGTAACCGAAGTCGTTTTTCCTGTAGCATCTGTAATGACACAACTATAATTTCCCGCTGAAACATTCATTAAATCCTTACTTGTAGCGCCATTGCTCCAATTGTAAGTATAAGGTGATTGACCGTAACTAACCGTTAAGGTAACTCGACCGTTTTTTTGATTACATGCTTCATGCTTTATATTAGCATTTGCTTGAAATGCATATACAATTTCACTACCATTGCCTAAACAACTTGCATTTTTAATCCTACTTCTAATCAATGAACCTGGTAAATCTCCAAAACCACCTGCTAAATTGATACCTGGGTTAGCTGCTGACAAATCACAATCGTTTGTCCATTGTGGATTTAAATGGCAATAGCTCATTACTGTTCCTCCTGTTGAAGCGGGTTCATCGCCTTGGTCACAATCGCCTTCTGGACACCAGCAATTGTCAATTGGTCCTGTCGGCCACAAACAGCTATGGGTGTGTGGTGACCCTAAGTTATGACCAATTTCATGCGTTACGGCATAGGCTGTCCAAGAATAAGTTGGGTATTGCTTATAAGAAGTGGTAATATTGGTGTAACCTACTGCTTTTTCTTTATCACATAAAGCGTCAATATTAGCAGAACCACCATTTGGCACGGTACCGTTTACTTTGTAATTTGATAAAAGGTGAGCGATGTCTCCATTAAATTCGCCAGCTAAAGAAGCGCCGAAAGCGTCTCTTGCTGCCTTTGCTGAATTTGTTGGGTAAGGGTCTTTAGTTGCCCATACTTTTATTTCAGATAATTCTACATTGATATCATCATTTGCATAAATAGCGGTAACTACATTAAATAAACCTGTAGCGAAATCTGTAGTTCCTTGGGCAGAAGAACCATTTGCTTTAAATAGCTCATGGTCACATTCTACGTATACTTTTACGGTATTATTGGACCTTGCTCCTGTTCGGTCAGTTCTAGATACAATTAATTCTTTTGGATCTTCTGTGGAGCAAGCAAATGGATTGGATGCGTTGATATTTCTTTCTTTATAAAGCACGAAAGTCTCCGAGCTTATCTTTCCGTATTTACCAATATTATAGCTTTCGCCATTCAGGGAAAGAACACCAGTTATTGACTCCTCATGGAAGTTCAATACAACCATGGCGTCCTTCACTCCTGAAATAGCGCCTCTGTAAAAGAGGCTAGGGGAATAAGAAAGGGTATTGTGTGTGCCTCCAGATTGGACGGTCACTTTAAAGTCTTCTGCAAAAAAGGAAGTTTTCTTTAAATTAACTTCCAATTTTTTGGTCGCTCCAAAGGGGATTTGAAGCGTCATTGTTTCAAGTTTTTGTTGATGGATTTGTGCTAAGGCTTCCATATTTAACGTAAAATATGTTGCCTCCTCCACAAATCGCGTTTTATCTGTCCCCACATGGATATTGCTGAAGAGCTCTACCGTTGGGTAAGTATATACGGAATTTGCTTGTACATTTATATTTGAAAATAGGCATAAAATTCCTATTAGGATGCATGTGCATACCTTTGCTGTCGTTGACATAAGCGCAAGTTTATTGGGGAGAGGAATTATTAAAGAGGGAAATTAATAGAAGGGAATTGAAAATTGAATATTTGGAAGTTGAAGGGGAATGTGCTTCCAGAGAAAAGAGCTGTAAAATTGGGAGGCGAATTAGCTGAATTTGTTTACTGACTCAAAGATAGGGGTAAACCGAACCTTTATCCAAAAAAAGTAGTGTCACTTTTATTTTTTTATCCCTTTTTTTTTAAATATTTAATGGGAAATAGGTTAAAAGTAGCTCTTTTTTGATTTTTTACATCAGTAGTGACAGCTTAACCTTAACAATACCCAAAAATACCATCTCATTATCAGCACGTTATTTATTTTTAACAAAAAAAAATAATCTTTTTGTGACAGGCTTTCGGATTGACCTTGTTTTAGCTACTTTTTAGTAATTTCTATCTAATACTATATGGAATTATAATATTTCAAATTGCAATACTTTATGGATAAACGACAATTATAGTATCATCAACTACATTTTTCCTAAAAAAATACTTATTAGTAATAATAAATAAGTATTCTTATATTAAAAATAAGCTATCCTATTAATCCTACTTCGTACCTTCGTCACTATTTCACTAATTTAGATATAAATAAAAATGAAAAAACAATTACTCTTTACACTTTTAGGTTTTGCCTTCGTTTTAAATAGTTGTGGAACTGATACGGAGACTACAAAAGAAACAATTGCTGCTACCGTAGAAAAAGTAACCGCACCTGCTAAACAACTTCGTCATGTCGTTCTTTTTAAATTTAAAGAAGGAACAACCAAAGAAGCGATTCAGCAAGTTGAAGCGGCTTTTACTGCTTTACCAAACAAGATTCCAGAAATTAAAGGGTATGAATGGGGAACAAATAATAGTCCCGAAGGATTGGATAAAGGATTTACCCATTGCTTTTTCCTAACCTTTGATAGTGAAGAAGGACGTGCTGTTTATCTCCCCCACCCTGACCATAAGGCTTTTGGTGCGGTATTGACACCTCATTTGGACGATGTACTAGTATTGGATTATTGGGTACAGTAATTAGAGTTGTCGGTTATTAGATTGTAATGTTTATCATCAATAACCGACAACTTCACTTATTGCTTTTTCCAACTTATTAAAATCACGCCTATTAATATCAAAAGGATTCCGGTTAATTGATACCCACTCAAATCACTTTTAAACCAAAAGTAATCTAAGCCTAATCCTACCAAAATATTAACACCAACAATTAACGTAATGCCCACCGACGGGGAAATGGCTTGAGAAAAGGTATAAAACACCGCTATTTCCGCTAAACTCACAAAGATGCCCGCTATAATAGCGAAACGCATTCCTTCTTTGGTATAAACTATCGCTGTTTCTGAATCTCGAACTACCATAAATAGCAGTATACCCACCAAAACTGCCACACCTTGTAGTATCACTGCACCAAACAATTCTTGAATGTGGCTGGCTGATAATTTGACAGCAAACTGATAACAGGCAAATAAAATCCCTGCAAGTATAGCTAGAATTATTCCTTTCATTTTATATAATTAAAGTAGGTTTCACACACTTTCCTTCCAAATGCAAATTTATTGAAACTATTACAATATTTTTGCTGTTACAAATCCTAACCTGCCACGATTTTTTAGCGGGTCGTAAATCCTAATCGTATGAAACTTTTTTACCCTACCTTATTGCTTTTATTCATTGGTACACAAACTTTGTTTGGTTTTAATGACGGTAGAGAAAACCAAGAAAAATACAATGTCAAAATTAAAAGAGCAGTCGATGGCATTCGTTTAGATGGCAAATTAGAAGAAGCTGCGTGGAAAGAAGCGGATAAAGGCACTAGTTTTTCCCAAAAGAATCCTATCCCAGGTGCCAAAGCAGTACTCCATACTGAATTTCAATTGACTTATGATGATAATTTTTTATACGTAGCCGCTACCTGTATGGATAGCACTAACCATATTATTTCTACTTTGAAAAGAGATGTTGGTTTTTGGGACGGTGATAATATAGGTGTCGTGTTAGACCCTTTAAATGAGGCAACTACTGGCTTTATGTTCGGTACAAATCCTGTTGGGGTGCAGACCGATGTCTTATTAGGTGGTGGTACTGGACCTGAGCATTATGGCGGGGAATGGGATAATCGATGGTTTGTAGAAACCCATATCTCACACGACAGATGGACTGTAGAAATGGCCATTCCTTTTAAAACGCTGCGGTATGAAACAGGAAGAACGACTTGGGGGATTAACTTTTTCAGAAATGATAAGAAGAATAATCGACAAGATGTTTGGGCGGCAATACCTCGACAATTTTGGTTTATAGATTTAGGGTATACAGGTAAACTAGAATGGGATGCAGCACCTAAAAAGACCAATGGTAATATTTCAGTCATTCCATATTTAAATACCAATACCTTTAAGGATTTTAGTGCAGGAACACCGAGTGATAATGGATTTGATGTTGGCGTTGATGCCAAGATAGCCTTAACACCATCTCTTAATTTAGACTTGACGGTCAATCCTGATTTTTCCCAAGTGGAAGTAGACCAACAAGTCACCAACCTCACTCGGTTCAGTATTTTTCTCCCCGAAAGACGAACCTTTTTCATCGAAAACAGTGATATTTTTTCCAATTTTGGAATTCCTCCCGTCAAACCCTTTTTCTCTCGAAGGATTGGATTGGATGGAAATGGACAGGCTGTGCCTATAGCCTATGGTGCTCGATTGACCGGAAATGTTACGGGAAGTACCAGAATTGGCCTCTTAAATGTGCATAGCAAAGGAAATGATAGTCAATTTGGACAAAACTATACTGCTGCCTCCTTTAATCAAAGAGTATTCGGTCGGTCTACCTTAAAAGGCATGTTCGTTAATCGACAAGCTTATGATGGTGGCGAATCTGTCAATGGCGATTATGGTCGCAATGCTAGTTTAGAATTTGCCTATAGTAGTTCAAACGGTGTTTGGCAAGGTTGGTCTGGTTTACATAAAAGTTATAAACCTGGGGTTACTGGTGATAATAATTTCACTTCTATTGGTGGAGCTTACAGTGGGGATATTATTAGCGCAGTGATTGACTGGACTCGTGTTGGAACAGATTACTTTGCAGATGTAGGCTTTGTTAATTTTGTCAATAATTATGATGCCATTAGAGACACGTCGATTCGTTTGGGTTTTAACATAATTTACTTACCCTTATCCGCTACGTTTATTCCTAAAAAGAGCAATTATTTAAATAGATATAGTTTTGAATTAGAATCTTTTATTCAATTGGACCCTGATTATAAATTTGTGGAAAGAAACCATGAGTTTGAATATCAAATGGAATTTAAAAATAGCAGTAGCTTCTTTGTGGAAGCTCAAAATACGGTAACAGATTTGCGTTTCCCTTTCTCTTTTACTGATGGAGAACCGCTACCCGTTGACCGTTATAATGCCAGTAGATTTGGTATTGGCTATGATTCAGACGAGCGAAAAAGATTCATTTATGGACTTGGTTTCAGTACGGGTGGCTTTTATAATGGAACCTTGAACCAAGCTTCTGTTGAATTGAGCTATCGCCAACAACCTTGGGGTAACTTTGGGATGGAGGTCGAATATAATAAATTAGAATTTCCTGATGCTTATGGCGAAGAAACCATTTGGGCATTTAGCCCCAAAATAGAAATCAATTTCAATCGAAACCTTTTCTGGACGACCTTCCTTCAGTATAACACACAAGCTGATAATTTTAATATTAATAGCCGTTTCCAATGGCGATTTGCCCCGATGTCGGATATTTTCTTAGTGTATACAGATAATTATGCCGTAGAGAATTTTGGTGTCAAAAATCGGGCACTGGTTTTGAAGGTAAATTATTGGTTGGTGTTGTAGAATTTCCAACATTTACCAATGAGGGTAAAACCAGACTCATGAAACAAGTTATTAAATTCCCACGTTACGTTTTTTGATTTTTAAGTGCTAATTTGGCAATTTCATTTTCCTTTTATTACACTCAAATCACTTATAAATCGCCTTCTAAATATGAAAAGATTTGGATTAATCGGTGCGGCAGGGTATGTAGCTCCTAGACATATGAGGGCTATTAAAGAAACGGGAAATGAGTTGGTAGCAGCAATGGATAAATTTGATAGTGTAGGCATCATTGATAGTTATTTTCCCGAAGCTAGCTTTTTTACGGAATTTGAACGATTTGACCGTCATTTAGATAAGGAAAGAAGAAAAGGTAATAAAATAGATTTTTTGAGTATTTGCACGCCTAATTATCTACACGATGCACATACTAGATTTGGATTAAGAAACGATGCAGATGTCATTTGTGAAAAACCACTAGTCCTAAACCCCTGGAACGTGGATGCTTTAGTAAATATGGAACAAGAGACGGGGCGAAGAATTTGGAATATTCTACAGTTAAGACATCATCGTGCTATTACTGACTTAAAGCAGAAAATTGATAATGGTCCTGCTGATAAAATCTATGAAGTAGATTTGGCTTATTTTACGGCTCGAGGGCAGTGGTATCATCACTCCTGGAAAGGAGCATCTCAAAAATCAGGAGGAATAGCTACTAATATTGGTGTCCATTTTTTTGATATGTTAACTTGGATTTTTGGTCCATTACAGCGTAGTATTGTTCACCTTCATGAAAAAGACAGAGCCGCAGGGTATCTTGATTTAGCCAAAGCAAAAGTTAGATGGATATTAAGTATCAATCAGGAGGATATACCTCAATCCGCGAAAGAAGTTGGAAGAAGAACTTATCGCTCTATCACCGTAGAAGGTAAAGAAATTGAGTTTAGTAAAGGTTTTGAAGATTTACATACTACTTCCTATGCAGAAATCATCAAGGGAAATGGCTTCGGTATAAAAGATACGCGTCCATCCATTGAACTAGTGCATACAATCAGAAATACTTCTCCAGTAGGTTTAAAAGGAGACTATCATCCTATCCTTAAAAAATAAGAAGCTGTTATGAATAAATGTAAAATTGTTATTGTTGTTGGCACTCGCCCAAATTTTATCAAAATCACCCAATTTGAAAAAGAATTTAATCGCTTCGGTGATTTTTTTGATTATAAATTAGTACATACCGGTCAACACTACGACCAGAATATGTCACAAGTATTTTTTGGACAATTAGGTTTAAAAAAGCCAGATATTACCCTCAATGTAAAAGGAAAAACGCCTGCTGAGCAAATCGGAACCATTATTATAAAATTAGATGAGTTTTTTAGTGAATTCCAACCAGATTTAGTCGTAGTCGTCGGTGATGTAAATTCTACCTTAGCTGCTGCCATAGCAGCGAATAAACGAAATATTAAGTTGGCACACTTAGAAAGTGGATTAAGAAGTCATGATAGAGCGATGCCAGAAGAAATCAATCGAATCCTGACCGACAATATCACTAACGAATTCTATGTAACCGAACCAAGTGGCGTAGAAAATTTAGAGGCAGAAATCAAACGAGAAGCTAATATTCACTACGTTGGTAATACCATGATTGATACATTGGTCGCTTTTGAAAAAGATATCCAAGCTTCCCCTATTTTGGAAGAAGTAGGAGTTGCGGCAAAAGCATACGCATTAATGACTATGCACCGACCTAGAAATGTGGATACGAAGCCTGCTTTGCGCAAAATGTTAGACGTTATCCAACACATTACCCAATATACTAAGCTGGTTTTCCCTATCCATCCACGAACTACAAATAGCCTTAAAAAGCATGATTTGTACGAGGAATTAACGGCTAATAAATCCGTTTTATTAACTAAGCCCTTAGGCTATTTAGCTTTTCAGAATCTGATAGCTAATAGTAATTTTGTTGTAACAGATAGTGGCGGTATTCAAGAAGAAACGACTTTCCGACAAGTCCCTTGTTTAACCCTTAGACCCAATACAGAAAGACCTGTAACCGTAACTGAAGGCACTAATGAGTTAGTACCTTTCGACCCTAAAGTTATCGGAGATAAAATTGAAGCTATCCATAACGGGACTTATAAAACAGGAACAATTCCTAAATTTTGGGATGGTAAAGCTACTAGAAGAATTGTAGCAGTTATGCGTCAACAATTTTTAGAAAAAAATGGGATAGAAGCTCCTGCAACACTATAATTTCCACCCTAAAATATTAAGATTTTGATTCAAGCGGTTGTAAAAAAAGGTAAAGTACTAGCAGAACGAGTCCCGACTCCTAATGTTTCTGATGGTTGTTTATTAATAAAATTAGTTAATAGTTGTATTTCCGCTGGTACTGAGGTTAGTAACGTCGGAGATACGGGTAAGCCACTTTATAAAAGAGCATTAGAACAACCTGACCAAGTCAGAGAAGTCCTCAATTTTGTACGTACCAATGGTATTGAAAAAACCATCCAAAAAATAAAAGGCACTCTTGATGGTGGTAAACCTACTGGCTATTCAGTGGCTGGAGTGGTTATCGGCGTTGGTTCAGGTGTAACGGGTTTTCAAGTTGGAGACCATGTGGCAGCAGCAGGTGCAGGATTGGCCAATCATGCAGAATATGTGGATGTCCCTCAGAATTTGGTGATGCATATTCCTGAAGGATTAGATTTCAAACAAGCTTCTACTGTTACTTTAGGTGGTATCGCTATGCAAGGAGTACGAAGATGTGATTTGCGATTAGGGGAAACTTGTGTGGTCGTAGGAGCAGGTATTTTAGGTTTATTAGCGCAACAAATGTTACAAGCTTCTGGGGTTCGTACAATTGTGACGGATATTGATGATAAACGATTACAACTAGCCAAAGATTTAGGAGCTGGATTGGT
The DNA here is from genome assembly GCA_937974625.1 of uncultured Saprospiraceae bacterium. Taxonomy (GTDB): domain Bacteria; phylum Bacteroidota; class Bacteroidia; order Chitinophagales; family Saprospiraceae; genus JAFMDF01. The sequence continues at coordinate 22,356 of CALJVJ010000240.1, forward strand.
ACTCAATCCAATGAATGACGATGTCGTTAAATTAGCCAATAATTTTACTGGAGGATATGGTACTGATGCCGTTTTATTCACTGCCGCTACGGGTAGTAGTGAACCACTTTCCCAATCTTTTAAAATGTGTAAACGAAAGGGAAAAGTTGTTTTAGTTGGCGTCTCTGGAATGGAATTGAAAAGAGGAGACATGTACGTCAAAGAATTAGATTTTCTTATCTCCACTTCTTATGGACCAGGACGATATGATAATAATTATGAAGGAAAAGGACTAGATTATCCATACGCGTATGTTCGTTGGACAGAGAATCGAAATATGACGGAATATCTGCGTTTATTGAAAGAAGGTAAAGTCAATGTTACCTCTTTAATTAGTGCGGAATGGCCGATTGAGTCTGTAGAAGAAGCATTTGTTTCTTTGAAATCTAAAGAAAAACCAATTATTACTTTATTGGATTATGGTACAGAGAATATTCCAAATATTTTAAAAGCCACCTTACCAGAACAAAGAATAGATTTAAAAGCAAAGTCCAAGAAAAAAGGCGCTATACAAGTTGCCTTAGTAGGTGCAGGTAGTTTTGCTACGGGTATGCACCTTCCTAATATGCTAAAGCTTGGTAAAAAATACCAACTACGAGCTATTGTTAATCGAAAAGGGCAAAAAGGAGTTGCCTTTGGGAATCAATTTAAAGCCAATTATACCACAACTAATTACGAAGAGGTGCTGAACGACCCTGAGGTAGATTTAGTGATGATTTGTACGCGTCACGATAATCATGCGGCATTGGTTTTACAAGCTTTAGAAGCGGGTAAGCATGCATTTGTTGAGAAACCTTTAGCCACTAATTCCGCAGATTTAGAAGCAATTAAAGCTTTTTATGCGAAGGGTAACGAGACTAAACCTGTTTTGATGACTGGCTTTAATCGCCGTTTTAGTAAATACCTTCAGGCAGTCCATAAGCAAACTTCCAAAAGAGTCAATCCTCTTTTCGTCCATTATAGAATGAATGCGGGCTATATACCTTTAGACCATTGGACGCACGAGCATGGAGGAAGAATCATTGGTGAATGCTGTCATATCATCGATACAATGACTTTTCTTACGCAAAGTGAACTGGTCAGCATCAGTCAAGAATCTTTGACGCCCAATAATGAAAAATTTAGCCATACAGATAATCGGTCTATTGTTTTGAAATATAAAGATGGCTCGGTATGTACTATTCATTATTTTGCAGTGGGTAGCAAAAAGTATCCTAAAGAGTTTATGGAGGTTCATTTTGATGAAAAAACCATCATTATGGAAGACTATAAAAAATTGACTGGTTTTGGTGTAAAAGTGCCGTCTTTAGGTAGTTCGATTGCACAAAAAGGTCAACTGGAAGAGTTAGACGCTTTGTACAATACCCTTTCGGGAAAAACGGACAAATGGCCGATTGAACTTTGGGATATGGTGCAGACGACCGTCGCTAGTTTTATGATTAATGAGGAGGTCTTGCAAAAAGAAGTATCCTTAAAAGAAACGACTTTTTAA
>CALJVJ010000241.1 GCA_937974625.1 uncultured Saprospiraceae bacterium
TATAGTGCTGCAAAAGAAATTATCAATCAAGACGATTCTTCATCTATTTATATGGTAAATACTATGTTGCCCTATTTTATCAAGAAAAGTGATTCTAGAATTATAAATGATGGACAGTTATCTGCATTTGTAACACTAGTCCGATTATTCCCGAAAAAAAAGGATTTAGCTGGAGCGCTAAAAATGTACAAGGTAAAATATATCGTATTTGGATTAAATACTAATATGATTGACCGTACTCCAGAGCAATCTTTGGCAGCAAAATATGATAGATTTCTTGAATTTTTGGAAGATAACGAACATCTGGAACTTCTAGTAACGGATAGGACGATACTCAATGAACAAGGTGAGGAAGTTAAAGGTGTTTTTGGAAAGCAGGTTACTAATTTTGGTACTTTTGCGCTATATGGCATTAAATAGTGTTAAACATAATAAGATTATGATGTTCCCATAAAATAAGCTGTGAAGAATTTTTTTTATTCCCCACAGATTTATTCAAAAGAACTATTCCACTTAATGCTTCAAGAAATCTTAATACCATCGTTCCAAGACAAACCGTTTCGTAAAAAGTTTCTTACCATCTTCCATAATGACTAGATAATATATCCCATTCTTAAAAGTGGCTACATCAAAACTCATTTGTTTTTGTTCAGGCTCTATTACATTACTAATGATTGGTTGACCCAATGAATTAAAAATTGTAACACTGCCATTTAAATTGGTGTTTGGTCGAAGGTTTAACCATAAAGTTTCTTTTACTGGATTCGGAAATATTGTTATATCGTTTTCATTTAAAAAGTATGTTTCTCTTGATATAGCAGAATATCTATAACTGCCATCTTCCAATTCTTGTTTGATTCGATAGAAGTTTTCTCCATACCCTGGTGCTTTATCTTTCTCCTTATAAAAATCTTTTAAGCCTAATTTTCCAACGTATTTAAGGGTATTAAAATGTATGCCATCCATAGATTTTTCAATTAAAAAACCTTCTGTTATTTCTAAATGGTTGGCTACCCATTCTAGCTGAATTTCTCCATTACCCATGTAAGAAGCAAGTTCTAATATACTTCTTGAAGATGCGTTAACTGCTTCATTTCCTTTTAACTTAATAATTTGATGACAAGTATTTCCTTTGCCATAAACTTTGATGCTATACTTACTAGTTGGTAAATTTTGAACAATTTGACTAGCCCCACAATTATTCCAACAGCTAAACACTTCCGCCCACCCGTTTGCCATATCTTGGACAGTAAAGAAATATGCTTGGTCAGGGGCACCATCCATCCTTATTTCTCCTTTTCCATAAGTGATAGTGATTTCTCCACAGTTTATTTGCTTACCTATTGTGCCCTCACAATGGCATCCATCAGCCATGATTTTATCACCAAAAGTATTCGAATCTCCATCATCACATGCCGAACCTACTTCCATTGGATAACTAGGATTTAATGGAGAACAATCATCCGTGTCACAAACGCCGTCGCTATCAGTATCTATACAAGTGTCTGGAGTTGTATTCGCTTTTAATTTTATCGGCGTTCCGTAAGCTATTTCACAATTTAGCCCCCAATCAGGACTGAAAACTTTAACTAAATAATTTCCTGTCGGTAAATTATCGGCAATTTGAATGGCTCCACAATTATTTCCTTGACATTTAAAAACAGTAAGGTATTGATTGTTAGTAATGTCTATTATTTCATATCTTGGATAACTAATCCCTTCAATTCCTTCCATTTTGATTTGTCCATTACCATAGGTAATGGTCATATCCCCACAGTTAAAGCTAGCAATTTCTACTTGATTAATGGTCGCATCACCACCTTCAAATGCTAGGCTTGCTTCTAAATCGTTGGCACTAATAACTTCGGCTAATTCACCCCCAAATAAATTTCCTTCCTTATCATATCCTGTATTTACTGGGTTGATTGGGATAACTATTGGTAAACCTGATAAATCTACATTGATTTGATGAGTTGCTACACCGATTTGGTTTACTACTTGGTCACCAATTAACCGTGGATTTTCTTCGTCCCAACCTAAATAAAAGTAATTATCCTCTATGCTGAAATCCATATCCGTAGAGGGTAAGGTCAAAGTAGTTAACCCTCGACCTAATTCAGAATCTGTAGTAGGGTATTGAATATTCTGATTATCAGAAACCCCTAAGTCACTAGCTCGCCATGCGACTAGATGCGTTGGAATACCATTTCCTAATTCGTCTACCTCTCCTAATAAGTAGGCAAATATGCCACCTTCCTTATCATGTTTTTCTTCAATAGCCTTTAGAAAATGCTTTTGACCTATTTTTTTTACAAATGTTTCAGTGGCGTAGAAAGAAGCTTTTTTATTTCCGTTTCTATCTATCAAACCTGTAGAACAATACAATGGACTTTCTGGACTATATTCCGACCCGTTCCAAATATATTTAGGCTGGTCTCTTAGACAATAAGAAAATCCTTTATGAATACCATGTCGCGCAGCTAAAAGATAAGCCCGCATATGATAAGCAGCCTGATTAGCTTCGCCAATACCAGAATTACAATCTTCTTGACTACTATTCCACCCAAATTCTGTCATATTAATACGAGCGTGTTCCATGCTATTTTGCCGTTTCCAAACTTCCATATTTTTAAAAGAAAGGAAACCACCATCTGGACTTTCTGGAGTATAATTCAATTTTAGATTATCTACTGGGACGCCACACGGAGTATTTGTAAATGGATAGTTATGCACATTTAAATAGTCAATGTATTTTTTGATTTCAGGGTCATTAGGAATCATGTCGTCAATGTACTGCATCGGTGCATTATCACAAGCAAAACGCGCATCAAATGCGGCAGTAGATAATTTCATTCGCCAGTTATCTTTGTCCGTACCGTATAACTCTTTTAATGCTTGCACCGCTCCTTTCAAAATAGCATGGTATCCTAATTTTCCAGGTGTTTCCAATCCCCAAGGTTCATTGCCTAACTCTAAAACTTTTACCACACAATCTTTTTCATAGTCAGTAGGACAAAAAGTAGCGGCAAAATGATACACATAATTTCTTGCATGTTTTTGAATGCTATCTTGGTGGCCGCCCCATTCATCAGAGGTATACCATTTATTTGGAAATTTCCTTCCATCAGTTTGGTCCCGACCATCTTGAATTAAACATGGGTTTTCATATTCTTCGATGCATTCTCCATTTACAGTGGTATTACAATAGGCTGCTTTTATAGGAATTTGAGCCTCTAATGCGGCATATATTTCTTTGATGCCAAATCTTGGGTCATTGCTCCAGTCACAATAGTGGGCTTTGTAACCTCTAAAACCATAAGTATTATAAGGTAAATATTCATCTTCACATTTTCTATCCTCTTCACAACTATACAAAACATCACCACAATCACAGGATATGGTACTTAACTCTTTTTCTTTTGGGAAAAAAGCATCCCCAAAATCTGCTTCCATTAAATGAAAACTTCTAAAACTATTAATTACACCTGCTGCTTCAAATTGTGGATTGAAGTAGTTACCAATTTCTTTTCCTCCTGCTGTTCCAATCATATTTCCAAAATGAGTTGGATTAGGTTGAGAATTTTCTATCGTAAAATAGGTCGAATTTAGTTCGGCATGTGGAATTTGCCATTCGGTAGTGGATTGACTGAAGAGAAGCGTAATCGTGAGAAAGTAAACGCATAGGAATAATACCCACACTTTTGTAGTGTTGTTCATTGTTTTATAGTTTTATCTTTATCTTGAAAGTTCAGAATTTATCTGAAAAGAGGGGAATTAAATTGGGAGAATAGAGTGGGAGTGATGGAGGAAAAACGAAAAGTTTATAATTTCATTTCTATTCTAAGTTTTACAAAAAGAATGCCAAAATAACAATTAATTTTAATGTATAATAAAAAAAATAATTCAACAAAGTGATGTTAATTGAATTTGTGTTTAAATTTAAGTTGTTGATTATTAGTTGTTTAGTTCTAGTGTGTAAGTGTGCGAGGTAGGAAAATTTTTTAAAATAAAAGTATTTATTAATTTTATAATAATTATGAAACTGGAGCATTAAAAAACCTAATGGTAATAATTCATTGACGAAAACGTGTTTTATATGAATTATTACCATTAGATTTTTTGTATTCCATTTTAACAATCATCTAGTTAAGGTAACATCACCACTGTAAAGAACAGGTCCAGCTTTAAATGGTGTTTCAATCGTTATTAAGTAAATATAAACACCAACTGGGGCAGGACGATTACCTATAAGCCCATCCCAACCACAGTTTTCATTTCCTATTTCTGTACAATGACCATGATTTTCAAATACTAATTCTCCCCAGCGATTAAAAATTTGCATATTTTTCATGGCGATTCCTGAAAGACTCCCTACAACATAGAAACTATCATTCCGTTTATCTCCATTGGGAGAAAAAGCATTAGGTATATAAGTACCACAAGCTTTAGATAAAATAGGTTGGTTAATAGAAATATCAATTTCTTTTTCACAACCGACCTCATCCTTTATTAAAGCTCTATATTCTCCAGCCCCTAGATTTTCGCGATAATGTTGGTTTTCCATGATATTATCTTCCCATAAAATATCATAAGGAGTAATGCCTCCTTCTATAGTCAATTCTACGTAGCCATCCATATTGGCAAAACATGAAACATTCGTTGAAATCGCATCAATTACTAAAGGGGATGGCTCGTGAATAGCAACGCTATCTTGGTCATTACAACCATTGGCATCTATAACCGTTACCGAATATTTTCCTGCGCCTAAATTTTCTAAACGTTGGGTGTTTCTAGATTCCGCACTCCATTTAAACTGATAGGGTGTTACCCCACCTATTGGATTAATAACTAATTCAGCGTTGTTCATTCCATTGCAGGTAATCGGCTGCATTTCAATGTGATTCAATTGTAGCTTTGGTGGTGTATTCACTTTTAGTGTTGAAATTGAACTGCAATTTATGGCGTCGGTTACTGTAATCGTGTAGTTACCTGCTGTTAGATTAGATAGCTCAGGATTGGTTGCGCCATTTGACCATTGATAATTCAGCGGTGGAAAATCTGTAATGGATGATACTTGAAGGCTTCCATCCTTGTCACCAAAACAAGTAACGGTACTTTCAATACCGGAAATTGGCAAAGGTTTTTTTGATAAACGAATGGTTAAAGTGTCGGCATAACATTCATTAGGATTAGTTGAAGTAAAAGTATAGTTGGGCCTATCATTTCCGATTAGAAAAGAGTCTGCTTCAATGCCCAAAGTGGGAGAATAGATTGTGTAAAGCGGGATTCCCTTTGGGGTAAACCAATATTGAGTATCTCTACAAAAAGTTACGTCTCGTTCTGGTTGGAATTTAGGTGGATAAGAAAAGGTCAGCGTATCTTTCATTACAAATGAACATCCTGTAGCGCTAGTAATAGTAACTGTATATTCGTCATGTTCTTTAGGGTTTGGAATACTTATCGAGGTAGTTTTTTCTCCTGAATTCCATTGATAATCTAAATACCCTTCTGTCACACTCGCTGATGTTTGCGCATCTTTAGGACAATGTTCCTCTATTTCCATTTTAAATGGTTTACAAGTAGCCTCCATATAAGCGTAGCCTGCATGGGCACCTTGTGTACAATCTGTCGTCAAAAATTCTATTAGTAGTGTTTGACCAATATAAGGCTGTAAATCAAAACCTACTGTGGTCCAGGGTCTGACTCGCCAACCTCCTCGACAACTCTCAAAATTTGGAATTTCGGGCGCAGCTTTTACCTTATATTCTCCGCATGGAATAATGTTATTAGATTCATCTAAAATCTTCAATTCAAACCGGGGTTGTTCAAATTCTTGATGGTCAGGGTCATTGAGTACTACGGCATATCGTAATTGGAAAAATGGCATTTCAGCAGTTACGGTAAACTTTAACCCTATTAAATCTGCCTCTGAACCTACTCGTGCATTTCCCAAACGTAAAGTAAATTGTCCACCGTCTGCTGGTACTACTGGTAATAATCTGTTTATTTCACAATGTTGCAAAGCAATCGTATCAAACCCTTCACTAATGTGCATGATTTTGTGCCTTGTGGAATCAACTCCTTGTTGTTCCAGAATAACTTCTCCTGTTTTATCAATTTTTCCGATAAAAGCAGTAAAACCATCAAGTGTTCCTGTTTCTAAATTCGCATCAAAACAATTTTGAGTGAAAACTGGGTTTGGTAAATAGATAAGCAATAATATACTAAACGTAAATCTCATAGGTACTTTAGTTTTTCAACTACATCAACGACTATCACTTTCAAGCGTTAGTCACTTGATGGGCTAATAAGGTTTTTGAAAATAGGGTAGTGAAAAGTAAAGTCCTTTATGGCTCTCTATTGTAGCTGTATTATTGGTAAGTGTCTTGTGGTTGTATGTTTGGTTTATTTTCTTTTAGACTGAAGTAGCTCCTTAAAGAGGGGAAAATTATTGAAATATTATTAAGCTATCTTGTCTATTGTCTTTTGTATGTTATAGATTATACAAGAATGATGCTAATTTATGGTAAGGAATAGGAATTAAGCAAAAGTGACAAGTAATTGGCTTTTTGTATTTGTATAGTTTTAATATGAAATGGCCTAAAATAAAAAAGGCGATTCCATTTGGAATCGCCTTAGATTTGAAGTAACAAGAATGCTACTTTTATATTTTGTATAACATTAAGCTGGAGCTAATGCCTTATTTTTATTACGTTTACGGTCGTGGTCCTTTAAAAAAGTCTTTCTCAAACGGATGGAACCTGGCGTTACTTCTACGAATTCGTCCTCTTGAATATATTCCAATGCTTCTTCTAAGGTAAATACAACCGGTGGTACAATTTTAACCTTCGCATCATTTCCAGCAGAACGCATGTTAGACATCTTCTTAGTCTTCGTTAAATTAATCACTAAATCACCTGGACGACTATTTTCACCTACTACTTGACCTTCATAAATTTCTTGGTTAGCTGTGATGAAAAACTTACCTCTTTCTTGTAAATTATTGATAGAAAATGGAATCGCCTTTCCTTGTTCCATACTGATTAAAGAACCATTGATTCTACTTGGAATTTCTCCTTTGTGCGGTTGGAATTCTTTGAATCGATGAGTCATAATTGCTTCTCCTTGAGAAGCAGTTATTAGGTAACTCCTCAACCCGATTATACCTCTTGAAGGAATTTCAAATTGTAATAATTGGCGTCCACCCTTCGGTTCCATTGATAACATCATTCCTTTTCGCTTCGTCACTGCCTCAATTGCTTTTCCGGATGTTTCATCCGGAATATCAATCGTCAATTCTTCAATTGGCTCACTCGTTACACCGTCAATTTTTTTCATGATAACCTGAGGTTGTCCAATCTGCAATTCATATCCTTCTCTTCTCATGGTTTCAATCAAAACTGCTAAGTGTAATACTCCACGTCCAAAAACTCTAAAAGAATCTGCTGATTGAGTAGGCTCTACTTTAAGTGCTAAGTTCTTTTCCAATTCTTTTTCTAATCTTTCCTTGATATGACGAGAAGTCACATACTTTCCTTCTTTGCCAAAAAATGGAGAATCATTAATTGTGAACAACATAGACATGGTAGGTTCATCAATTGCGATTGTTGCCAATGCTTCTGGATTTTCTATATCTGCTACTGTATCTCCAATATCAAATCCTTCAATGCCCTGAATGGCACAAATATCTCCTGCTTTTACTGAATCTACTTTTACCTTTCCTAAACCTTCGAAGGTAAATAATCCTCTTATTCTATGCTTTTTGATTTCGCCCTCCTTATTGATTAAGGCGATGTCTGTATTCGTTTTTAATTCTCCTCTTACCAATCGTCCAATGGCCATTCTACCTGTAAAATTAGAATAGTCTAAAGAAGTCACTAACATCTGTGTGGTTCCTTCTTTTACCTTTGGTGGTGGAATATTTTTAATTATAGAATCTAATAGCGGAGTAATATTATCTGTTTGTTCTTTCCAATCATAATTCATCCAACCGTACTTAGCTGAACCATATATTGAAGGAAAATCTAATTGGTCTTCTGTTGCATCCAATTCAAACATTAAATCGAATACTGCTTCATGTACTTCATCAGGCGTACAATTCTCTTTATCTACTTTATTGACGACCACTAATGGCTTCAATCCTAACTCGATTGCTTTAGACAATACAAATCTAGTTTGAGGCATAGGACCTTCAAATGCATCCACTAAAAGAATTACACCATCTGCCATATTCAATACCCGTTCTACTTCACCTCCAAAATCACTGTGACCAGGTGTATCAATAATATTGATTTTTACCCCCTTATAGGTGATAGAAACGTTTTTAGAGACAATGGTAATTCCTCTTTCCCTTTCCAAGTCATTATTGTCCAAAATTAATTCGCCTGGCTTTTCGTGATCGCCAAAAAGCTGTCCCGCTAAAATCATTTTATCGACTAAGGTAGTTTTACCGTGGTCGACGTGGGCAATAATTGCAATATTCCTAATATCCATAATCAAATTTAATTGGTTGAAATAGGACTTCTAAAAGTCAAAATTTATTTTTAGTATCAATCTTGCCAAAATGGCTGATGCTCAAAACGGGCGCAAAGATACGACCTTTTGACACATTATACCTAATAAGTAACAAATTTGGTGCTTAATTTTTCGTTAATAAAGGATTGAATACGATAAAGCTGTGGCTGGAGGGTATTAACTGTTTTAGTTTTCTCTAAGCTTTTCCTTATGTAGTTTGTTTGATACTTAGAAAAAGCTATTAATAATTGGTTCAATTGGACTTGAAACGAATTTAAAGGAAGAAACGAATTTTTAATTTTTTTAGGAAAATTTTAATATATTAATCTGTAAATATTTAAAACCCGTTGGGAAATTAACCCTTTGATTTGTGATTTTTATTCAAAAAATTATTTCCCAACGAATTTTTCTTGACTTTTGAAATTAGTAACAACTTTAGACAAGCTACTATTTGTTTGCAGCTAAACTAAAATCTAATTGTACATTATCATAAATAACTTTATCTCCAATATCATCAAAAAATGTTCCTGAACCATATCGGATGTCAAAATCTGAACGGTCAAAATCTAATCTTGCAGTTATAGAATAGCTCGTGTCATACTCATAAAAGACTGCAATAAGTTTTATTGGTTTACTTATACCCTTTAGGGTTAGATTTCCAACAATTTTGTATTTGGTTTGATTTTCGCCACATGGACCATAGGGTATTGTTTTGTCTATCACAAACTTACCCTTTGGGTATTTTTCTACACCAAAAAAATCAGGTGATTTTAAATGTTCTTCTAATTTTTTTTTGGATTGTTCATCCTCCAAATCTGAATTGGAGATAGAATTCATATCAATTTCAAAGCTACCTCCTTTGAACACATTGTCTACAAAAATTAAATCCCCAGAGCTGACTTCAATTCTTCCAGTGTGTTGCCCTCCAATTTTGTAACCAGTCCAAGTAATGTGACTGTAATTCTCAATTAGATTAATAATGGTTGTATCATTAAATACACTCGCCTTAGTCTTGAAAGAATTACAAAATGCATTCTTACTTGACATCAAAACGAGAAAGCTGCTTAAAACAAAAAACAGTGTTGTTTTTTTCATTTTAAAAAATTTTAAAGTTGTGATGAAAAATAAATAATCACCCAAAATTCTTAAAAAATGAAAAAAAAATCTAGATAAATAATTGGTTTTAAAATTATATTAACATATTGGAAAAATAAGAAATGCGTTGACTGCTTTTAAGGAAAACTTTTATTAGTTTTCTTCTAATTCCAAAATATACCATTCTACTGCAGCGATATTAATATTAGTCCGTCTTCCCACTTCTTTTGGGGCATAATGTGTTTCTAAATAATCCAATATTTTTGGTTCATTGGCGCCCAAATCCCATAAACCTTGGGTCTCCTGCATCCATCGAATCATCTGGGTCCAACCTTCTCTGGTTGCTCTGTTTTGAGCAATTAATTTACCAGAATGACAAGCGGTACATTGCCCACGGATGATGTCAAAATTTTCCGCGTAAATAAGACCTGTTTGTAGATGTATGCCATTCTCGACTTTATCCCAATCATCTCCTTTTTGATTGCTATTTGAAACATAAGTACTTTTAGTAGCGATTACTTCTTTTTTTTGAAAAGAAAAATCAAATTTTTCCCCAAAAATGGCATAGACCAAAACTAAGCAACTTAGCAGTGTTATACTTTTTAAAGTAGTCATTAAAAGGCTAAATGTATTCAACCATGACTTGGAGGGTTTTCTATTATTTTTTGACATTTTATACGACTTTTATAGCAATTCTATGACACGCATTATTTAAATATCCTTTTGGGTTCCAACCAGGAAGCACCATTGGTTGAGCAATACCCTTATTATCAGTTGCTTTTGCCCAAATCTCAAAATAGCCTTTTTGTGGGAATTGGACTTTAGCAGCAAAAGCCTGCCAAGCTAAACGATTAGCAGGTGTGCCTAGTTCGCAGGTTTTCCAAGTAGCTCCAAAATCAATCGAATATTCCATCTTTGAAACACTTAAATCTCCTGCCCAAGCATGACCTCTAACTGGTAATACTTGTCCTAATTTTATAGTCGCACCAGTTTTAGGAAAAGTAATCAAAGATTTGACAGGCATGGATTCGATGGTACACATATCTTCATTTGCTACTTTAGAACCTGGTGGAACTGGTTTGCAGGGCACACTATAGGAAGGTGCTTTCATTTTTGTGCCATCGTGAACTTTATTTCGAATGACAATCTTGGACAACCATTTTCCAGAACAAGAGGCTGGCCAACCGCCAAAAACTAACCTAAGTGGATAGCCATTTAAATAGGGTAGTGGTTCCCCATTCATTGACCAGGCAATCAAACTTTCTTCCTCTAATGCTTTTGTCATTGGGACTCCTCTAGAAATGGGGGATTTTTTAGGGTCTCCTGATAAATGAGTATCCTTACCATAATAGCCAATATAAACAGCATTACTTTTTATGCCGACATCTTCCAAAACATCTTTAAGTCTGACCCCTGTCCAAGCAGCACAACCTACCGCACCTATAGACCACTGATTTCCTTTTGCAGGAGGATTGAATTCCTTTCTACCATTGCCACCACATTCTAACGTTAATTGGTAAGTGTAGGTTTTGAATTGTTTTTTTAATGCTGATAAGGTGTAGGTTTTAGTTTGTTTTGCGGATTCTCCTTCTATAGTCAGCGTCCATTTTTCAGGGTCGATGTCCTTTTTATCAGGAGGAATCCCATTGTTTCTCACGAAAAAACGGTCACTAGAAGTTAAATCTTCATCAAGCAGATGTGCTGGTGCTTCTGCATTAATTGGTCGGTCATTCAGAATGGTCATCTCAGGATGCTTGTCTGGCAGACTAAACATAGTTTTTTTATAAAAAAGTTGGTTTCCACTTGATAAACCTATACCAAAGACTCCCTCTATTCCTAATGCGAACGATATTGCAGTCAGTCCTCCATTTTTTAAAAATTGTCGTCGTTGATTGGTTTGCATTTTATTTTTCATAATTGGAAATTTTAGTTCCGCAAAATAGAAATTAAGCAAGAAAAAAATGACTAATGACCTTTTAATTTTTATTTTTAGAGAACAAACTGATTTATCCTATAAAAGGTAATATTACTGTCAAAAGGATTATTTTAAAGCAGAAAAGGAAATGAATGGACTAAGATATTGAACTGAAATTAAAACGAGCTGTTAAATTTTAAATAATGTCTTAAAAGGACTTTGAATATAGGCGATTATCCCTTTTTTTTGTTCTTGTAAAAAAGACTACAACCTTAGAACTATCACTCAACTTAAAATTATCTATTCTATGAAAATGCAGCAATTCGTTTTTATAGCTGTTTTATTATTTTTAACAAATCTATTAGGCGCTCAAGAATGGGTAGACAGAGAAGATTGGCCAGCCGATTTTCCAAGACCTGAAAAAACGGAGAAAAGCTTATTTTTTATTCAAAGAAACTTGAATAAACATACCATTGTATATGACTTGAATTTGAAAGAAGATGGTTCATTGAATGTGAAAGAACCTATTGACAATTACTGGAGACAGTATGCAAGCACAGGACAAAGAAGAGAATTGTCTTGGTTAGAATCTTGGTTAGCGTATGGGTATAGAATTAAAGAAAAGACAACTAATAGTTTAAAGATAAAACTCAGAGCACACAAGGAACGATTTATTGAATTGAGAAAGGCTGGTAATGAGTGGAAGGCTATCATTCCTATCAATGGAGAAGAAAGTTATCTTACTAATATTTATGCTTATGCTGATGAATCAGGCATTTTACCTGATGTAAAGCATGTAGATATCTATGGTATTAGTATCAAAACAGGTTTAAAAGTGAAGGAACGTATTTATGACTAAGTAACGAGTAAGAAATAAAGCGTCGAAATGTTCAATTTATTCACTACTTGTTACTAAAATAAAGAGCCTTGTATAATATCAGGTACTTCGTTTAATAGTGATGCCTTATTTTCCTTTACTTTATTGACTTGACTTGATACTCGATATGCCTTCATTAATTTACTAGGATACGGAGCAATCAATTTTAATACCTCTTTTGTTGGAGTTTCCATATCTAACCACAGATGTTCAATGTCGGGAGCTAAAATGGCTGGCATTCTGTCGTGAATAGGCCGCATTAATTCATTAGGCGGTTGAGTCAAAACGGTAAAAGTGTTAATTGTTTCCCCTAGCGAATTTACCCAAGATGTCCAAATGCCGGCGACACTAAAAATTGGCGTTTCAGGTAAAATTATCCTATAAGGAATCCGGTCCTTACCGATTCTTTTCCATTCATAAAAACCATCATAAGGCACTAAGCATCTTTTTTGATGAATGGATTTAAAGGCGGGTTTTTCTAATATCGTCTCCGACCTTGCATTAATCAATTTACTGGCTATTTTCTCCTCTTTTGCCCAAGCTGGAATCAATCCCCATTTTAAAAACTTTAATGGTTGTGCTAAATCACTGGTCATTACTGGATGCCAATGAGTAGGTGCTATATTATAATTTGGCAATGGATTTTTTAATGCTAATTCTGATTGAACGAATTTTGCTTTATACCTTTTTTCCAGGTCTTTAGGTTTTTTTGCAAGAGTAGCTCTGCCACACATAGGATTGATATTTATGCTAAATATTTTCGAATCCAATCAATGGTATAATCAAATACTTCATTTTGAATCCCTTCATTATGTATCTCATGGTAGGCACCGTCCCATTCTTTATAACTTACTTTACCAGATACATTGGCGGAAAATTGTTTACTGCCATTATAACCAGTCAGTTTATCTTTATTTCCATGCATTAGTAAGGTAGGAACATTTAATTCTCCTCTGTATTGCTCCAGCTCTTTTGCTACTTCGACCATACCAAGCGCGGTTACTGGGGTGATTCGGTCATGGACTAAGGGGTCTTTTAAGTAAGCTTCTACTACTTTAGGGTCGCTAGAAACATCCTGTGGATTCAAATTATTGCTTTGAGAAAAAGAAGGATATATTTTTCGCATTATTTTCCCTATAAATAATAATAAAGCGGGTGGCGCATCTGGAAATTCTATAAATGCCCCTGAAGTAATAGCCCCTTTTACGGCAGGTTTTCTAGTAATTAAATATTTTAATAAAATATTGCCTCCCATGCTATGGCCATATAGAAAAACAGGTGTCACAGGATAGCGACTCCTTGTAACTTTAAGCAATTCGTCTACTTCCTTTAAAAAGGCTTCATAAGAAGGCGTATGCCCTTTTTTGCCACCAGATTGCCCATGCCCTCGTCTATCGTAACCGACCATTGCAATATTGTGTTTTGCAAAATAAGCTGCCATATGATTATAACGATTACAATGCTCTCCTAAACCATGCACTAGGGCAATTACAGCTTTAGGGAACTCCACTTTCCATTCTTTGGCATAGATAGAAATATTGTCATCTGTAGTCCAATTAAATTCGTTGGTCGTCATTATTGTTAATTAATTTATTTTTGCATAAAAATCCAAAGGCTAAAGATAGCTATTTACTTTTTTATATGAAAATACTTCAACTCTGTAGAAAATTTCCCTACCCCTTAAAAGATGGGGAGTCTATTGCTGTGACTTCATTGGCAAAAGGCTACCAAGAGTTGGGGATAGCTTTAACCCTACTATCTTTTAATACCATCAAACATTTTTGTGAAATCGATAAATTACCACCTACGTTTAATCATTATGAAGCCATTCACACCGTATATTTAGATAATTTTCCTGAACCTAAGGGCGCTTTTTTAAATCTTTTTTCAAAAAAATCTTACCATATTTCAAGATTTACAACTAAAGCATTTACAAGTGAATTAACTAAAATTTTAACGACCAATTCTTTTGATATCATCCAATTAGAAAGTGTATATTTTGCTCCTTACCTTCCGATAATTCGAAAATTATCTAAAGCCAAGGTGGTCATGAGAGCACATAATGTAGAATTTGAGATATGGGACAGAGTAGCTAAAAACACTACTTTTTTACCAAAAAAATGGTATCTCACTTATCTAGTTAAGAAACTTCGACGATTTGAAGTTGCACAGCTCGCTAACTACGATTTATTATTGGCTATGACTGCCAAAGATTTAACTTATTTTCAAAAGTTAGGCTATCAAAACGATAGTTTGATAACACCTATAGGTCTGCAATTAAACAATTACCAAAAAGATGAAATTGTTCCCCAAAAGCCTGCACTGTCATTTATTGGCTCACTGGATTGGGTGCCTAATCAAGAGGGATTAACTTGGTTTTTAGCCGAAGTTTGGAGAGATTTACGTAAACAATTTCCGAACCTTGAAATTCATATAGCAGGAAGAAATACACCAGATTGGATTTTTAATAAAGCAGGAAATGGAATTATTGTACATGGAGAAGTACCTAATGCTAGTGAGTTTTTGGTAAAATACCCAATTTCGATTGTTCCCTTATTTTCAGGAAGTGGTATGCGGGTCAAAATTCTCGAAAGTATGGCTTTAGCTAGAGCAGTGGTTACTACTCAATTAGGGTTAGAGGGAATTCCTGCTCAACATAAAAAAGAATTGCTGATTGCAGATTCAAAGGAGGCATTTTTAGAAACAATTGGGTGGGTGCTTCAAAATGAACCAGAAATGTTAGCTATCAGAAAAGCTGCTAGGTATTTTATTGAGCATAATTATGATAATAAATCCATTGCAAAAACCGTTTTAGAGAAGTTTAGCGTTTTATGAAAATCATTACCTTTTACTTACCTAATTTCATGTCCTTTCAATATTTTATAAAAAATTAATCCAATACATTAATTTTCACTAAATTATCGATAGCTTTGTTTTTTCTAAAGGTTTAATCTTCAATCATTTACAATGAACTCACCACAAATTATTTGCTTTGGAGAGGTGCTTTGGGATTTATTACCTACTGGTAAAATTCCTGGTGGCGCGCCTATGAATGTCGCCTATCATTTATCTAATTTTGGTATCGAAACTCAAATGATAAGTAGAATAGGTGGGGATGAAAATGGAGCGGAATTAGTTGATTTTTTAAAAAAGAAGAAGGTGGACACTACACTTCTTCAAAAAGATACTTTTTATCCAACGGGGATTGTAAAAGTTGAATTAGATGATAAGGGTTCTCCTTCATATGATATAGTTAAGCCTGTAGCTTGGGACTATATAAATATGGATATCATTAATGCTAAAGCAGTAAAAAAAGCAAAAGCCTTTGTTTTTGGCAGCTTAGCTGCTAGAAATAATCGAACTAAAGAGACACTCTTTAGTTTCTTGGAAATGGCAAAACTTAAAGTTTTTGATGTTAATTTAAGAACGCCTTTTTACAACAAAGAACTCCTTGAACAATTGCTTTATAAAGCCGATATCGTCAAAATGAATGACGAAGAATTAGTCCTTATTGGAAGTTGGTTCTTTGATACTGTTCCTCTTTATACTTTAGCGCAAAAAGTGAAAATTCACTTTCACATTGATATATTAATTGTTACTCAAGGAAGCAAAGGAGCTTTCCTAATCAGTAGAGAAGACGAAATAAAATCGGTCGCAGCCAAAAAGATTAAAGTGGAAGATACCATTGGTAGTGGCGATTCATTCTTAGCTGGATTTTTATATCAATATTTGAATGCAGAACCTATTATTGTTTGTCTTGATTTTGCTGCTAGGACTGGAGCATTAGTAGCTACTAGAAGAGGTGGTACTCCTGAAATTACAGAAGAAATGGTCGTTTCACTGCCTTGAACCAGAGCAGCGGTTTATTAAAATTTATACTTCTAAAAGAAATTTTAAATACAAACTATTTTGGAAAAGCAATAAAATAATAATCCAAATTTTCATAAAAATGACGACAAAATATTTCTTTTGAAAATCCTTCTCTTTCTTTTAACCAAGCCTTCATAGTAGAAATATTCAAACCACAATTTACGACCAATAAATCAAAAATCATTTCTGGAGTCGTTCCATAAATATCTGCTGCACCCAATCCATGTTCAAAAATAATATGAGGCTGATTGGTTTTTATGGTTTTTTGTGCCCCTTTCAGCACTTGGTATTCTCCTCCTTCCACGTCTATTTTGATAAAATCGATTTTAGTGGAACTTTCAATTAGATTGTCTAATAAATTAGTTTGGACGGTAATGGTCGTGTCTTTTTCGTTGGTCTTATCATATTTTCTTTTTTGTAAACCACTATAAGCAGGATTAGAAATTACGTAGTTAAAAGTACTTTCTCCCTTTTTATCACTAAGTGCAGTGTTGAAAATTTGACAACGTTTCCCATAAACTTTTTTCAAATTCTGATAAAAGTCAGGTAGAGGCTCAAAGCCTATATGGGTAATAGATGGGGCTTTTTCCAAAAACATATCCAAAAATTCACCTTCGTGACAACCCACATCTATGCAGCAGGATGTAGGACCAACTACTTTATCAATTATTTTCTTTGCTTGAATATCATATGCATGGTTTTTTGTCAGCGCAAAGGGTAGTTTTTTTAGCCACTTTTTAAGCATAAATAAAATTTGAAGATTTTTTTGCAATATTAACCGAATAAATCCATTTTTTATGAGCAATTTTGTCTTTCTTTTTGTTAGGATAGAGGAAAGAAGCCTAATTGCAATTTTTTGCACAAATTAATACATTAAAAAATAGCTATGACTGCATCAAAAAACGGTGTTGAAATCAAATTAAATACTATCGAAGAAGCGATTGCTGATATAAAAGCAGGAAAAGTAATTATCGTAGTAGATGATGAAGACCGAGAAAATGAAGGGGACTTTATATGTGCTGCCGAAATTGTTACTTCCGAGATAATTAACTTTATGGCAACCCATGGCAGAGGATTGATTTGCACACCCATTGAAGAAAAACGTGCAGAAGAATTGGAGTTGAATATGATGGTGTCTAGCAATACTGCTTTGCACGAAACTGCATTCACAGTCTCTATCGATTTGATTGGTCAAGGTTGTAGCACGGGTATTTCTGCTTATGACCGTTCTACAGGAATTCGCGCTATTGTAGATAAAAACACTAAGGCTTCAGATTATGCTAGACCAGGCCATATTTTCCCTTTGAGAGCCAAACCAGGCGGTGTTTTAAGACGAGTAGGACATACTGAAGCTGCGGTTGATTTAGCAAGACTTGCTGGTTTTTATCCCGCAGGTGTGTTGGTGGAAATTTTGAATGAGGATGGGACTATGGCAAGATTACCCCAATTAATGAAAATTGCTAAAAAACATGATTTGAAAATCGTTTCTATTGATGACTTAGTAGCCTATAGACTTCGAAGTGAGGCTTTGATTGAGTTGAAGTCTTCGGTTAAAATTGATTCAAAATATGGAGCGCTGGAAATTTTAGCTTATGAGCAAAAAACCACTGGGGATATTCATATTGCTATCAAAAAAGGAGAATTTGATGAAAATACACCAACTTTAGTTCGAGTTCATTCGATAGATAGAACTGCTGAAATTTTTAAAATAATGTTAGATAAAAATGAATCACCTTTATCAAAGGCACTAGCAAGAATCGCCACGGAAGATGCTGGATTATTGGTTTTAATGCAGCATCACGAAAAAGAAACAGATGTGTTATCCTTACTAGATATTTTAAAAAATCCAGCTAAAGCTCAAAATAAAAGGACCACTAATTACTTAAGAGATTATGGAACTGGTGCTCAAATCATTCGTTCTCAAGGTATTCGAAAAATAAAATTGATTACTAATAACCCCAATAGAAAAGTTGGGTTAATTGGTTATGGGTTGGAGGTTGTTGGAAACGTGGAATTATAATAGTAATAAGCGATGAATGATGAATCTAGTATATTTGCTAAATTCATCATTCATCATTTATTTAAGGGGGTCTGCACTAAAATTCACATCTCCTATTTTTACGCCTATAATATTTAAATTAACTTCAGGCTGTAGGTCATTTAGGGTTAGAATGTTAAACAGATTACCCTGTGGGGAAACAAACCCCCACGATGGAGCACTCGGAAAGGTAGTATTAATTCCTAGAATCAATTTCTGTAATTCTATAATATCGAAGGTTGTTACTGAACCTGAAATATTTGTATCTGCGGCTACTTCTTTAAATACACTATCAAAAGGAGTTAAACCCAAAATATGCCGTCTTATCTGTACGATATCAAAAGTAGTTACACCATTTAATATCTCTCCAGCTTTGCTAAATGTCAAACGATAATCAGAAGTTCTTGGTAGTTGTAAAGTAAATTGACCGCTGTTATCGGTTAATGCAACCACAGTAGAATCTGTTCCTTCAATTAAAATGGACGCACCACCAATTCCTTCTCCCTCTGGGGTTTGTAATAAACCATTAAAGTTAGCTAAGTTGCCAAATGGGTCTAAACCTTCAAGTGTTATTTGACCCGAATTGATAGGGTCTAACCAATCACTCAGTCTATTAGCTGAGTTATCTCCTTCCCAAGAAGTAGCAAATCTGCCATAGTATAATTTGTTGATGGTACAATTCTCTAGGTTAATGTTACCACCATGTAATTGTCCATATAATAATCCATCAGTTCCATATAATGGCGCACCAGATGCGCCTACTTGAGAAAATCCTTCTTCAAAACCTATCTCAAAATGAGTGTTAGGGGTAGAAGTATAATTTTCCCAATTGATATTTCTTGGATGGATGGTCGCCGTATTCTGATTGTCTTTGGTAATTTTTTTGATGTCTCCACAAGGATGATGAATCATCGCACTATTTTGTGGAATTGCATCTACTGCTCTGTTCCAGCCTGCATAGTAAGGACTAAAAGAAGAAGGTACAGGAGCCGCAATTTTTAATAATAGAAAATCTGGTTCTTGGTCCGAAGCAACCATTTCTGCGCCTACTAAGGTTTTAGCACTTGGTTCTTGGGCTGGATTATCACAAGAATTGGCTTCATACCCAAAGTTAAATTGCCACTGGTCAAACAATGGGGTAAAACCGTCTATAATACAATGGAAAGCTGTCAGCAAATATGGCGTTTGGTCTTCAGCAGTATTGTTTATTAAAGAGCCTGAACAAAATCCTGCAAAAATGTCATTTCCATCTTGAAGGATTAGCATAATTCTTACTACGCCTCTTTTATAGTCTTGGTAATCATCGCCTTGGTCACAATTGATATTAATATGACAATCTTCTGAAGCGCCAAAACCAAATTCTCCACTACTTCGACCTGCTGATAATTTCTGAAGCACTTTATTGATACTTATCCTTGCTGGCGCATTTACATTTGGTGGTTCATGATATTCTAGATATACACTTTCTCCATAAGTTGTTGCGGTACTAAATTTGCCATTTTTGTTATTATTAACACTAGTAAATGCACCTAAAATTTGCCGTTCATTTTCAGTATAAAGGAAAAATTTAGCGTCTGGTGGTAAATAGAAGTCATTATATAAAAGGGTTAAATGTTCTGTGCCAGGCGCTGTAATTTTTAATCGCCATATTCTGCTTCCATCTTTCATTTGAGTCCATTCACCATTTTCTTGTAGGTTAATTTTTGTGTCTACCGCAGCACTTTCAAAAGCAAAATTAGGATGTACTGCTTTTACTCGTTCAAATTTTGCTGCGTTATATATTGGAATTTGGATTTCTGGAATTTGGTCTGTTGAGTGAAGTTCTAAAAAGGATTCCGTTAGACTTACAGGGGTACCCTTTTGACTTATTTGACCAAAAGCTAATTGACTAAATAGTAATCCAGCTATAAAAAGAAATGATTTTATTAAATACATAATTATTATTAGAATCCGAATAAATTATAGGTGTAATTTGTTAATTTATAATGGTAGTTGTCTAATAGATAGCCTATTAAAATTTGTGGTAAAGTAAAAGAAAAGATGAGGGATGTCTTAAGATTGATTAGATGGTACTCGTTTACGGAAGAAGAAATGGAAAGTTTGTTTTTTAAAAGAAATATATTTAAGAAAAATT
The DNA here is from genome assembly GCA_937974625.1 of uncultured Saprospiraceae bacterium. Lineage (GTDB taxonomy): Bacteria > Bacteroidota > Bacteroidia > Chitinophagales > Saprospiraceae > JAFMDF01. The sequence continues at coordinate 20,444 of CALJVJ010000241.1, forward strand.
ATACATGATTTATTACAATAGTAAAAAGGCAGCTCCTTTTGAGAGCTGCCTTTTTAGGACTATAAATTATGCGTATTTGTTTAATACGATTAATTACTTCAAGGTAATTGGTAATTTTGCCATTAAATCATCAAAAGCAACGATTAAGTCGATGGCGTTATCTCCATTTTTTTCTAATAAAATGGTCATAGCCTCTACTGTAGAAGGCGTTTTCATTGTTTTAGCATTTACTGTTACCACATTGTCTTTTTCATCATGGTTTGGTTGCCCCCATGATTGAACGTTTGTATGAATGATAAAATCCCAACTTCCGTCATTGATTTTAGCAAATAAGCCATACTGACCTTTTCTAACTTTTTTTCCGCCAATGGTAACATCTTGGAAAAAAGTGACGACTGTTGTTTCATTAGCTCCAACTCTCCACATGTCACCTACTTTTTTCATTCCTCCCCAAACATCTCTACCATTTTTTTGTGGTCGACTGTAGACCACTCGTACTTGTGGTTCTTCTACTGGCTTTCTAAAGTTTTGAAATCTAGAATTTACTGGATATTGGACTAAATCCATTGGGCTTTTATCTGCATCTGCCAACATAACTGGATTTAAATTAATGGGCATAGTTGCTCTAGTGTTGTCCCATTCAAAAATCATATTTACATTTCCATCATCTATCTTTTGAAATCCAATTGTAAATTCTTCTCTAGAAGCCGGTACCGAAGTTACAGGTGCTGTCGCAGAAGCTATAATTTTAGATGGGTCTAAATCTGCAGTCCCAGCTACAAATCTTTCTGTAGAGATTCTAACAATCCATTGATTTTGATAAATGTCCGCATTCATCATGTAGGTTCCAGCATCTATAACTGTTCCTCCTATTTCTACAGGTGAAAAGAAAGTTACCTCTGTTGCCTCGTTAGCACCAAGTCTCCAAGTTTTACCATAAGGAACTAAATCACCAAATATGACCCTTCCTTTTTTGTTGGGACGACAGTATAAAACTTTAATTTTTTGTGTTCTATCAGGGTCGTTTTCACTTAAATAATTCTTAAAAGCAGCACGTCTAGGGTAGTGGGCTGCATCCATTGGACTTGGGTCCAAACTTGGAAATTTTAACTCTTGTGCAGAAACATCTGCAACCATAAAAACTGCTAAACAAAGCAAAATAATTGTCTGCTTTAATTTCATAACGGCTAGGTTTAAAATTGACTTGTTAAGGAAGAGAAAATTGTGTTCGCTTCAAAACAACTCTTGGTTTAAAAAATTTCCGCAAAGATAGCAGTAAGTTGATAAACGTTTTCTGATTTTTGATAAAATATTTGTTAACCATTTTAACAACTCCTATTTTCTACGCTAATTGTCTTTCTCCTTCCAAATAGCTTTCCCAATGCTTGCCTACTAAACGCATCATGGCAGGGTAAACAAAGGCTAATCTAAATGGCTTAATCAAAGCCATATAAAATTTACCAAGAGTACCTTTAGGTTTGACATAGACAGCCATTTGTACATTGTAATTCGCTCCATTTTGTACTTTTGACAAATGTAAACCTGCATGAACTGTAGCATTGGAAATTTCAGCTAAGGATTCATCCGCTTTTTCATATACTGGTTTAAACTCTGCATTGCCAATAGGTATTAAGTCCTTCAATTCTAAGTGATATTTATTGGCATATCGTTCTCTTATACTTCCTTTTTTTAGCGTTTTTACAGAAGAGTCAATTTCTTTATCCCAACCAAAAAGCTCCCCTAAGAAGAACCGAAATTTGAAAAGTAGCCCTGGAATTCCTTTTTGGGACAGTTTTTCCATTGCTGCAAAAAGTTGATTTTGAAAGATTGGAATAGTATGTTTTTCATCCAACTTTACAGGAAATTGCCAGACATCTTCCACTTCAAAATCTGCTAATAAATCATGGACTAACCATGCTTGTTTATAATGTTCACTAGTTTTGATTTGCATAAATTATTGATTGTGTAAAGATTAAAGTTGAACAATATTTCAATACAAATATAAGCTTAAAATTGTATAATTCAAATGTTTCAGAAAAAAATGAAAGTTTATGTGACTTTTCTTTTCTTCAGAGTCTAAATATCAAAGGTTAATTGAATAAAGCTGCTTTCCTAAACGATTTAATTTTTGGATACAAGCTTTATAATTGATGATATAAGACAATTCTCTACAAATTTTTTCTGATAAACTTACACGGGTTAATTATTTTTTATATTTACACTAAATAATGTTCAATTACTATCCTATTACTTATTGAACCTTTAAACTTTAGAAAAGTCATGCAGAAAACGCTACACTTAATTTTACCATTTTTACTTTTGGTAAGCTCCATCTCTTTGTTCGGTAATGAAATTTCTATTGCTGAAGCGGAACGATTGGTTCCCACAGTTATAAAAAGAAACGCCCGACCTGTTTTAAAAAATGCCAGAAACCTCGCTATTACAGAGCGATTTACAAAGAAATCAGATGGCAAAGCCAATTTTCATATTTTTAATTTATCACCCACTGGTTTTGTTATTATTGCTGGTGACGATAGATATAATGCCGTTTTAGCATTCTCTGACGAAAGCAATATTGACCTTTCTAATAAAGAAGAATATGTAGGTCTATACGGCACCCTTTCTAGCCACGAGGCACGCATACAATACATAAGAGAAAATAAATTAACTGCTAGTTTGGCTGTTCAGAATGAATGGAAAACGCTTCGTTCTGGAAATACAACTACTGCTAGACAAGCAGTTGTGGTTGCTCCATTAACGACTACTTTATGGAATCAAGGAACTTATTATAATGCAGAATGTCCTGCTAATGAGGAATCTGCAGAATCTGGCCCAGATGGAAGAACTTATTGTGGATGTGGACCAGTTGCTATGGCACAGTTAATTAAATTCCATAATTCTCCTGTAACTGGAAATGGTAAGAATAGTTATGTTGACCCTATTTATGGTGAGCAGGCTGCTGATTTTTGTAGTACTGATTATAATTGGACAAATATGCCTGACGAACTAACTGCACCTAACCCAGATGTGGCAAAGTTGATTTATCACATGGGCGTTTCTACCTATACCTATTATAGTACAGATTACACAGAAACCTATATAAGTTATATGCGAAATGCATTTGTCAATAATTTTGGATTTGACAAGTCTGCGAATTGGTTTTATGATGGCAATGGAGATTTTCATTGGGTAGCAAGAAATGATTTAGATAGAGGAAGACCATTATTACTCTCTGGTGTCAGTGTTTTTGGTGGAGCGCATACTTGGGTAGCAGATGGATACGGCTATTTTGATGCTTCAGGTGGAGAAGGAGATACAGAATATTTTCATTTTAACTGGGGATGGGGTGGTGATAATAATGGATGGTTTTTGGATTCTGATGAATCTTGGTTCCCAAGAGGTGATGAGACAAATAATGTTGAAATAACTTACTACTTTGATAGATATGTTATTCAAAATCTATTCCCTGCACCTGATGGTTGTCAAGAACCTGATAATATTTATACTTCTGGAGCAGAAAATGATTATATCTACCTTAATGTAAGTTATCCTTCAGGTGAACAAGATATCTCCTTTAGATATAGAAAGTTAGGTGAAACGGATTGGACCACTACGGAACCTACTTCCAATTTTTATCAATTAACTACTGGTCTTGATATGGCATCAGAGTATGAATTTCAAGCTCGTAGAAAATGCTGCCCAAGTGATTGGTCACCATATACAGAATCTCAGACTTTTACGACCGCAGGGTTTGTACCTTGTGTTCCCTTAGCTGCTTCTGGTATGTCTGCAGATGTTTTAAGTGACAATACTGGCTACATCTATACTGTTCAGCCTTTTGGGGCAGTGTTGAATCAATTCAGATACCGTCCAGTTGGTACGACGGATTGGATTGAAACGGATATGACAAATGCTCATTTTAGGTATGTCAGCGAATTACTAGCTGGTACTGAATATGAAGTCCAAGTTACTCAACTTTGTAGTAATGGCGATTATAGCCAATACTCGGACTCGTTTATGTTTACCACTACTGGTGAAGCTAACAATGATGGAACTGATAATGGAGAAGGCGAAACAGATGGTGGAGATTCAGGAGAAACTTCTAGTGATTGTGCTGCTGGCGATGGACCAAGCATGACTACAAGTAGTACTACGGATGTTTATTCCTATGTTTATACCCCTCAACCTCATGGTGCAGTAAATAACCAATTCCGATACAGAATAGTTGGCTCAGCTGATTGGATATACACAGATATTTCTAATTCATATTACCGATTTCTAACAGAACTTTCTCCAGGTTCTACTTATGAATTTGCTAACAGACAAGAATGTAGTGCTGGTGTATGGTCGGATTATTCTTCTACTCGAGAATTCACTACTACTGGAGACGCAGTTGACGGTGGCGATACGGACAATGGGGATACAGATGAAGGAGGCAATACAGGTAATGGCGACGACGATTCAGACAATGGAAATTCAGAAAGTGGTGATTGCGACCCTGTAGATGTGTCAGGCATGTTTACTAGTAGCGTTGGCCCTGCAAATGCCTATATCTATACACCACAACCTTTAGGTGCTATTAGAAACCAATTCCGTTACCGACCAGTTGGATTTGCAGAATGGGCGTTTACGGATATCACTACGGTTTATTACCGATATTTGAGTAACCTTTCTGCTGGTACGGAATATGAATTCCAAACTCAACACGAGTGTTCTGCTGACAATTGGTCTTCTTATTCTGAATCAGAATATTTCACGACAACAGGTGGAAGTACGAATAGTAGTAAGATAAATACAACTATTCCAAAACCATTAACGGTTGCTGATTTGGCTAGTATTAATCCATATGCTTATGGTAGTCAATCTAATACATCTATAACTTTATTTCCAAACCCGGCTTCAGACCAATTATTCTTAAATGCGAATAAATCTTTTGAAAAAGGAGATAGATTAAAAGTAATTGACAGAATCGGTAGAATTATCCAAGATGTTACTTTGAATGAAGGAAGTCAGCAAGTGGAATTAAGTGTAGGAGACTTAGATGCTGGGATTTACATGATTCAATTACAGACGGGTAATGCCGTCCAAGTGAAGAAGTTTATTAAGCAATAGGCTTATTTCTTTCAATATAAAAAGCTTCCATAACTAGTTAGTTATGGAAGCTTTTTTTGTTAATTTTTTTTTCATTATTGTAGGTTATCTACATAATAAACCCCTCGTCAGCAGAAGGCCCATAAGACCCAGGAACTGGAATGTCTAATAACCTCAAATAAACCCCTAATTGTGCTCGATGATAATCTAAATGATTCATACAAAAAGTACGTATAACCTGTTTTTTGGGTAGTGTGAAATAAATGGTTTCTCCATACCGCATTGACCAATTTTCCTCAAAACACTATCTTTCACACTTTTTAAATCACTTAATGCTTTCTCCAATAAATCATCAAAATAGGCTAGTAAAGCTGAATTAGAGGTAATGTTTTTGGGTTCAAAACCGATGAAATCTAATTCAGATTGATTTATTACTTCACTCCACCAAGCTATAATTTCTGCTACGTGAATAGCTAATCGACCTAGTTTTTCTGACTTTTCGTGTGGTTGGTAGTCCTGTTTTTCAAAGGGGACTCTTTCTAAATGTTTTCTAGTTATTGCCGCTTCTTGTTTCAACTCATACCAAAATTCTTCTGCAATATTCATTCGCTAAATTTATTTGATTAATCCTTCCATCAACCATTCTGCTAAAAGCTGTCTATTGGTGGCTAATAAAAAACGTTGTTGGTCAAGTTTATTTGAAATATTTCCTAGCTCTACATATACTGAAGTACATTTGGGTTCTCTTAGCATATGTAAATCTCTTGGTGTTACGGTTCCTCTATATCCTCTATTTCGTTGATATTTTTTATACTTTTTTGCAAAAGTCTTTTTAATATTGTTGGCGATTCTTTTACCAGAATCACTTCCCGGATAATGATAGAAAAATACATCTGTTTGCTTACTTTTACTTCTTGAATCCACATGAATAGCTATCAACCTTTGGTCCTTTATACCAGCTGCTAAATTTTTATCTACCAATTCATTAACCACATCGGAACGCTGAAATAATCGACCTTTTTGACTAGTAGAAACTTTATAGTTACCCCAAATTATTTCATCTTGGTCTACGCCTAAATATTTTCCATCTCTAATTCCATCATTCGGGTCTCTTGTGATTAAATAGGCAGTTCCTGCTCTTTTGACGATTTCTCTAGCTAATCGGATAGCTACATCATAAGCATATTCATCTTCACATAATTGATGCTTTCCTACTTTTCCTACTGCTCCAGGGTCAATGCCCCCATGACCACCTACAATATAGTAAATCCTTCCTTCTAAGGATTTATTTAACAGTGGAACCTTTTCATGTTTTTTACCAAATATTGGAAAGGTACGAAGCTTGATGGATTCTGGCTTTTCAACTGTAGCAGATTTGGTTTCTTCTGAGCAATACATTTCATGATAGGGCACCCAAAGCTGACTATCATCGATATATCCCTTTTTTCGATGCCCTTCTTCAACCATTAATTTATTATACTCTTGAATTCTAATGGCCAAATCCCAATCATCAATCCCTATAGTAGAACGAATACTTCTTCTGTTGTATTCGTAGAGTAGAATAGGTAAAAAATAGCTTTTTCCTTTTGATAAATTAGCGTTTCTTTCTAACTTATTAATTTCATAAAAGCGTTCTAAATTACAGGGAGAATCCAATAGTTTGTACTTTCTCAATAAAGAATATACACCATCACCCTTTTTGGCAACTGTTTTAAAAAATCTTTCTCCTTCTTTAGCTGCTAGATTATTGAAAAAGAATAAGCTAAGTGCTAGTAAAATAATTCTCATGTATATTTTTTGTGTAGTTTAACTCTTTTTTTACCTTTAAAATTAATATCCTGCAGCATGGTCTTCACTTCTATTATCTCCAACCCCATGAAGTGCCCCATCAGGTTGCACATGAATTGCTTTTACCAATGCCATATATTTTACGTCCTTTAAAGAATGTCCTAAATCCTTCAAAGATTGTTTACTTGCCTCAGTTAATCCGCCATTTTCATACAAAACTACATCTGGTAGCCATTGGTGGTGGAATCTTTTAGCAAAAAGGGCATCATCTAAAGGCATTCCAAATTCGACAACATTTAAAAATACTTGAAAAACGGCTGTAATAATCGTAGAGCCACCCGGGGCACCCAAAACCATAAATAATTCACCATCCTTTTCGACAATTGTTGGAGTCATAGAGCTCAACATTCTTTTTTCAGGTTCAATTGCATTCGCTTCATTTCCAACTAAGCCAAATTGATTGGGAACGCCAGGTTTTGCACTAAAATCATCCATTTCATTATTCAAAAAGAACCCTGCATTACTTACGACAACTTTAGAGCCATAATTTGAATTTAACGTAGTCGTAACAGAAACCGCATTGCCCGCTTCATCGATAACCGAAGTATGAGTGGTCTCAAATGTTTCCATAGGTACCGCAAAGCTCCCGGCTGCTACCATATCACTAGGGGTTGATTTTTTAGGATTAAAATCACGCATTCTATCTTCGATATATTCAGCATCCAAAAGGGAATCTTGAGGTACTTTATAAAAATCACTATCCCCTAAATGCTTTGCTCTATCAGAATATACTCTTCGCTCTGCTTCAATCATCAAATGCATGGCTTCTTTTGATTGGAAACCATAATCGGCTAAAGGATATTTTTCTACCATCTTCAGCATTTGTAGCAAAGCTATACCACCACTTGACGGAGGTGCCATTGAAATTATTTTATAATCTTTATAATTTCCAACTAATGGTGCCCTCCATTTAGATTGATAAGAGGTTAAATCATCGTGCGTAATAATACCATTCCCTGTTTTCATTTCTGCTATTAATTTATCCGCAGTTTCTCCTTCATAAAATCCAGCTTTCCCATTATCTCGAATTAAAGTAAGAGTATTGGCTAAATCTTTTTGTACTAACCTGTCGCCCTCTACCCAAAGTGTATCTTTTATAAAAGCATTTGGGGATTTATTATACTTGACAAAATCTTTTTTAAACCTATTAAACCGTTCAATTTCCATCGGGGTTAATAAAAAACCATTGCTTGCGAGGTCAATAGCAGGTTGAATTAGCACTTTGAAATCCTTGATTTTACCATACTTTTTATGAACTTCTTCCATTCCGTCTACTGTCCCAGGAACACCTACAGCCAAATGTCCATTCCGACTCAACCCTGGAATTACATTGCCTTCGTCGTCTAAATACATATCTCTGGTACTGGCCTTTGGCGCTTTTTCTCTATAATCTATACTGTCATAATTTCCATCTTTTGTACGAATGACCATAAATCCACCTCCTCCAATATTCCCAGCTCGAGGATAAACCACAGCTAAGGCATATTGAACTGCGATAGTTGCATCTATTGCATTTCCTCCCTTTTGCAAAATTTCATTTCCAACTTTTGTCGCTAAGTGATGGGCTGAAACCACCATTGCCTTTTTACCTTTCGCACTTTGGATAATTTCATAATCTGCTTCATTTTGTTCTTTTGGACTGTTGCGACAATCCACGAAAAGAATAGATAAAGTAAGAATTAGTAGTGTTAGAAATTTAAATTTGTTGTAAGAATGGAAATTAAACATAAAATAATTTGATATAAGTTAAAATTGGTATAGTATTTGAAATTAAAGAAAATATCCTGCTAAGTTATATTTTTTCTTATTAAAATTTTAGCAGCGCATCAACATAATACCTATACAAGTTAGCCTTGATTAAACTAAGGCAAAGTAAGTCAAATTTTCCTCATTTTTATTTAGCAAATCATTATTATTAATCCTTGTTGGTTGATAACTAATATTCATATCCATATTATTGAGAAACTAATCTTAAAAATCTAAACCTGTTTTTATAACAGGGTTTTAGAAGGGAGTTTTAAATCGTGCAGTCGTAGCCTTTTGGTTTTGGTTAAAGAGAATGTTCAAATTTTGAATAATCCCCTCACAGACTGCACGAGTTTTGAAAGCACGTAGCTCTCCAAGGATAACCTTCTTGGAAAGTGAATCTTAATAAAATATTATACAACTTAAAAAGTCATCCTTACTATTAGGGATGACTTTTTTGATTTTAGGACTAAATGTTTTACACTAGCAAAATTTTACAAATTATCCTTCTTTTGACCTTTCCCTTCTTTTTTTCTTCTACCTTTGCATAATCTTATTACCAAAGAATAAAATCAGTTTAAGCTATGAGATTTTTCATTGACACAGCCAACTTAGATGATATTGCAGAAGCAAATGATTTAGGTATTTTAGATGGTGTGACCACCAATCCTTCCTTGATGGCAAAAGAAGGAATTTCAGGAACTAGAAGTATTAAAGCTCATTATAAAAAAATTGCTAAAATAGTGGATGGTGATGTGAGTGCTGAGGTTATTTCTACAGATTTTAAAGGAATTATCGAAGAAGGACAAGAATTGGCTACCATTGCACCTAATATTGTAGTTAAAGTTCCAATGATTAAAGATGGGGTAAAGGCTTTGAGGTGGTTTACGGACCAAGGAATCAGAACAAATTGCACCTTAATCTTTTCAGCTGGACAAGCTATTCTGGCAGCTAAAGCAGGCGCTACTTACCTTTCTCCTTTTGTAGGAAGAATTGATGATATCACTTGGGATGGCATTGACTTAATTTCCCAAATTGCTGAATTATATGCTATCCAAGGATATGATACAGAGATTTTAGCCGCCTCCGTTAGAAATTCAAAACATATTGTCGATGCTGCAATGGCTGGCGCAGATATAGTTACCTGCCCATTAAAATCAATCTTAGGTTTGCTGAATCATCCTTTGACAGATATTGGCTTAGCGAAATTTTTAGCAGACCATAAAAAAGCAGCAAGTAAGTAATGTAATATTCAAACTTCAGAACAAAATGAATATCCTATTTTATTTAAAATTCTTAATGGCAGCCTTTTATCTTTACGCAGGTTATGCTCATTTCAAACGACCTTGGTTTTTTTATAAACTAACCCCGCCTGCCATTAAAAAATGGCAGGAGCCAATTAATGTGATCGTTGGAATTGCAGAGATTTTAGGTGGGATAGGTTTATTGATTCCTGCCACTCAATCTGCTGCTGCTTGGGGAATCATTGCTTTATTAATTGCGGTTTTTCCAGCGAATATTTACCATTTAACTTCAAAAGGTGCAGGTATGAAAGTACCGATTTGGGGACTCTGGTTAAGATTACCTATTCAATTTGTATTGATCGCTTGGGCTTATGCTTATACGTAGAAGTAAGTGATAAAAGTCATTTCCGATGTTTCGCATAAATCCTTAAGGATTTGAATAATAAGCCTACATAAAATTATTGAAGGTTATTAAATTTATAAAAGAACTACTAAATAATTTCATTATTGATTGGTGAATTATAAAGCCCTTGTTAATACAATAATTATCCCTATACCGATAATCACTTTGATAACTTAAAATGACCCTATTTTCTTGTTCTCATTTTTTAGAAGAAACGCTTACCTATAATTTTCCCTTCTCTTCATCGAATAAATTTCCAATAAAAATCAATTTTAATTTACTTGCCTGTAACATTTAAAATATTTGAATCGTCTTCGGCTTGTAATGACAATAAAGAAATTCACACGACAGATAAACCCGATTAAAGACCGACTCTATCGGTTTGCTATGCGAATGGTTGACAATGCCGCAGAGGCAGAGGACGTCGTGCAAGAAGTCTTAATTAAACTATGGCATAGTAAAGATGATTTGAACCAGATTCAAAACTTAGAAGCTTGGAGTATTCGTATGACAAAAAATTTATCTTTAGATAAATTACGCTCTAAACACAAGCGAACGGAAGGTTTGGAGGAGCATTATGACTTGGTAAGTGATACGCAAAGTCCTGCTCAACTAATAGAAAGTAAAGATGCTATGGAGCGAATACATCAATTGATGCAATCCCTTCCAGAAAGCCAAAGATTGGTTTTACAATTAAGAGATATTGAAGAATTATCGTACAAAGAAATTGCTGAATGTTTGGATATGTCAATGAATCTAGTAAAAGTGAATTTGTTTAGAGGGAGACAGCATTTAAAAGCTATTTTAACAAAAAAAGAATTGCATGGATTATAAAAAATTAATAGAGAAATATTGGAATGGAGAAACCACTATTACCGAAGAACAGTCTTTAAAGTCTTATTTTAATAGTGATCAAGTAAGTAAAGAATTATTGGAGTTTGCGCCATTTTTCCAATACATGGGAGTAGCTAAAGAGGAAACTTTACCAACTGATATTCCAGAATTGATAAGGAAAGATAAAGTGAATTTGAAGCCGCTAACAATAAAGTCAAAATTGATTACTATAAGTCGTATTGCCGCTGCCATTTTACTATTAATCTCTATAAGTTTTGTTTATACTCATTTTAATCAACCTACAAAAGCAGAAAGGTTGGCGAGTTATTGGGCAGAAAAGGAGATTAATGACCCCAAATTGGCTTATAAAAAAACGAAGGCTGCTTTGTTGATGGTGTCAAAAAAATTGAATGGAGGTACTGCTGCTGCTTTGAATCAAGTTAAGAAGGTTCAAAAAATTAGCCCTCTGAATATTAAATCCCAATAGGTATTTATAACCACTGAACAATAAAGTCAATGATTACATCCGATTACATATTACTAAATCACCCGACTAAAATTTTTATTATGAAAAAAATGCTTTTTACCTGTTTACTCTTTCTTTCCTTTTTTGGAAATATGATGGGGCAAGCAGATGCGATTTCTGAATATTTTGACAAATATTTGGAAGATGAACGATTTACCGTTGTTTACATTAGCGGTAAAATGTTCTCCATGTTTTCAAAATTAGAATCTGATGATGATGATTTTGATGAATTTAAGGAAGTAACAGAGAAATTAAAAGGGCTTAGAATTTTGGTTACGGATGAAGATGCGTACCGTTTTTATCGAGAAGCAAAAGCTAAGATTAATACTAAAAGTGAATATGAACTGCTGATGACTGTTCGAACGAAAAAAGGAAATAGGGTAGAGTTTGTAGTGAAAGAAGATGGTGATAAAATTGATGAACTATTACTAATTTCTGGTGGAAAAGAACATGATTTTGTACTGATGAGTTTCGTTGGCGATATTGATTTAGACAAAATTTCTAAATTATCAGATGCTATTGAAATGGATGGAATGGAAGATTTAAAAGAATTGAAAAAGCGAAATTAGCTGTCCACACACTATAATTATTATTTATCACCCAATGATTATGTTGAACACCCAGTGAAATTTAAAAACATAATCTAATCATCTTTTCCTAAAATGAGAAATTGTATTTTATTATTCGTTGCCTTGACGGCAACTAGTTACACTTTTGCCCAAAATCACCTTGACCAATTTTTTCAACAATACGCTGATTATGAAAATGTGAGTAAAATTAATTTAGAAGGAGGTCTATTGAAATTGGTAGGGAATAATTCCAAAGAAGGAAAAACTTTGTCCAAATTGAGTAAATTAACCGCCATTTGGGTAGAAGATTACAATCCAATTAGCAAAAAAGAAGTAAATGCACTTCTCAGAAGTTTACATAGAGACCGTTATGAGCCATTAATTACGGCAAAAAGTGGTACTTCAAATGTTAAATTTATGATTCAAGAAAATGGTCGCCACATCAATAGCGTTATTTTATTAATTGACGATATTGATAATTTCTTATTGATAAATCTGAGAGGAAATTTAGAATATGAAGATTTAAGTACGATTGATATGGATATTAATGGAATGGAATATTTCAGAAAGCTTCCGAAAAAACGCCTAAATCCAAAAAGGGCATAACAAGATATTTTTTGATTACTTTTGATTGAATAGGGCTCGGGCATTTATGTCCGAGCTATTTTTTTTCTAGGTCGTTGATAATTTCTTCTATTTCTCCAATTTTAAAATTAAATTTCTTTTTTTGAAAAAAGAAATGATATAGGTTATAGGCCCCTAAAGGGATTAAGAAAATCAACGTCCACTTTAGCATCGGAATAGTATCCCAGAAGAAAATAAAAATAAATAGGGTGAAAATCCATTGAATTAAAAAATGGGAGAGGGTAATTCTTAAATATTCATTACCTGTGTGTTTTGTAACGTTAAGGTCTTTTTTGAGGCCAGAGAGGTCATTATCATCCATTTTTCAAAGTTGACTTTTATATTTGCTTACCAAAGAAAGAAAAGAACAAGGTAAACAGCTAGATAAAATCTATAAAAATTTCGCATTTTAAGATAATTGTCGTTTGCTGGATACAAATTTTGGAATAACCCTTTGACCTCCTTTACAAAAACGGGCTTAATATTGATTTTCCAATCATCTGTTTGATAAACAATTTTTCGAAATTGACTTCGATAATAGCCCAATGGAAAGCTCCAAATCATAAATGCCCAGAACCAAAAGTTAGTTGTCATTATACAATTTTGAGTACCTAACTCTTTTTACTAATCTTTAGTTCAGCTAAAAACAAAAATAAAAAGATTAAGGAACCAAAATAGACTAAATCTTTTGTATCTAATACACCTCTTGAAATAGAGGTATAATGATTAGGGATGCTTAAAGTATTTAAAATGTCTCCAAACCAACCTGAGAAATAATTACCCACAAAACCTAAAATAAATAAGAAAATGACATTTATAACCAAAGCTAAGAGAAACGCCACTATTTGATTGTCCTTCAAGCTACTGGCATATATGCCTATAGCAGTGAATGCAGCACTTAAAAGTAAAAGCCCAATATAGCCTCCTATAATGGCGCCATGGTCTGCATTTCCTAATTGAACGATAGTGAAATAATAAGGAATGGTAAAGGCAATCGTAATGCATACCATTAGAAAACAGGCAAGGAATTTACCTAACACTAGTTGTCGACTACTGACATTTTTGGTTAATAATAATTCTATTGTTCCGCTTCGTTTTTCTTCTGCAATTTGCTTCATAGTCAATGCAGGTACAATGAATAACAAAAACATCGGCGCCCAACCAAAGAACTCATCCAAGGTTGCTTGCTGTCGAATGAAAACATCATTCCCAATCAACCAAGTGAACGCACCAATAAAAATTAAAAATATAGAAAGAATCAGGTAGCCAATTAAGGAATTAAAATAGCCATTCAATTCTTTTTTTGCAATTACCCAAACAGGATTCATGATTTATTATTTAAGATTAAAGGAGGTGTAGTTTACGTTTTAATTTAAGGTTAAGTCTCTAAAGATATCTTCTAGTTTAGTTTCGAAAGGAATACATTCACTTAAGACCCAATTGTTTTTTACACATAGCTCAAAAATCGCCTTATTGGACTGTCTTTCCGCAACACTTTGAATTTCAAATCTATTGCTTGCTTGGTCTATAAAGTCGACCATTGCTACTGCCTCTAAGGCTTGTAATTTTTCGTAGATCTCATTTGTCGGTCCTTCCTCGATTTTTACTTTCAAAACTTGCTGACCCTGAGCTTGTTTTCTTAGCGTAGAGGCAGTACCGTCAGCGACTATCTTTCCGTGATTAATAATTAAAATCCTATCACAAGTGGCTTCTACTTCTGGTAATATATGGGTGCTTAAAATGACCGTTTTTTGTTTGCCCAATTGTCGAATTAAATCCCTGATTTCGATGATTTGATTGGGGTCTAATCCAGTGGTTGGCTCATCTAAAATTAGAATGGCTGGGTCATGAATCATGGCTTGTGCCAAACCAACTCTTTGCCGATAGCCTTTGGATAATTCACCGATTTTTTTATGCTTTTCTACATCCAATCCACAAAGTCTAACCATTTCTCTTATGCGCATTGGAACCTTACTTTTTGCAACACCTTGTAGTGCAGCGCAATATTCCAAATAATCAATTACAGGCATGTCTAAATAAAGTGGATTATGCTCTGGTAAATACCCAATATGGCGATTCATTTCGCCCGATTTAATGGATTGACCACCAATTAAAATATCTCCTTGTTCAATGTCTATGTAATTGGTAATCATCTTCATAGTGGTCGTTTTACCTGCTCCATTTGGACCAAGAAACCCCAATACTTCTCCTGTTTTTACAGAAAAAGAGATGTTGTCTACAGCCTTTTGAAAACCGTAGCTTTTCGTCAGTTGCTGAATTTGAATATCCATTTACGCTTTAAAAATTTAATGCTTTCAAAAATATTTATTGGTAACTAAATGTTTGCTATTTCAAATAAAAAAATTCATAGCCTATCGTTTGTCAAGACGGACAAATATATAAAACTTTTGGAGGTTGCCAAAATTTTTTCATGCTACTAAATGGAGCTGTTTTGTTTAATAATACCACTAAATATCAGTGGTATGTTTTGATTTTTTTGATAAAGATTTTATTTTCGCAAAAAGAAGTAAATTTACAAGAAATAGCTTTACCTAAACTTAATTTTTCTCATTATGAAATATTTTTTTTATTCATTTTTGTTGGTGGCAACAGCGTTTGTTTTTACGAATTGTCAACAAGGAGCGTCTAATGTAGTTCCTGTGGATTTACCAGGATTTGTAACCTCAGAAATTGCTGGAGGCGCAGGGATGAAAGCAATAAGGAAAGACCCAAAAGGAGCAATTTTAGAAGAAGGTATTCTTATAAATGGTGCAAAAAATGGCGCATGGATTACTTATCATCCTAATAAAGATAAGGCTATTAAAACCTTAGCTAATTACGTGAATAATGAACTGAACGGTGTTTTCTTAACCTTTTCTGACCGTGGTCAAATTGAGACGTTGACTACCTATGCCAATGGGACCTATGATGGGAATTTTGCTAAATTTCGTTTTGGCAATATGGAAGAGTCCGCAACCTATGTTAATGGGAAAATGGAAGGGCTTTATAAAAAGTTTTATCCTACCAGAAAGATTCAAATGGAAGCCGAATATAAGAATGGTGTACAGGATGGTTTTTATAAGTATTATGATGAAGAAGGGAATATTGTTATGGAATATGAATATAAAAATGGAGAAAAAGTGGCGGGAGGTATGAAAAAATAAGTAAATTGCTGATTATAATGAAAAGCATGCTAATTAATTAACATGCTAACGTACATGAGAAAACTAAACTTATTCCACAAATATGGAAAATGACCATTTGGTAGAACTTAACCAAAGGACGACCGAGCGTACCTTCCCAGCTGCATATAACGAGGCAATTCCAAACGTATTGGGTATAATTGATGCCCATGAAATTGATGTTCGAGGTTTTGAATTTGCAAATAAATGGATTACCTCTTTATTAGGTCTACGACCAACTTCTTTTCAAATTATACCACCTAAAAGTGGTAAAAGAAAAGTAGCACATCTGTTTTTTAATTCCCGTAATTCAGAACGGATAAAAGGCTATAAAAATTTAGCCTTTGGATTTCCAATTTTAGCTAAAAAAGATGGAACCGCCCCGAAAGGATTCAAATCTATGCCTATCTTTTTATGGGATATTCATTTGGAACCTGCCGCACATAAAATCAATCAGTGGTTAATCAACAAAAAAGAACCCACTAAGGTGATTATCAATCCACTGCTTAGCAAAATGAGCCTAGAAGTGGCTGATTTAGTGAAGAAGTACGAAGTTAGAATAGCTAAACGTGGAGTAAATATGGAGCTTTGTAAATCGTTTTGTTCTAGTTTGTCTGAATTGTTCGACTTTCATAATGAGCCACCGAAATTTAGCATTGAAAAATTTCCTGAGATAGTTGATTTGGCTACCATTCCGCAGAGTGGCTCTATAGTTTGGTCTGGGATTTTTTCCGCTTTTCCACCAATTCATTTTTACTCCCTTTCAGACAGTATCATTTCTAAAGATTATTGGCGACAAGCACTTCCAGAGAATAATAAAAATTTTCAATTTTGTTATTTACCCTGTGACCACCAACAGAAATTAGTGCAGGTTGCGGCAACAAAAAATCGGTTTGTATTAGTCGAAGGAGCAGCTGGAAGTGGAAAAAACTATTGTATTAGCAATTTGGTAATTGGTAATTTACTCGCTGGTGAACGAACCATTATCATAAGTAAGTCTTTAGCTGGATTAGAAAATATTACTCAAAAAATCGAGAAGGAAGGCTTCGGAGAATTTTCCTTTTTATTTAAAAATATTGATTTAGATAAAAATAATTTAGTAGATAACTTGATGGCCATATCTACTAAGGGAATATCCAATGTGCGTAATAATGAAAATGATTTTTTATTGACCTATCAGAGGTTTAATAAATTTAAAACACAAATAGAGCAAACCGCTACAGGCTACTCTAAAAGTGTTTTTGATATAAACAATTGGACGCAAACTGTTGGTTTATACCTTAAAAATAGTAGGGCAGAAGGGAAAGAATTACTGGATACTCAGCTGCAAATCAATGATTTTTCGTTTGATTTTGTAGAATACGAACAACTGAAAGATAAAATTGAAAAAAGTGAAGCGCTATTTAGCGAGTTATTTGCTTTTCATCATCCTTTAGATGAGGTCGGAAACATTAATTTCCAGAAAGAGAATATGCGTGTTGCCAAAAATGAATTGGCTAAAAATTTAAATACCCTACAAAATAAAACCCAAAAAATTCAACGTCAATATTATCAAAAGGTAGGTTTATATAAAAATGATTTAGAAGAATTCTATGAAAACTACTTTTTAGGGCTTAAAAACCTTACGGATGATACACAAGATACAATTGAACAATTGCAATTGAAATTTGGGAATGAATATGATAGTACTAGTGTTGGAAATTTAAAAATATTTAAAGCCTTTTCTGATAAATCAAAATCTGCCTTAGGATTAAAGAATAAAATTTTACAGCAGTTTGAAGTATTAAAAGCTAAATATTTCGAACAACCATATTTTGATTTTGAATTTTTAGAAGCAGCTACCACTGGCAATATTGGTTTGATTAAGGAACAATTAACGGCTTTTGAAACCGCCTTGCATAATTGGAAAACTCGTAATCAAGTTACTATTCAAGAAAG
Organism: uncultured Saprospiraceae bacterium; assembly: GCA_937974625.1. GTDB lineage: Bacteria > Bacteroidota > Bacteroidia > Chitinophagales > Saprospiraceae > JAFMDF01. Next base: position 38,449 of record CALJVJ010000241.1, read on the forward strand.
TATTAAGAATTTGAATAGTAAAACGGTTAATACTAAAATGAAAAGTGCAGATGAAATTTTACTATTTGAGCAAGCCGTCGAATCTTTGGTGGAAGAAGTAAATAATAGTAGAATTTTTAGAAAGGTTTTCAATAATAATGCGATGACGCTTCAATTGAAACAGCAATTATTAGATGAAATCGCAGAAAAATTGAACAAAACGGTTTTTAATTTAAGAGATTTTGAAGCTTTTTATGATTGGCGGCAACTTTGGTCTAATTTATCTTATAAGGATGAAAATGTTATTAAAGCTTTAATAAAAGTTCGACCTGAAAAATGGCTTTCAACTTTTGATGCTTGGTATTACCACAACCTGTTGACAAAACAAAGCCAACAAAATGCCAACTTTGACCCTTTATTGAAAACTTACTTAACGCATTTTGATACCCTCAAAGGGAAAGCACCAAATTACCTTATTGGCACTTGGCAAAAAAAGCGAATGGATACTTTTGCTAGTTTAAAAAAGAATGGTAAACGAAGTTTGAATTCTTTTTTGAAAAAATCTGATGATTTAGCATCTTTTAGCAAATACTTTCAAATACATTTAAACAGAATTTCCAATTTTTATCCAGTCATTTTAATGACTTCTGAGATGGCAAAGTCACTCCTTGGAACTGCTAAAAAAGCGCATTTTGAAAATTTGATTATTCAAGATGGTCCTAATTATACCAAAGAAGAAGGGGGAAGTTTATTAAATCTTGCAAAGAAAGTGCAAGTTTTTGGTAGAAGTATAGACGGAATTTCAGATATGCCTAATTCGTTTTGGAATTTGGCAAAGTCACTTGCAGGTAAACATGTGCTTTTAAAAAATCAGCACAGAGGTGTATCAAACGCCTTATTGGCTTTTAATAATGTCGCTTTTGACCAACAATTGGAGATAAGTTTAAACGAACCAATTTCTAAATCGCCCATAAGGATTTTTAATGTTGATGGTGATTATAATGAATCATTGGGGACTAATGATGCGGAATGCCGTCAAATGTTATTTGTCTTGACAAATATTGAAGGAACTCCGCAGCATACTTATCCTAAAGTTGGGTTTGTCTGTGCTACCTTGGAGCAAAGAGATTTTTTCGCTAATTATTTATTACAAATCAAGCAAAGTAAAGATAAAGGGGCAGATAAAATAAGGCACTTGGAGCGAAATGGAATGGGGGTCTACTGTTTAGATGAATTAAATGGTCAACATTTTGATATTTTAATTTTTTCTCCAACCTTTGGTACTATTGACGCTTCCGGAGAAATGACAAAGCATTTAGCGCAACTTAATACGCCTCAAGGATTTAGAAAAATTCAGCAGTTATTAACCAGTGGCTTACAAAAAGTAATTATTTGTCATTCTTTTTCTAAAGTTTTTATCCAAGAACAAATTCATAAGGGGCATAAAGATACTTGGTCTATTTTGACGAACTATTTAGCTTATGGAGAGGCTTTACAATCTCGAAATATGCCTGCTGCGAAGGAAATTATAAATCGTTTGTCTGCAGATATTACCAAGCCAAAAATTGAAGAAAAGGCCGTTTTCTTGGAAGAAGTGGGACAATATTTAAGTGACTATTTTGAACCCGATAGAATTTTAACCAATCAAATGGTAAAGGATAAATTGTATCCCTTAATCATTAAAGGTAAATCTAACAAAAAGCTTAAATATGTGGTTCAGGCGGATAGCTTTTTTAATAACGCAGATGCTTATTCTTTTGTTTGGCAACATCAATCGAATCAATCTTTAGAGGCAGAAGGGTATCGATTTATATCGATTTGGTCGAGAGATTGGTGGAGAAAACCTGAATTAGAAGCTCGGAAATTGGCGGGTACCATCATTCGATTGGATGCAGAAGCGTGATAATTAGTGGTAAATTTTACAAAATGGATATTGAAACTTATAGAAATTACTGTTTGGCAAAAAAAGGGGTCGAAGAAACGTTTCCTTTTGATGAAGTTACTTTAGTCTTTAAGGTGATGGGAAAAATGTTTGCTTTGACTGGGTTACAAAAAGAGACCTTTGAAGTAAATTTGAAATGTGACCCTGAAAGAGCTTTGGAATTGCGAGAAGCATACACTCAAATTCGAGCTGGATTTCATATGAATAAAAAACATTGGAATACGGTTGCCTTTGAGGAAGGTCTTTCTGACAGTCTATTATGTGAATTGATAGACCATTCCTATGACCTTGTGGTATCTAAACTAAAAAAAGCAGATAAAGCGTTTTTGAAAAACCTTTAATTAGAGTTACTTTTGCCCCATTTTGACCTAATTAATTTTAATGCCTGCATCTCTATCTACTCCCAATACTGAAACCCTACCTTATTTAATCGTAGGGCAGGGGATAGCAGGCTCTCTTTTAGCTTGGCATTTGGAAAAAGCCAAACAACCTTACCTGATTATTGATAATAACCATCAAACTTCTGCCTCCAAAATTGCCGCAGGAATTATTAATCCTATTACGGGTAGAAGATTTGTCAAAAGTTGGATGATTGATACTTTCTTACCCTTTGCAAAATCTACTTACCAAGAAATTGAAAAAGAATTGGGTATTCAAGTTTGGCAAGACATGGATATTATCCGTTTTTTTATGAGTAATGCGGAGGGGAATAATTGGTTGACAAAAACTACCTTAGAAGGGTATGACCAATATTTGAAAAAGGAAAAGAATGCTCATTTTTTACACCATTATATAAATGATGAAGCTGGTTTTGGTACAGTTGTAGGTGCTAAAGTCGACTTGGGCAAAGTTATTAAAAATTTTCAAAATTATTTTCAAAACAAAGGCGTATTAATAGCAGAATCATTTGATTATGAACAACTTGAAATAGAACCTAATAAGGTGATTTATAAAGAAATTTCTGCTCGGAAAGTTATTTTTTGTGAAGGATATGCTGCTTTTAGAAACCCTTGGTTTGCTCACTTGCCGTATGAATCTGCAAAAGGAGAAGCATTGATACTTCGTATTCCAAATCTAGAGACGCCTGACATTATTAAAAAACATTTCTTTATAGTCCCACTTGAAAATGATTTATTCTGGTTTGGTTCCAATTACGAATGGGATGATTTATCAAATGAGCCAACTGAAATTGGTAGGAATTATTTGGAAAAGGAATTGAAGCAGATTTTAAAAGTAGATTTTGAAATAGTCAACCATTTAGCTGCTGTTAGACCTGTTTTAAAGGACCGTAGGCCCGCAATAGGCTTACATCCTAACAATGACCATATCGCATTTTTTAATGGGCTAGGAACAAAAGGCACGTCTATTGCTCCCTATTGGGCAAACGAAATGGTGCAATTTTTAACAAAAGGAAAGACGCTACCAGAAGAAGTTAATGTGAGAAGATTTATACTCCAATAAATTGGAAAATACTCCCTAAAATTACTACTTACCACTAATTTACTATTTAAACATTTCTATTTGATTGGTAATTTCTTCGGATGCTGTTTCTTGAATATCTCTTGACGGACTAGTGCTTGCAGTGAGTACTCTTTTTATAACTCTAAGTTTGTGGGTGTACTTTTTTGTTTCTATGTTAAAAATACCGAAGTGGTCAATTTTGTCAATTCTAACTTTTCCGAAGGTGTGAAGAATGCGGTCTTTTTCACAAATTAAGCCGACATGATTGATATGACCGTTTTTGTCTTGAAAGAAAACTAAATCACCAATGGAAGCTTGTTCGTAAAAATCCACGTTATCGCCTTTTCTAGCTTGTAAATAAGCATCTCTCGGCATGGCAATCCCAAGCATTTTAAAGAGAATCTGAATTAGACCAGTACTATCAATACCAAAAGGAGAGCGACCACCTTCTAATTCTGGTGCATATAGGTATTTTCGAGCAAGTTTAATTAGTAAATCTATTGAAGTTTGAATGTTTTGAGGGGTGATTACTTGACCGCTAAAGGAATAACTAGTACCTGCTATTTCGAATCGCATTCCATCAAAACAAGGGAGAGAGGCACCCATAGTTAAGGGGAGAAAGTGGTCAGCTGCAATTGCAGGTTGTGCCAGTTCCATACAACAAGCAAAAGTAGTTTGGTAACGATTTGCTTCTTCTTCTGTAATAGGTGTCAATTGATTACTAGGGACCCAACCGATTTGATTATCCCAAACACAACGAATCTTTGTCCAGTCTCCATTTTTCTCCCAGCATTCCACGACTTCACCAAAAAGGAGTTGGGTGACCATCTCACTTTTGTACTTCCGTCCTGCTCTGACAGGTACCACACTAAGAGAACAAATGCTAAAAATCATGATTACAGTTTCAGTATGCTAGTATATTTTTGTGTGTTGGAAGGAATGGCTTTTATAAGGGTTTGCTTATTCAAAAGTCAAAGACTTACAGCAACAAAAATGTTGTTTTTAAGTACGACAAGTTACAAAAAAAATAAAAAAGTGCTTATTAGCCAACAAAGTTTATTTCCTTTTGGACTAAAAATACTAAATATCTTCATATTCCGTTTGAAAATCTAATAATATTGTGATTTAATAACGAGAAAAAGAGGTTTCTATTTTGATTGTATAATTTAGCCATCAAATTTTTTCGTGAACTTAGGAATTAATTTACATATAGACTTCAATCTAAAGATGAGAAAAATCTTTTTGCTTACATTTTTTGCGACTCTTTTTTTCTGTTCTGACCTAACGGCACAGGATAAACATTTTACACAGTACTTTGCCGTTCCAACCCTAACAAATCCTGCATTAGCGGGGGCATTTAGAGGAAGATATCGAATGGGTATCGTCCGAAGAGACCAGTGGAGACAAACGCTAGAAACGCCCTATGTTACCTTCGCTGGTGGAGTAGATGTAAGGTTTGATACGAATCATAAACGAGGGGTTAGTGATGCTGTCGGAGTAGGCTTATCTTTCTTTAATGACAAAGTAGATGATTCTGGATTTAGGACTACTCAAATGGCGCTCTCAGGTGCCTTTCATAAAGCCTTGGATGATTCTGGTGTGCATTACCTTACACTTGGTGGACAAATGGCTGTTAATCAAAGAAGTGTGAATTATGAAAACCTGACTTTTGAGGACCAATATAATGGTATTGGTGGATATACATTACCAACAGGAGAGACTCTTCCAGAGAATAATTTTGCATTTTTTGATATTGCTTTAGGGCTTAATTACACCTTCTCTCCAAGCCATAGAACTACTTTCTATCTGGGTGGAGCGGTACATCATTTATTGGAGCCAAATGTTTCTTTTTTAGCCGCTAATCCCGATGTGAATATTGCTATTCCTGATGACAATCGGTTATTTCGAAAGTATACGGGTTTGATTGCTGCTAGATTTCCTGCGGGGAGTAAGTTATTTATTATTCCAAGGGCTTTAGTTCAAATTCAAGGTCCACATATCGAAATCAATGCGGGCTCAAATGTAAGAATTGCAATGGGGGATTATACACCCTTTGCTTTGCACATTGGTGGATGGGCAAGACCTGTTAGAAATGCGGATAATACTTTTGGTTTGGATGCCGTAGTTGCTATGGTAGGAATTGAGTTTGATAATTTACTGTTTGGCTTTAGTTATGACTTAAATTTGGACGATTTGGCATTACCTGGTCCTCGAAGAAGTTCTTTTGAATTATCAGTTGCTTATTTAGGAAACTTTGAAAACGAAGAGATTTTGTGTCCTAAATTTTAGGCTTATGGTTTTTTAGAGATTATAAATAAAATTTTCTTCTTTACTCTTTATAGAAAAAATAGCTTACAGTGTGCAAAAACACTGTAAGCTATTTTTTATACGCTAAATGCTTAAGTAATTTCTTTCCAAGCACTTTCTTAATACTCAAACTCCATCTGTTCATAAGGAAAACCAAATAAACATTTTTCCTTAATCAATTTTGCTGCTTTTGAAGGCACTAATTTTTCCCATCCTTTTTCGTCCTCTTTAATCATTTTAAGTACTTGTTGAGAGAAAATATGCAATACCTCTTCTTTGAAGCCTTTAATATCCTTTAATTGACTACTTTCTATTAAATGTTTATAAATAAATTTTACATCTTCAGGGACAGGCAAATTCTCGCAGTTGATAGTTTCTCCGCTACCTTCTTGTAACGCTGGGTATACGTAGAAAGCAACGTTTCTTGTAAAAAGCGAACCAAAAGCAGAAAGTAATGCGCCATCTTGATTTTGGTAGTAGGTATTATTTACCATTTCCAATAATTCCCTCACACCTGTTACTAATCCTAATTTTTTGATTTTATAGTCTTTAAAATAGTCAATTAGTTTCTGTTGTTTGGAGCAGTCTGAAATAACTACGGTTTGTCCTAATTCACAAAGTAAATCAGCTCTATCTAAAAAGTCTTTTTCATCTAAATCACCATCTAATAATAGATTATCCATAGTGATTTCGGTCAATAAAAAACATTTATTAGATTCTTGCCCTGCATCTTCACGGAACTGCTTGTAAGCCGTTTTTATCATATCCATGTTGACCAATGTAGCGGGTCTAAAACTCCCTCTAACAACCATCAAATTCTTTTTGTATAAGAATTCGGAAGCGTGAACATTTTGTCCATCTTCATTAAACATGGCTACTTCTGTTAGTTTATGCTTTACCAGCATTAAGCTCAACCTTCGATTATCCACTTCCTCAAAATCTGGACCCGTTAGGCGAACCATATCAATTTTAATTCTACCTCTCAAACTGTCTATCAAGGATTCCAAGAGGGTTTCTGGTGCTTCGTGATAATTGTAGCAAGCATAAACCATATTTACTCCTAAAACACCAATGGCTTGTTGCTGTAATTGGTTGTTCTTATCCAACATTTTAACATGGATAACCAAATCATTGGGTGGAGCATCTGGTCTTAATTGAAATCGGATTCCTAGCCAACCATTTCCTTTGATGGTTCGACTAAAGTTAATTGCTGCCACAGAATCGGCAAAGGAGAAAAAACAAGTATCGGGTCGCTCATTATCCAATCTGGATTCCATCAACTCATATTCATGATCCAGCATTTTGTATACTCTTGCTTCACAAACATAGCGCCCAGTAGATTGAATACCATAAATTTTATCTGATACTACTTTATCGTAAGCAGAAATTGTTTTGGCTATTGTTCCTGCTGCTGCTCCTACCTGAAAAAAGTGTCTAGCAACTTCTTGTCCTGCACCAATTTCTGCAAAAGAACCATAGATTTTATCATTCAGATTAATTTCTAACGCTTTCTGTTCCGTTTCTAATAACTGTCTTTTCATAATATTAAAAATGATGCAAGTAAGAAGTTTTTAAAACCAAATGCAAAAACCTAGCTAAGTTTTGATTCTTCTAACCGAGCATACTTGCCTTTGGTTTCCGTATACTTTTCAAATTTTGACGATTTGTAAATAAAAAAGTAACCTCAATCGGTCATATGCTAGTGTTTTCTGGTTTTTTAACTTGAGGTGTAAACTTAATAATTATATTTTTGCCTAACTACAATTAGTATTTAAAAAATTATATGGCAGAATTAAAATTAACGAAGCACTTACTTAAAAAAATAGAAGAATTATTTGAAGAAGTTGGCTACACAATTCGCTATGCAAAGGGGAGTTTTAATTCTGGGTATTGCATGGTAGAAAATCAAAAGATAGCGGTTATTAATAAGTTTTTTGACACGGAAGGTAGAGCTGGAGTCCTAATTGAAATTCTTTCTCAAGTGGAAATTGATACAAAAACCTTATCTGAAAAGTCATTAAAAACATTTAAGCAGATTTCTAAAAAAGAAAATAAAAAGGAAAAAGAAGAAGCGGAAGATGTTCAAGATGAAAAGAAGGCATAAAAAATGATGAAAATAACCTTCCTTGGTACTGGAACTTCTCAGGGCGTCCCAGTAATTGGTTGTGATTGTGAAGTTTGCATTTCTACTGACCCTAAAGACAATCGATTGCGTACTTCTGCTATGATTGAATGGAATGGAAAAGTGATTATTATTGATGCAGGTCCAGATTTTCGGCAGCAATTATTGAGAGCTAATGTTCAAGATGTTTCCGCTATCTTAATGACTCATGAACATAATGACCATATAATTGGCTTAGATGATGTTCGACCACTTAATTTTAAGCATAAAAAGCACATGCCTGTTTATGCAGAACCAAGGGTTCAAGCTGAATTGAAAACAAGATTTTCCTATATTTTTGACAAAAATCCATACCCTGGCGCACCAAGAATTATTTTACAAAATATTGATAACCAAATAGATATAGACGTTGATGGTGTTTTAGTAAAACCTATTAGAGCCATGCATGGCACCTTACCTGTTTTTGGTTTTAGATTCGAAGATTTTACCTATTTGACAGATGTAAAAAGCATTGCACCAGAAGACTTGGCAAAAGTAAAAGGTACTAAATTACTTGCTATTGATGCATTACATCATTCTGAGCATCACGCTCATTTGAATTTAGAGCAAGCTTTAGCTTTAATTAAAATTATTCAACCTGAACAAGCCTATCTTATTCATGTGAGTCATAGAATGGGGCTTGCTAAAAAAGTCAATCCTTCCTTACCAGAAGGGGTGGAACTTGCCTATGATGGTTTAACTATAGCCCTTTAAAAGCTTGTAATATTTATATTTTTATTTATTCTCTTCTCTTCAGGTGTTATTTGGAATTATTTTTGAAGTAAGCATTATAACTTTGAATCCCCCGCCACTAATAATTTCTACCTTCAATTTAATTCCATGGATAAAATTAATTTGCTTGTTTTTATAGATGATGACTATGCTACTAATTTTTACCATAAGGTAATTGTTAGAGACTCTGGACTAGTTGACAACTTTCTGTTTTTCTCATCTGCAAAAGAAGCCTTAGCGTATTTTACAGAACAAAAGGAAAACGGTGATTGGCAGAAACCAGATGCTATCTTTCTAGATATTAATATGCCTGAAATTAATGGTTGGGAATTTTTAGATTTGTATAAAGATACTGACATTGATAAGGCACCTATTTATATCATGCTCACAACCTCTTTAAATCCTGAAGATTTGGAAAAAGCGGAACTAAATCCTTTAGTTCGCGGTTTAAAGAATAAGCCTTTAACGGAAGCCCATTTAATGGAAATTCAAGCAGATTTGAATGTAATTGCTTAGTTTTAGGTTTTTTTTAGCAAACCCACTCAAGTTTCCATGTTAAAGAAAGTTAGAATTGATAAATGGTTATGGAGCGTTCGTATTTTTAAATCTCGTTCTATGGCTACTGATGCCTGCAAATCAGGTAAAATAAAGGTTGGTGAAAATAATATCAAACCTTCTTATTTATTGCAACGAGGTGAAACGATTTCTGTCAAAAAGAATGGCTTCGACCTTTCTTTCAAAGTGATTGACCTTTTAGATAAAAGGGTTTCTGCAATTTTAGCCCAACCTTGTTATGAAGATTTGACGCCTCCAGAAGAATTAAATAAATACAAAGATTGGTTTGTTGGCAAAGGAAGACCTGAGATGAGAGAAAAAGGAACGGGTAGACCTACCAAGCGAGATAGAAGAGATATTGATAAATTTAAGGATTATGAATAGGGTATAGCCTATTGTATAATAAAGTCTAATAAGAAAGCACAATATTTGTCGATTGACAGATATTGTGCTTTCTTATTTTACCCAACTGGTAAAACGCAAATAAATTAACACCTATTTTCTATTTTGACTGCTAGCAAACAATAGGACTGTTAAAGTTCAATTTTCCAACAGCTTTTTTCTTCTTTAAACGTTAGATGTATAGAATAGGGTAAATCTTATTCGCTTAAATAGAATATAAATTTATTTATATAAGAATTTTTTAGTTGGTTTTGTTTGTTATTGTTGTAAAGGGCATCATCTGATGCCCTTTCATTTTTACGTTCTCTGACAAATTCCGTGGTCGATTTAATTTCAAGCTTTTTTCTGAATGAAAGCTCACGTTTCGTGTAAAACGAAATAAATAAAAAAAACAACCTCAATATATAATTTTGAATTAAAGAATTAAATCGGGATATTCCGAATTAGATATCGAAACCTTGTTCTTTTCCTTAGATGAAAAGAACCAAAAATCAAGACAAAAAGGCATCCCATCCGTGAGCGGTTCGGGAGTATCCTCCCTCATGTCAAACAGTTTTTTGCCTTCCATTCCCGCTTAGATGCGCGTACAAGTGACTGAAAAAACATCAATTACCTGGGCAAAATTTTATTCTCTAAAAATTTACACGAAACATGAGTGAAAGGAGAGAAAAAAATTGGAATTGAAACGACTTTATCACGGGATTTGTCCAAGAACCATTTTTTAAAATTCTACAATCGTTAAACCATCTCCACCTCTTTCGGGTGGGGCGTAAGCAATAGATTGAATATCCTTATATTCTCTTAATTTTTTCCGAACTGCCTTTCGTAGTACCCCTGTACCTTTTCCATGAATGATTTCTAGATTACTAACACTTGCTACTAAAGCTTGGTCTACAAATTCTTGTAAAACAGCTAATGCCTCTTCTTTGCTCATACCTCTTAAGTCAATTTTTGATTCAAACTTAGCATTGGCTGCTGTGGTATCTAATTGTATACTTTTAGTTCGTCGTATTTCCAAGGGTTCTCCTGCTTGTTGTAAGTCCCTTAATGGAACAGTCATGTGCATGATGCCCATTTGTATAACTGCTTTTTGCTTATTGATGGATTCGACTTGGCCCGTTGCTCCTCCTGTTTTTAATTTTACAAAATCACCAACTGTTATCGGTTTGGAAGGTCGATTACGTTCTGGTTTATAATAAATTTCTTCTTTTAAATCCTGAACTTCTTCTACAATTTCTTTTCGTTCCTCTCTGACCTTTTTGGCGATTACTTTAGCTTTTTTGAGCTTTTCAGCTTCCGCTAATTTTTCATTTTCTTTTAATTCCCGAATCAAATTTTCTAAGAGTCGATTATCTTGAGCAGTATTTTGAAGAGCTTGTTCTTTCGCTTCTAATTTTTGTTTCTTTCGTCTATATTCGAGATTCCTATGAAGCTCATCATAATTTTTAATTAGTTTTTCTAATTGCTTGGCTCGCTGTTCTGATACGGCTAATTTTTCTTCTAAAACCTGTTTATCTCGTTGTAGATTGACCAATAAAGTTTCTACCGCATTTTCTTTCTTACCTACTTTCTTACGAGCATAATTAAGTAATTTTGGGTCTAATCCCGTTTTTTCTCCGATTTCAAAAGCATAAGAACTACCAGGACGCCCTACTCTTAATTCATAGGTTGGAGACAATGTATCCTTATCAAATATCATTGACCCATTAATAATTCCTTGAGTCTTGAAAGCAAATATTTTTAGATTGGAATAATGGGTAGTAATTACTCCAAATACTTTTTGTTTATTGAGTTCCATTAAAATGGCCTCGGCAATTGCTCCGCCAATTTGCGGGTCTGTACCAGAACCAAATTCATCTATTAAAATCAAGGATTTTTTAGTGGCATTTTCCATAAATACTTTCATGTTTGCCAATCTAGAACTATAGGTACTTAATTCATCTTCAATAGATTGTTGGTCACCGATATCTGCAAAGATATCCTCGTAAATACCCATTTCACTAATTGGGTCAACTGGTATTAACATACCCGACTGCAACATTAATTGTAATAAACCTACTGATTTTAGGGTGATTGATTTACCACCGGCATTAGGACCACTTAACATCAAAATCCGATTGTCTTGGAACAAGATTAAATCGAAAGGGATGGTCTTTTTGTTGACTTGTTGATTTTTTAAATAGAGTAGTGGGTGGTAACCTGTTTTGATTCCTAAATGTGGTTTGCCCATTACCTTAGGCAAATTTCCGTTCATTCGGTAGGCTAATCTAGCTTTCGCTTGAATGACATCTATCCGAATCATTAGGTCTAAATAGGTGTGCATCGCTGGAACGTAAGGACGAAGCGTTGCACTTAATTCCTTTAGAATTCGATAGATTTCTCTTTTCTCTTCTACCTCTAATTCAAAAATATCATTATTAATACTAATGATTTCTTCGGGCTCGATAAAAGCCGTACGACCAGTCGTTGATTCATCGTGAATAATCCCACGAATTTTTCTTTTATGTTCAGAAGGAGCAGATAATACTCTTCGTCCGTTTCTAAAACTTTCTACATTGTCTGTTAACCAGCCATTGGACCGATACTTTGTAATAACAGACCTAAATTGCCTATCCAATTCTTTGACCTTGCCGCCCATACTTCGACGAATTTTCATCAATTTGGGAGAAGCATCTGGTTTGATTTGACCTTCTTCATCTACTACTCGGTCAATTTCTTTTATCAAAGCAGCATCAAATGTAATAGGCTGTATTAATTGGTATAAGGTAGGATAAACTTGCTGGCGAGCATCTGCAAAATATTTAAAAATTAAATTAACAGACCGTAGAATAATATTTATTCGCTGCAATCCTTCAATTGGAAGGACATAATCTTCTATGTCCAACATTTTTAAATCTTGACTAATATCTTCATAAGCCTGCATTGGGAAAGGGTCATTTCCCAAAGTGACTTGATATTCTTTTACTTCTTTTAATTTATTTATTATGCGTACTCGATTGGTGTCTGGGGTGATTTTCTTTACCACTTCTCGACCCAATTCTCCGAAACACTCTGCTTCAACCAATTCAAGTACTTTATCAAACTCTAATTTTTCAAATAAATCCTTAGGCTCTAATTTCATTATCGCTTTATCTTAGTATTTTGATGTTAAATTATTTTCAACATCCAATCAAAATTTTTATCAAAAATAAGCCTATTTGCTTACTTTTGAAACTCGAAGTATGAACTCCAATATTATACAATGAGTTTTCAGTAAGAAAGTTCCATTTATAATAATTAAAAAAATAATATGCATTGGTACGAAGTTTCAAATATTGACCAAATAGATAGTCCTGCTTTATTGGTTTACCCTAAACGGATTCAACATAATATTGATGCGATGATTGCCAATGTGGATGGTGAAATAAACCGATTATTTCCGCATGTGAAAACCCATAAAATGAAGGAGGTCGTGGAAATGCAATTAAATGCAGGGATTCAACGGTTTAAATGTGCGACGATTGCAGAAATGGAAATGTGTATTTTAGCTGGGGCAAAATATGTGTTGATTGCCTACCAAATGACGGGACCAAAGATTGACAGATTGAGAGATTTAGCTGAAAAATATCCAAAGGTTACGGTCGCATCGTTGGTGGATAATTTAGAATCAGTTAATCAATTAGCCATTAGTTTTGGTAAAAAAAATAGGACTGCTAATATCTATTTAGATATTGATAATGGGCTGAATAGAACAGGGTGTCCCTTGGATGATTCGACTTATTCGCTTATTACCACCATGATGGCTATTTCTAATATAGATTTTAAAGGATTTCATGTGTACGATGGCCAATTTCGCTCTGCTAGTTTAGCGGACCGGAAAAGTGGTAGTGACAAAGCTTTTAGACCAATATATGGGCTTTTAGACCAAGTGAAAAAGTCATATGGTAAAGATTTAGAGGTAATTAGTGGCGGTTCGCCTTCCTTCTCTTCTGCTTCTATGCGAAGTAATATATATTGCAGTCCAGGTACTGTTTTATTATGGGATGCAGGTTATGCAGAAATGGTTCCAGAATTGGATATTCAATGGGCAGCTGTTTTGATGACAAGAATCATTTCAAAACCCATAGAAGGTATTATTACCGTAGATTTAGGACATAAAGCAGTAGGTTCAGAAAATCCAATGCCTAACAGAATTCGATTTTTAAATTTATCTGATTATGAAGCTTATAAGCACAGCGAAGAACATTTAATGGTGAAAGTGAAAAATTGGGACAAATTAGCAGTTGGGGATGTATTATATGGAATACCTTATCATGTGTGCCCATCGGTTGCTTTGCACGAAGAAGCGCATGTCATTAAAGATAATAAGTGGAAAGAAAATTGGCAAGTGATTGCTAGAAAGCGTAAAATTTCTATTTGAGAAAAAGTATTTCTATTTTTTCAGTGTTTCTAATAGTTTTTTCAAATTCAAACAATATGTCCCATAAAGTCAATGATTCCGTCATTCCACTTCGATTGACCTAAGTTTTTAATCATTAAACTATTATTCAAATTGCGTTCTCTAACACCTAAGGTGCTGTGATTTTGAAGAATAACCCATCGGCAAATATTATCAACAGTATAGAAGCCATTTCGTGTATAAAGTGAGGTATCTGTTACGGTCACCATCATTAAATCTAAGTTGTTTTCCTTTCCTAGCGATTCAATTTTAGCAATAATTTCTGAAGCAATATTTTGATTTTGAAAGGCTGGTAAAACACAGATATCACCTATTAACAAGGCTTTCATAATGGTTTCTCCGACCTTTATTTTTCGATATTCTAAACTGGCGTGACCAATTAGTGCTTCTTTTTTCCAAACTAATATTCTTGAATGTGGAACCTGTTTGAAATAGGTTTGGTGAGATGGATAATCAGGGAAACAAGCCTGTAAAAGTACTTGTATATTAGCATTAATAGTGCTATTTATAGAAAATTCTTCACGCCTCTCAAAGTGCATAAATTTGTAATCTTTCGTTGCTCGATAGTTGAGGGTAGTTAGGCTCATTCCCCTGAATTGGCGGCAATATACAAAAAAGCTAGCATAAGTAAAACTCTTAATTTATTCTGTTCTGGAATTTTAATAGATTGACTATCAGTAATTTATTCTATATGTTTTTTGGTTATGGATATAAATTTTAAAGACTTCCTTTTTTTAAGGAACCTTCTAAAACAAAAAAAGTGAAGCTCCCGTAGGAGACTTCACTTAGTATAGTTGTAAAATAGTAGTATCGAATTATAAAAGATAAATCCTAGTAGTAAGATAAAATAACTTTAGATTCTTCTGAGTCAAAGCAATTAAATAACTAGCTTAAAGTGAACCATTATTACTTTGACAGAATCTAAAGTTATTTTTATCGTGTTCCCTATAAAGAAGTTAAATCTTTTACAAATGCATCTGGTGCACCTGCCTCCTTTAGAATTATTTTATCGTTGCTTGCCTCTTGATGAGTGGTATAATGCCCTAACATAATTTTATAGCAGGTTGTGCCATTAAATTCAGAGATATGAACTAAAACTTCTTCTGCAAAAGCCTTTTGAAATTTAGCAACTTCTATCAAAACATTTTTATAGTCATAATAGGCACCTACTTGTACACTAAAACCATTCCTTGGCGCTTTTTTTACATTCAATTGGTATAAGCCAATTTCGCTAACTGCCTCATTATGCTTAATCGAATAATTATTATTAACCTTTGCTGAACTCGGATTAGTTGGTTTATAGACAGTAGCATTATAGGAATTAGTGTTATAGCTAGTTCTATTTTCATTAGCACTAGTAATTTTTGCTTCAGGCTGGCGTACCTTCTTTTTCCGTTTAGGCGTAACAAGGTTTTTATTTTCCTTCTTCGGCGTAACAAGGTTTTTATTTTCTTTTAGTCTGTTACTACTTCCTGTAGTTGATGGCGTAAAACTAGGTGCGTCTTTGACCACTTTTTTTCTAGAAACGATGGGTTTGTTAATAGATTGGACCATTGTTCTATTAATATATGGTGGCAATACCTTATTTTCGTCTAAATCTTTTAGGACTCTTATAAGCTTAGACGGTGCCATAGACTCTTCGTATTTTTTTATTACTTTTCCGTTGGCATCTATTACCATAATAGTGGGTAAAAACCTGATGTCGTATTGGTTTTTATAATCAATACCATCAAAATTATCAATATTTACCCTGACAGAAATATAGTTTTTATTCAGATAATTAGCCACTTCTGGTTTGCTAAAAGTCTCTTCATCCATCCATTTACATGGACTACACCAGGTTGCCCAAAAATCAACCATGATAAGTTTGCCTTCCTTCTCAGCAACTGCCTTGGCAGTCTCTAAGTTATTCTCAATAAAGTTTATTTTAAGAACAGGAGTAGCGTAACTACAAAAACAAGATAGCAAAAAAGTGAAAATGAGGGTCGTTGTTTTAAGTTTCATAGTCCGAATGTTGTATTTAATTTTAAAAAATAGGGGTTCTTTAACTTATTTTGGTTTTCCAAAATAAATAGCCAATAGTGTCAGAGGCTATCCAATATAGGTGAACGATTTTAGGAATACTAAAATCATACAGCTATTGTAAATAGAGTTGTTATCTGCCTTTTTTGTTGTTGTTGTGTAAAGATTCTTGAGAGTGGTTAAATCCTTTTCTCGGGTCGTTAAATATTGTGCTACTTTAAGTTATTCTTCTTAAGAAGATTGTAGCAAATATTAATTGAGTTGGTAAGTAATTTTAAATGGTAAATTTGTTGAAAAATATATTCCAAAATCCATGCCACATATTATTCGTTATCTTAATATATTTTAAAAAAAATTACTTTTTCAGGATAAATACAAGAAGAGTTGAAGCTATTTTCCATGTAATTTGCGTTTCATTTGAACAGAGCAGTCTGTTTTTTCCTTTTAATTTCCAAGTGTAGAGTAGACTTTTATAAAGTCATTTCAAAATATTGATTATTTATATAATTCTGATAATCAATATTTTAATTACTAATGGTAGATTAGGATTTCTTTTTTTTAACTTTTGAAGAGCGTAGAAATAAAATTTTAGTGAAAAAAATTCAATATTTGAAACAAGTGTTAATATATTCGCAGCTTGTATCTTAGATTTTTTTGCCAGTAAATTTTCTTTCTTTTTTGATAAATGCAGGTAAGAACTAAAATTAATCTAGTTACCTATTAAACTTATTTTAATATAAAATATTGTTCCAAACTTAAAATATTATAAAAAATATAATATGTCTAAATTGAACGCTGCTATTACTGGGGTTGCTGGATACGTACCAGATTATGTTTTGACCAACAAGGAATTAGAGACAATGGTGGATACCAACGACGAATGGATTCGTTCTCGGACGGGTATTCAAGAACGTCGTATTTTAAAAGGTGCTGGTAAGGGTACTTCTGTAATGGGTATTGAGGCAGTGAATTTACTATTGCAAAAAACGAATACGGACCCTAATGATATTGACTTAATTATATGTGCTACCGTTACACCTGATATGAGGGTAGTTGATACTGCTAATTTGGTGGCTAAGGGTACTATGTGTAATAATGCCTTTACTTTTGATTTGAATGCGGCGTGCTCTGGTTTTTTGTTTGCCCTGACTACTGGGGCGAAATTTATTGAAAGTGGTACGCATAAAAAGGTTATTGTTCTAGGGGCTGATAAGATGTCCTCTATCATTGATTATCAAGACAGAGCAACCTGTATTATTTTCGGAGACGGGGCAGGAGCTGTATTATTAGAATCAACAGTTGAGGAGGTAGGTATAAAAGATTCCTTATTAAAGTCTGATGGTAAAGGCTCTGAAAACTTATATATCAAAGCAGGTGGCTCTGCCCACCCAATTACAACTGACCATGTATTGGCGAGAGAACAATTTGTCGTTCAAAATGGCCGACCCGTTTTTAAGGCAGCGGTTTCAAATATGTCAGATGTTGTCAAAAAGGTGATTTCTCGGAATAATATGACTGTTGATGACGTTAAATGGTTGGTACCACACCAAGCAAATCGACGAATTATTGAAACCGTCGCTAAAATGGCGGACTACCCAATGGAACGAGTGATGATGAATATTCATAAATACGGCAATACGACTGCTGGAACTATTCCACTTTGCCTTTGGGATTATGAAGACCAATTGGAAAAAGGAGATAATATTATCTTGACTTCTTTTGGCGGTGGATATACTTGGGGAGCGATTTATTTGAAGTGGGCGATTTAATAATATGGAAATATAGGGGTAAGCGCTAAAAATATAGTCTAGTGGATAAGGAATTTCCTAATTTGTTTATTTTTTAACTTATCACCTATTTTAATTTGGAAAAATATCTACTTTTTTACTGCTTTTTTTCGCTTTCTATTAACTGTATTGGACAAGAAAATTTAAGCCTATATGGATTAAACCACTTGGTTAACCAACAGTCTGTCAAGCCTACACATATAGGCGAACATCGTTTTGAGTTAAGTTTATTTCCATTTTCTTTCAGTGCTTTTTCAAATGGTCCATCGTACCAAGATTTTATAAGTGACAATGAAGCAGCTAACGTTTTAATTTATCCTGAGCATGAATTAAATTTTGGACAGGGTAATATCTTTAGAGTTGCTACTAGTTTTGAAACCTTTCGTTTTATTTACACACCTGATAATTGGTCTTTTTCTCTTAGTCATTCGATTAAAGGGGCGGGTTTAATAGATTATTCTGGTGCTGTTCTTGACTTAGCTATTAATGGCAATGCACCTTATATTGGCCAAACTGTTTCTTTAGACACTGATTTTTCCTTTCAAGCTTATCAGGAATTTGCATTTGGAGCTGTGGTCCAACTTGAAAAAATTAGAATAGGGGGGCGTTTAAAATATTTACCTGGGCTTGCTACCGCAATATCAAGAAAATCCACAATTGACTTATTTACTGATGAAGACATCTATCAATTATTTTTAGATATGGATGTAGCCATAGATGTGGCAGGAAATAATACCAACTCATGGAACGATGTTAGGATAGGTCGAATAGGATTTAATTTTTCTGGGAACCATGGATTTGGAATTGATTTGGGGGCGGATTGGCAAATCAATGAGCAATTGTCTTTTTCCGTAAGTGCTTTAGATTTAGGTAGGATTAATTGGAAAAAATCGCCTAGAACTTATACTGCTAATGAGACTTTTGAGTTCGATGGGCTTAGTTTGGGGCAATTGACTTTTGATGGTGAAGAAGTTTTTGATTTTGAAACTGCTCAAGATTCTATAGACATCATTAAATTTGATGAAACGGCTGGTTCTTTTTCCACAAATTTAAGTCCTCAATTCTATATTGGTTTTGGCTATGAAATAAATGATAAATGGCGTTTAAATGCCACTGGATACTATACATCAATTCATGGTAATGGCTTTTCTGCATTTTCTTTGGGTACTAATTATCAGTTGTTTAAATGGTTCAACATAGGCACTGCTTATGAGGTGATGAACAAAGAACCTTTTTTACTTGGGTTAAATGCTACCCTCCAATTAGGGGCATTTCAAGTTTATTTCTTGAGCGATAATATCATTGGTGCTTTTCAATTGGAAAAAAATCGAACGATTAATACTAGATTAGGATTTGGATTTACTTTTGGCGGTAAGCGTAATAGCCCAAGAGAAATACCTTCTTTATAATAGACTTGTAACCCTTTAAATTTCGTAGGACCATTTTCAAAGGGTAAGAAGTTTATCGATATTTTCATTCTACTACAATTCTGAAAAGATAAGACAGGTCAGATTACCAAAAATCTGACCTGTCTTATTTCCTCCTTTTTAAAAACTATAAGTCACCTTCCCCTTGATAAAAAATGGTGCTCCCGGCGTAAAATGTAATTCCTCCACTGCTTCTAACTCATCAAATAATCTTGATTCGGTGGCAAATTGAGCTTCGTTCCATACGTTATTAAATAGATTTTGTACTTCTAAGCCAAAAGTGATTTTTTTGAATTGATAGTTTAAATTTAAGTCTGTAATAAAATAGCCTTCTGCCACAATACTATTGCTTTCAGTCGCTGGTCTATCCTTTATAAATCGATAGTTAATACCTCCAATTAAGCCATTTTCAAATTGCATAGATAATCCACCCGACATTGTTAATTCTGGTGCTAAAGGAATCAAATTTTCTCCTTTAGGGGATTCAATCGAGCGTGCAATCGTATAGTTAAAATCAGTATTATAAAAAAGTGCTTTAGATAATTGACCTCTTACACTAACATCGATACCTAAACGCCTAGTTTTTCCACTCGGTTCTACAATTCCTTCATCGCCTACATAAACAAATTCTTGTTGTAGGAATAGGTACCATAAGGCTGTATTTACCCACAATTTTGAGGTGGGCTTCCAATTCGAGCCTATATCTACGCCAAAAGCACCAGGAAGTGTTTCTTTTCCATTTCTAGCCAAAACAACCCTGGAATCATTTGAATGAAATCCAACTCCAGATTTTGCAAACAACTGTAGATTAGCATTAGCGGTATAAATGATGTTTAATTTGGGACTTAATATCAAACTATTTTCAGCATCATTTTTATTGATTAATAACTCATCCGCATAATTAAAATTGAAATAATCTAAGCGTAGTGCTGGATTGATTATCCAATTTCCAAAAGTGAATTCGGTATTTAGAAAACTATAATAATTCGATTCTTGGACTGTTCCTTGTGCTAAAGAGGAGAGTATGGTATTTCTATTTAAAGTCCTCCATAATCCGATATCATTGACCTTGTCTTGTCGAAACCCTGCACCTATTTTATAATTAAAATTTGATAGTTTGTTATTATGCCAAACACTTTCTGCTCCAAATAAATTCCGATTTTCGGTTTGACGAATCTGGTCTCCATTTATTGGGTCATTAGCAAAAAATGTAAAGTTGGAAAATAAGTCAAAATGGTAATTGGAAAAGTAAATCCTATTTTTTAAAAAGGAATTTGCTCCCGTATTTTTGGTATAGTTTAAGGCAATATTTGTTCTTCCTGTTCGTCCTCCTTCAGTGTCATCTATTGCACCAAACCTATTAATTAAACCACTATCAATCGCTCTTTGTGGAACTTGCCCCGAAGCAGTCCACTCACTATCAAAATAGGAAGCCAAAAAGGTAAATTTGTCATTATTCGCAAGATTAACGGTATATTTTCCCATTAAATTAAGTCGATGAAAATTTTGAGGACTTTCAAAAGGGCCGTCGCTTATCAAATATTCTCCTGCGATATAAGCATGCTGTTGTTTAGTATTTTTTAATAAATCAATTAAAGCCACTGCTCTTTTCGTATTAAATCGGCCAGCTTCTAAGCTGATGCTACTATTGTCTAATTGGTCTTTGGTTTGAAAATTTACATAACCTGCTGTAGTAAAATTACCTTTGTCAGCATAATATGGACCTTTTCCAAAATCTAACCGCTGGACAGTTTCAGGAATAAGAAAATGTAAATCAGCATATCCTTGACCATGGGCATGGGACACCATATTAACTGGAATACCATCAACCGAAACTGCAATATCGGTGCCGTGGTCTATATCGAATCCTCGCAAGAATAATTGTTCCGCTTTGCCACCACCTGCATGTTGTCCAATAAATAAGCCAGGGACCTTTCGTAATATTTCTTGAGAAGAATTGACTGGTTGGATGATTAAATCAATATTTGCTAATTGATTCGTGGATTTTAGACTATTAGAAATACGAACTTGTTCCAAATCAAAATAAGTTTCTTCTAATACAACTGTCATAGACTTAGTAAAACTTGCTTTTTCTATTACTATTTGCTTGTCTGCGTAACCTAAGTAACTGATGACTAAGGTATCTCCAATTTGAGCATCTTTACAAGTGAAAATTCCTAGTTCGTTACTACTTGCATGAAAACTGCCATCCACTTTCAATATATAAGCATCTATAATAGGCATTCCTTGATTGTCCACTACCTTTCCTATCACATCCATCCCAAATACGGTATTACTGAAAGTAATAAATATTGATAAATATATAAATCTACACATGATTAATTTATTAATTTTAAAATCCATCCTATAAAGCTAATAGCTGATA